>JAFAWR010000144.1 GCA_019241635.1 Solirubrobacterales bacterium
GCTGCTCACCACCTCGGGAACGATGCTGGTCTCGATCGTGGCCTACGGCGCGCTGTGGGGGCTTCCGTTCGCCGTCGGCTTCGTCGCACTGCTGTTCGTGCACGAGATGGGCCATGTGATCCAGCTTCGACGCGAGGGCATCAAGGCAAGCGCGCCGATGTTCATCCCGTTCCTCGGCGCCGTGATCAGCGCCAGGTCACTGGGTGAGAACGCCTTGGCCGAGGCCCGGGTCGGCCTGGCCGGACCGATCCTCGGCAGCATCGGCTCTGCCGCCTGCATCCTCGTCTGGCACGCCACCGGCAACGATCTCTGGCGTGCGCTTGCGTTCACCGGGTTCTTCCTGAACCTGTTCAACCTGCTCCCGGTGGTGCCGCTCGACGGCGGTCGCGCGATGGCCGCGATGGCGCCCTGGATGTGGTTCGTCGGGTTCCTGGCGATGCTCGCCCTGGCGATCATCTTCCCCAACCCGATCATCCTGTTGATCGTCGTGTTCGCCGGCTTTGAGACCTACAAACGCTGGCGGCGCCGGCGGGCCGGCGGACCCGAGCAGAAGGAGTACTACCGCGTCAGGCCCCGCGATCGCGCGCTCGTGGCGGCCGTCTATCTGTCGCTGATCGCGTTGCTGGTCGTCGGCATGGACGCCACGCAGCTGTCCCGCTCGCTGTAGAGCGACAGCCGGGTCGAAAGACGACTACCGAGCGTTCGGCGGGGGCCGCAGGACCCGGGTGTCATCCCGGACGCGGTCCCGCTCGGACCACCAGAACGTGTAGAGCAGGGACAGCGGCAGCGCGACGATGCCGATCACGAACAGCACTGTGCCGGTCGTCTGAAGGTCGATCCAGCTGACGTGGGCGGTCACCGCCCACTTCAAAATCGCGCCAACCGCGATCACGGCCATTGCGGTACCAATAGTCATTGGATTAGAGCCTACCCAACTGGGCGCTCCCGAATCCCCGTTATGGACAACTCGCCCCGGCCGCAAGAACTCGCCCGGGGGCCAATGCCGGGCTCGTCTGGACCCGACGCCCTACCTGCTGGCGTCCCGCAGCTCGCGCTGGACGTCGCGCGCGGTCTCGCGCTTGCGGATCGTCTCGCGCTTGTCGTACAGGTCCTTGCCCTTGGCCAGCGCGAGCTCCACTTTTGCGCGGGAGCGCGGACCCGCGAAGTAGATCCGCGTCGGGACCAGCGTCAAGCCGCGCTCGCGGGTCCTGCCCAGCAACCGTTCGATCTCGCTGCGGTGAAGCAGCAGCTTGCGCGGGCGCTCTGGATCGTGGTTATCGCGTGCGGCCGGTCCGTACGGGGCGATGTAGAGACCCAACAGCCACGCCTCCCCGTCTCGGACGACGGCGTAGGAGTCCTTCAGCTGCGCTTTTCCCTCGCGCAGCGACTTGACCTCGGTGCCGGTCAGCACGAGCCCGCACTCGAACCGCTCGAGCAGGTTGAACCGGTAGGAGGCCTGACGGTTGCTGGCCACGTCGCCGGCCGCCGCTTTGCGCTTGCGTCCCTTTGCCATCGCGCTCACACCGCCTTGCCCAGTCGTCCGTCTGCCACCACGCTCACGCCGCCCCGAACGCCTCGGCGACCGGCGCCCGCCAGCCCGAGCCCGGGACCAGATCGACACGCCCGCGCGGCGCCTCGATCCGGTGCACTCGGACCCGAACCGGGTCACCCAGCCGGATTGCCCCGCCACCACGAGCCCCCATCAGCATCGTTCCCTGCTCGTTCAGCTCCCACCAATCGCCCCTCAGGCGGCGAACCGGGAGCATGCCCTCGAACGACCGCTGCTCGCCGAAGCTGACGAACGCCCCGGCGCCGATCAGGCCGACGATCTCGCCCTCGAACTCGGTCTCCCAGCCGGACTCGTACAGCGTCCGCTCGAGCAGGAAGCACCGGGCGACGTCGTCGGCGTCGCGCTCGATCGTCATCGCCTCGCGCTCGCGCGCCGACGTCCAGGGGCCGGCCGAGGCGACCCACGAAGCTTCGGGGGCCGGCCCTCCGGCCACCACGCTGAGCAGCGCGCGGTGGCAGATCAGGTCCGGATAGCGCCGGATCGGCGAGGTGAAGTGACAGTAGTTGGGTGATGCCAACCCGGCGTGGCCGAGATTGCGATGGTCGTAGTAGGCCTGTTTGAGCGAGCGCAACACGAGGCTGTTGAGCGCGCTGGCCCCGCGGCCCGTGCGCGCCACCCAGCCCGACACCAGGTGTGAAGCCTCGGCGACCACGTCGGCGGCCTGCTGAGGGGTGAGGTGACCGCGCGGGACCGCCGGCGTGGGCACGCCGAGCGACGCCAGCTGCTCGAGCAGTCGCAGCACTACGGGCTCGTCGGGCCGCTCGTGGACGCGGTACAGGGTGGGTACCCGGCGCTCCTGAAGCAGGCCCGCGACCTGCTCGTTCGCAGCGATCATCAGGTGCTCGATCAAGCGATGCGACTCGGACTGCGTCACGGCCTGCGCGCCCACCACGTTCCCAGCGCGATCAAACGAGAACTCCGGCTCGGCCGAGTCAACGGCCAGCGCGGCGCGCTGCGCGCGGCGGCGCTCCAGCGCCGCGGCGGCCGCCCGGGCAGCGGCGAGCGCCTCGCCCCACGGCTCGCCGGCCCGCTCGCGCCCCGTGAAGATGCGGTCGACCTGCGGGTAGTCGAGCCGCTGATCGGAGCGGATCGCCGAGCGGTAGAACGCGGCCTTGGCGACCCCCGGCCCCCCCGCGGCCGCCGCGACCCCCTGCTCCGTCACCGAGAACTCCACCGTCACGGTCATCCGCTCCTGGCCCGGCACCAGCGAGCACACGTGGTTCGAGAGCTGGCCCGGGAGCATCGGCTCGACCGCGCCAGGCACGTAGACGCTCGTGCCTCGCCGGTATGCCTCCCGATCGACAAGCGACCGCGGCTTGACGTACGCCGAGACGTCGGCAATGTGGACCCACACCCGCCACGAGCCATCGGCGGCCTGACGGGCGGAGATCGCATC
>JAFAWR010000075.1 GCA_019241635.1 Solirubrobacterales bacterium
ACCTTCAAGGTGGTCGTGCCGAAGTTGCCGCCGCCGCAGCGGCCTCCGACCGAGTACTTGGCCGGCTTGACGTTGTTGCTCAGCGTGACCTTGATCGAGAACGTCCCGTTCTTGCTCTTGGCCAGCGAGGCCGAAACCGAGGGCACACCGGCGAAGTTGTGCTTGGTGGCGCCCTTGAAGGCCTTGGAGAAGATCGTGGCGACGTCTCCGGTGTGCCCGATCTGGCAACCGTTTCCGACCGATCCGGACACGGTGACGGTCTTGCCCTGAGCAGCCTTGCTCGGCGAGACCTTCAGGAAGTGCGACGACGCGGCGAACGCTCCGGGTGCGAAGACGGCGAGACCCACGACGGCGACGATCAGTTTCTTCATTGCGACTCCTCTCGTCGTTTGCTGCGGCGGCGCCCGATGGTAGCCACCTGCACCGCCAACACTTCGGCCGGCCAATGGTTGCGCGCGGGGTGCCCCGAGTCGTACGCGTGCAGGAGAATGCCCGGCATGACCGACTTTCCCGAAACCCACCGCGACCTGCTCGACGGGCAGTTCGCCTCGCTGGCCACGATCGGCTCAGGCGGCTATCCCCAAGTGACCGAAATCTGGTTCCTCCACGACGACGGTGAGCTCAAGCTCTCGCTCAACAGCTCGCGCTTGAAGACGCGAAACCTCCAGCGCGACCCGAAGTGCAGCCTGCTGCTGCTCGACCTGGAGATCCCGATGCGCTACCTCGAAGTGCGGGGCAACGCACGGGTCGAGCCCGACGACGACTACGAGTTCGCACGGCGGTTGGGCGCCAAGTACAACGCGGACCTCAAGGTGCACGACCGGCCCGGGGAGAGCCGCGTGGTGGTGACGATCGATCCGACGAACGTCTATGCCGTCGACATGCGTGGCTGAATAAGACTCACCCTATGTGGGCACAGTAGGGCCATGCGCTCCGGTCGCGCGCTCGTCGCCTGCCTTGCCGTCATGGGGGTTCTCGCCGCGCTGGCGGTCGGGCCATCCGGCGCGCTCGGGATCACGCTGACCAAGCGCGCGGTGGCGACCGGCCGGGGCGGCGCGGTCGCCTCCGACACGCTCCAGGCCACTCGAGCCGGATTGAACGTCCTGGCCAGCGGCGGCACCGCTGCCGACGCCGCGGTCGCCGTGGCCTCCACGCTCGGCGTGACCGACCCGTTCGTGGCCGGCATCGGAGGCGGGGGATATTTCGTCTATTACGACGCCCGCACCCACCGGGTCTACACGATCGACGGCCGCGAGACCGCCCCGGCGGCGGATACCTCGAGCCTGTTCATCGACCCCTCGACGGGCAAGCCCCTGACCTTCCCCACCGCGGTGACCAGCGGCCTTTCGGTCGGCGTGCCGGGCACGTTGATGACCTGGGCGCGCGCCGTCGGCCGCTGGGGCCGATTCCCGCTCGCCGCGGACCTCGGACCCGCCGAGCAGGTCGCGCAGCGCGGCTTCCCGGTCACCGCAACCCTCCGTGAGCAGGTGCGCGAGAACGCGTTCCGCTTCGACCAGTTCAGCTCGACCAGCGCGATGTTCCTCCCCCACGGGCAGCTACCCAGGGTCGGCTCGACCATGAAGAACCCCGCGCTGGCCCGCACCTATGCGCTGATCGGCCGAAAGGGCATCTCCACCTTCTACGGCGGCGCGATCGGCCGCGATGTCGTGCGCACGGTGCACAACCTGCCGCTGGCCCCCGGGGCGACGCTGGTGCCGCGCCCGGGCGCGATGACGCTGGCCGACCTCTCGCACTATCGCGCGCCGTTCGTCGCCCCCACCCACGTCAACTACCGCGGCTATGACGTCTACTCGATGGCGCCCTCCTCGAGCGGCGGCACGACTGTCGGCGAGTCGCTGAACATCCTGTCGAACTTCAACCTAGGCGCCGAGAGCCGCGTGCAGGTCCTGCAGCACTACTTTGAGGCCACCCGCCTTGCCTACGCCGATCGCAATCGCTACGTGGGCGATCCGCGCTACGTCCAGGTGCCGCTGGCCCAGCTGCTCTCGCCGGACTTCGGGCGCCAGCGGGCCTGCCTGATCAACCCCGCGCACGCGGCCACGAGCCCGGTCGCGCCGGGCAACCCGTTCGCCGGCTCCGGCGGCTGCACGCCCCAGCCTGCGGCGGACAGCGCGAGCGCCTACCCGGAGACCGACACCAACCACCTGGTCGTGGCCGACCGCTATGGCGACGTCGCCTCCTACACGAACACGATCGAGGAGCTCGGCGGCAGCGCCATCGTGGTCCCCGGCCGCGGATTCCTGCTCAACAACGAGCTGACCGACTTCGACTTCGCCCCGGCTTCCTCGACCGTTCCCGATCCGAACCTGCCCGCCGGCGGCAAGCGACCGCGCTCGAGCATGTCGCCGACGATCGTCCTCAAGCACCGCAAGCCGGTCATGGCGCTGGGCGCGGCCGGTGGCGCCACGATCATCACCACCGTCCTGCAGACCCTGATCAACCGAATCGACCTGCACATGAGCCTGCCGGCCGCGATCGCCGCCCCGCGCGCCTCGCAGCGCAACTCGTCCACCACACAGGCCGAGCCGGCGTTCATTGCCGAGCCGACCACGCCCGGCCTCGAGCAGCTCGGGCAGTCGTTCACGATCAGCGACACCTCCCCGCTCGACCCGGCGATCACGA
>JAFAWR010000165.1 GCA_019241635.1 Solirubrobacterales bacterium
TGCGTCGGTCTGGATCGCGCCCGGGATCGTGTAGTTGTTGGGGGCGGTGATGCTGCGGCCGGTTTGGCTGATGATCCCGGTGGTGGTGGTCTCCGGGAGGCTGAAGGGGCTCCCGATCGCGACCACGGGATCGCCCACCTGCGCCGCGTTCGAGTCGGCGAACTGGATCGGGTGCAGCTCCGAAGAGGGGGCGTTGACGTGGATCACCGCGACGTCGGTGGACGGGTCGGTGCCGACGACGCTCGCCGACGCCTTGTGCCCGTCGGAGAAGGTGACCGTCACCTGGCTGGCGCCGGACACGACGTGCTCGTCGGTGAGAATGTCGCCCTTGGCGTCAAAGACCACCCCCGCGCCTTCGCCCTGGTTCGGCTGGCTCGGAGCGAAGAACCCCGGATTCTGATTCTGCGTGGTGACGACGATGTCGACCACGCCGGGGCTGGCGTTGCGGTAGATCTGGTTGATCGACAGGCCGCGTCCGTTGGCGGCGCCGCCTGCGAACGAGGTCGGGATCGCGGCGCCGTGGGCGGGCTCGTAGACCGTCGTCGTGACCGACTTGGTCGATGTGCTGCCGCTGGCGATCACCAACGCGATCAGCCCACCGGCGACCGCGCCGCCGATGATGGGAATCAAACGACTCATGTTCGGTTTCTCCTGGCAGAGGTACGTCTCACGGGCACCCAGTACAGCAGCCGGCCGTGAGAGACCCTTCAGAAACAGGGAAGAAGTGCGTAAGAGGGCCAGGACGGCCCTGCGAGGTCAGCCGTTACGACGTTTTTGCGCCTTCGTGCTTGGAGACGAAGTAGTCGAGCGCCTCAGGGTTGGCGAGCGACTCGCGGCTGGCGGCCTGCTCGGGCGGGGTGCCCGTCAGGATGCGCTTCACCGGCACCTCCAGCACCTTGCCCGAC
Organism: Solirubrobacterales bacterium; assembly: GCA_019241635.1. Classification (GTDB taxonomy): domain Bacteria; phylum Actinomycetota; class Thermoleophilia; order Solirubrobacterales; family Solirubrobacteraceae; genus Palsa-465. The sequence continues at coordinate 906 of JAFAWR010000165.1, forward strand.
AGGGTGCGGGGGACCTCCTTGATCTGCTCGATCTCGTCCGGGACGTGGCGCGGCGAGCAGTCCTCGCGGATCCGGCGGCGGATCTGGTCGATCAGCTCCTCGCTCAGCTCGGCGTCGTCGCGCAGCACCACGAACAGCGGCATGTAGCCGTCGGTGCCCTCGCGCGGGAGATCGACCACCAGCGCGTCCAGCACCTCGGGCACCGCGAGCACGGCGCGGTAGATCTCACTGGTGCCCATCCGCACGCCGCCGCGGTTGATCGTCGAGTCTGAGCGGCCGGTGATGATCGCGGTCTCGCGCGAGGTGATCTCGATCCAGTCGCCGTGTCGCCACACCCCCGGGTACATCGAGAAGTAGCTCTCGTCCATGCGCGAGCCATCGTCGTCTCCCCAGAAGAAGATCGGCATCGACGGCATCGGCTTGGTGATGACCAGCTCGCCGACCTCCTCGACGAGCGCTCGGCCGTCGGGATCCCACGCCTCCACCGAGGCGCCCAGCGAACGCGCTTGCAGCTCGCCGCGATAGACCGGAAGCGTCGGCACGCCGCCCACGAACGCGGTGCACAGGTCGGTGCCGCCTGAGGTCGCGAACAGCCACAGGTGATCGCCGAGCTGGTCGTAGATCCACTGGAACGCCTCCGGCGTGAGCGGCGAGCCGGTCGCGCCGACCGCCTTCAGCGCACCCAGGTCGCGGCCCCGCGAAGGCTCGACTTCGGCCTTCATGCAAGCGCTGATGAACGCCGGGCTGGTGCCGAAGCAGGTCATCTCGGTGTTCTGCGCGAGGTCCCACAACGTGCCCAGGTCGGGGTGGCCGGGGTTGCCGTCGAACAGCACGATCGATGCGTCGGAGAGCAGCACCCCGACCAGGAAGTTCCACATCATCCAGCCGGTGGTGGAGAACCAGAAGTAGCGCTCGCCGCGTTGGGCGTCGAGGTGCAGGTGCACCTTCTTCAGCTGCTCGAGCAGGATCCCGCCCTGGCTGTGGACGATCGGCTTCGGCAGCCCGGTGGTGCCCGAGCTGTACAGGACCCACAACGGATGCTCGAACGGCAGCTGGGCGAACGTCAGCTCCGAGTCGGGGCCGAGGAAGCCTTGCTCCCATCCCGAGCCGTCGAGGTAGCCGAGCGTCACGGTGCGCGTCAGCGACGGAATCTCAGCGGCGATCTCCCGCACCAGCTCGCGGCGCTCGAACTCCTTGCCGCCGTAGCGGTAGCCGTCGACCGCCAGCAGCACCTTGGGCTCGATCTGCGCGAAGCGATCGATCACACTGCGCGCGCCGAACTCGGGCGCCGCGGAGGACCACACGGCGCCGATCGAGGCGCACGCCAGCAGCGCCGCCACGGTCTCCGGGATGTTCGGTAGGTACGCGGCAACCCGGTCGCCCTCGCCCACGCCCAGCTCCCGCAGGCCCGACGCGATCGCCGCCGCCTGTCCGCGCAGCGTGCCCCACGTCCACTGGTCGAGCTCGCGCAGCTCCGAGGCGTAGCGGAGCGCGACCGCCTGATCGTCCTTGTCGCGGAACACGTGCTCGGCGTAGCTCAGCCGCGCGCCGGGGAACCACTCCGCCCCCGGCATCTGCGCGCGCCCCAACACGCTCCCGGCCGGCTGCTCGAAGCGGACCTCGAAGAACTCGGCGATCGAGCCCCAGAACGCTTCGACGTCGGTGACCGACCAGCGCCACAGGTCGTGATAGCCCTCGAACCGCAGGCCCCTGGTCTGCTCCAGCCAGCGGGCGTAGCGAGTGAGCGTGGCGCGCTCGATTCGCTCCCGCGAGGGCTCCCAGAGAAGCTCCGGTGCCTCACTCATCGCGGTCAGTATGCCCCGGCGCGGCCGCGCTCACCCACACT
>JAFAWR010000207.1 GCA_019241635.1 Solirubrobacterales bacterium
CCGGCGCGCAACGGTTGCGGCGATCGCAATTCAGCGGAGGCTGGTCGAGAAACGCACCTCTGGAGGGACGTTTCTCGACCAGGTCCTGCTCAGCCGATTCGTCTCTTGTGTGCTGACCACAACACCTCGCGGTGCACCCGGCTTTACACGACAGCCTCTGGAGACGAAGAATCCGGAATTCCGGGGGCCCTGGCCCTGGAATGCTGGAATTTTCGTCTCCCGGGGGCACGTGGACGTGGACGACGTCATCCTTTCGGCGGGAACTTGATCGTGTTCAGGCTCGGTGGCGCTCCCGGCCAGACGAGCAGCACCTGGCACGGCGCGTGGTCGAGGACGAACCGGGTGCGCGGAGAGAGGCTCTTGGGTTCCAGGCGACTCTCACCGTCCCGCGCGAGGACGAGCAAATCAGCGCCCGCGCAGACCTCCAGCACCTCACGTTCGATCTTCCCGCGGCGCGCGACGGTCTCGCCGGCTCGCCCCAGCCGCGCGCGAGCGGCCTCGAGGAGCGCGTGAGCTTCCTCCTCGGCGATGGCGCGCACCGGCGGCCCCGGGGGCGGAGGCCGATGCCGACCGAGCAACCGGGCCCCGCCCTGCGAAGCCACCGCCTCGACGTCGCTCGCAGCCACGTGGAGGAGCGTCACCTCGGCCTGCTCCGGGACCAGCCCGGCGGCCCGGTCGACGCAACCTTCCCAGGTGTCCTCGGCTATCCAGACGACGACGCGCATCACACCACCCGGAGAGCCAACCACAATGCGGCGGTCGAGACCACCAGGATCGGCGGAACGGTGCGCAGGCCCAGGCGCGTGAACTCGCCCATGTCGGTCTGCTCATCGTGGGCGTGGACGATCCGGCGCCACAACAGCGTGGCCAGCGACCCGACGTAGGTGAGATTCGGGCCGACGTTGACGCCGACCAGCATGGCGAGTACCGGTCCCGGTCCGCCTACGGCGACGACCGGCAGGATGATCAGCGTGGCCGGAAGGTTGTTGAGCAGGTTGGCCACCACGGCGCTCACCGCGGCTACGCCGAGCAGGGCAAGCAGCGAGGATCCGTGGGGCAGGAGTGAGCCCACCGCGCTCGCCAGGCCGTGCTGGCTCGCGCCGTGCACGACGATTCCAAGGCCGAGCACGAAGACCAGGAAGGTCGGCTCGGCTGCGCGTACGAGTTCCTGCGGCCGCGGCCGGTGGCGGAGCGCCAGCACGAGCGCTCCGGCCGCCGCCACCCACACCGGCGCGATCCCGATCGGCGAGCTGGCCACGAACCCGGCCAGGGTCAACGCCACCACCCCGAGCGCGAACCACGGGACGTCCACGCCGTCGAGCTTTCCCCCGGGGCGCGTGCCGGACTGGCGGAGATCGCCCGCGAACCAGGAGCGCAGGACCAGCCACTCGACCGCCAGGGCGGCCAGCCACGGGAGGACCATCAGCGCGCTGAACCGAGTGAACGACACGCCGGCGGCCCGGAAGGCCAGGAGATTGGTGAGATTCGAGACCGGCAGGAGCAGCGACGCGCTGTTGGCCAGATGCGAGCAGGCGTAGACGTGGGGGCGCGGATTGGCCCGCAGCCGGGCCGCGGTGGCGAACACGATCGGGGTGAGCAGCACCACCGTGGCGTCGAGACTGAGCACGGCGGTGGCACCGGCGGCCACGAGGAACACCATCGCCAGCAACCGTCCGGGGCGTCCGCGTGCACCCGAGGCCATCAAGGCGCCGAGCGCATCGAACATGCCGGCGCGCCGGCACCCGTCGGCCAGCACCAGCAGCGCGGCCAGGAACCCGACCGTCGGCGCAAGCTCCTTAAGCGTCGAGCCCGCGCTGGCGCTGCTGAGCACGCCAAGGGCGAGGAGCAGCCCGGCGCCGGCCGCCGCGACGACCCAGTCCGGAGCCAGCCGCCAGTGCGCGATCGCCGCCAGCAGGCTCGCGGCCAGGACGGCAAGCGCGACGACTTCGCTCATCGCCGCCGACGTCCACGTCTCACCCGACCATGATGACGGCGGACCGGATCGCTCGCGGCGCCGATGGCGACGCCGCGAGCGGGGTTGGGCGGATTTACTCGATGGTCAGTGGCGTGCCGATCGGAAGGAGCGGCGCCAGCTTGACGATCTCCCAGTTCGGCACCCGGATGCAGCCGTGCGACGGATGTCCGGGGATCAGCGACGGCTCGTTGGTGCCGTGGATGCCGATTACCCCTCCGCCCGGCCAGTCGGTCTCGACGTTGGACAGCGCCGAGGTCCCGAACGCGAGCGGCCCGTAGATGCTGCCGGCGGAAAAGCCGTCGAGCCGGTCGCGGATGTAGAACTGCCCGTGCGGTGTCGGGGTGCTGGGCGCGCCGGTGCCCACGCGGGTGAAGAAGATGACCTTGCCGTTGCGATACAGGGTCAGCGTCGTGTTCTCGGTCGACACCACCAGGTAGGTGTGGACCGTCTGGGGGGCGCCGAGCACGCGCTGGGGCACCCAGCCGATCTGCCCGGCCGGCCGCAGCGGGAGGCGAACCTGAACCCACCAGCTGCCGTGGATCAGCACCCGCTGCTGCTCGAAGAGCAACTCGCTCGTGCCGTCCTGCGTGGTCAGGCCGAGATAGCCGAGCACGTGCGCGCGCCGGGAGGGAGAGGCGTAGGCGTCGGTCGCGGTCTCCAGATAGGCCCAGGTCGAGGCATATCCGGGGTGCGAGAGCACCTGGCGCTTGACCTCGTGGCGCTTGGCCCGGGCGGCCTGTCCGACCGCGGGCAGGGCCAGCGCGCTCAGCGCGACGGCGCAGACCGCCGCGACCCGAAGGCCGCGGCGGCTGGATGTTAGGTGGCCCCTCATGTCACCCAGTGAAGGACGGGGCCCGTTGGACCGTCGCCGCCTTGGCGGCGTAGACCTTCACTTTGATCATCTCCTTGCAGCTCGGGCTGCGGACGAAGATGGTCCCACTCTGCGCCGGCTCGACGATGAACGTCGCCTTGCCGCTTTTGCCGGTCGTCCGCGTGACGACCTTGTTGCCCGGAAGCGTGATGCGCACCTTGGTGCCCGACACCGCCGCGCCCTGCCGGTGAACCGACACGATGATCGTGTCGACCTGGCCGGCCCGCACCGTGTAGCCCTGGGTCGAGGCCCGGCACACCGCCGGGAACACCCGCGGCGGAGGCAGGACGGTCTTGGCCGCACACAGGCCGCCGCTCAGGCTCTCGCCGGCCGGGCAGGTCGTCGGCGGCACGCACTGGCCGCCCGACAGCGTCTCCCCGCTCGGGCACGTGGTCGGCGGCACGCACTGGCCACCTGAGAGGACCTCCCCGTTGGGGCAAGTCGTCGGAGGCACGCACTGGCCGGCCGAAAGCACCTGCCCGCTTGGGCAACTGGTGGGCGGCACGCACTGGCCGCCCGAGAGGATCTGGCCGTTAGGGCACGTGGTCGGTGGCACGCACTTGCCGGCCGAGAGGACCTGACCGGTCGGGCAGCTTGTCGGCGGCACGCACACCCCGCCAGACAGCGTCTGCCCGGTCGGGCAGCTCGTCGGCGGCACGCACGCGCCGTTCACCAGCGACTGCCCGGTCGGACAGCCCGGAGGCGGCGTGCATCCGCTCGTAGGCGCGGTGATCGTCGCCGTGGCCGGAGTCTTCATGTAGCTGTTGGACAGCACGTAGGTCTCGGGGACCGAGGTCGTGACCGTGAACGTCTGCTTGGCCGCAGATCCGTTCGATGGCGAGCTGAACGAGGTCGGCTGACCGAGGTTCGCCAGGCCGGTCTGGGTACCCACGCTGCCCTGCGTGAAGTAGTTCTGGTTGAGCCCCGTGTTCCCCTTGTCGGTGCTCGCGGACAGCTCGTACACGTTCCGGCCCACCGGGATGTTCTCGATGGTGCCGCTGAAGTACGCCTCGGTCACGGTGACCGTGGCCGTGTACTCGCCGCTAAGCGGCGTAACGCACTGCGATGGGCTGACCGAAACGGCCAGCGTATGGGCCGAGGACAGCGCCGGAAACGCCAAAAACAGCGAAAAAGCAGCCACCATGCCGCTTATCGAACGTTTGTTGACCATTAGCACTCATTCCTTGAGGTCGTTGGACGTGGGGCATACAACGCACGCCCTTCAAGGAATTCGCGTGGCCTTGCGACCCGGAAGTACAGGCGTATATCGGGCGCCTACCCATGCGGGTGGGGCGGGGATGCCGACGCCCGGCGCCCGGATTCCCAGGCGCCGGCCGTCGAACCAGATCTAGTGGTGGGACTTGATCCAGTTGAGCAGCACGTTGTACGCCGGCCGCGGACTGCCGGTCGGGCCGATCAGCGCCGAGTCCCAACCGGCGGACGGGTTCGCGCCCCACTGGTAGTGGTAGATCCGCGCGATCCGATGAAACCGGTTGCTCAGCGAGAGCAGGTACTGCTCGTCGTTGGCCGCCGCCGAGGCGTTCTGGTTGCGGTACTGCCAGTGCCCGCGCCGGAGCACGCCGCCCGTTTCGTCGAGCCAGATCGGACCCGAGGTCATCGACATGAGAATGTGCAGCTGCGAGGTGTTGCGGGCGCGGATCTCGGTGTAATCGTGCAGCGCCCACCCGGCGGGCCGGTGGTGCAGGCCCTTGATATACGCCCGCAGCCAGGGCGCCAGCGTGGCCACGGCGTGGTCGATGAACGCGGTGCCGGTCGCCGGCAGGTAGACGTCCCCGGCCAGCACCGTGCAGTGGTGGCACAGGGCATACAGGGCGTTGAAGTAGTTGGCGGCGAGCGCCGGGTTGCGGGCGAGGCTCCGGTAGGAGAAGTCGGGCTCGTTCCACGGCGTGTAGTCCTTGATCTGCGGGAAGTCCTTGAGGAACGCCTTGACCGCGGTCGTGTACTGACCCACGCTCGGGACATAGTTGGCCGCGGGGTTGGTGTAGTCGGCACCGAATGAGACCAACGGCGTGACGTTCGCCTTCTGGGCGGCGCTCAGCCACCCGCGGAACGCGGCCAGATCGCCCCGGTCGGCGCGCCGCGTGACGATGTCCCAGGGAATGACGTCGCGGGCGGTCGTGATCTTGAGCGCGGCGAAGCGCGGGTCGGAGAACATGGCCGGGTTCTGGTCCCCGATGCCGATCACCACCGCGGCCCCGGCCGCGGGTACGGCTGCTCCGAAGGCAATCGCGCAGACGATCGATACGACCACGCGCGACATCCGTCTGGACATTCGAGACTCACTTTCCCGCCTACCTGAGGCGCTCGAGTTCAGATCTGGCGCTGCAGCCGGGCAAGCCGTCGCCGAATCCCCCGTCGGCCACGCTGCCGGCTGATCCCTTAACCGCTCGACCCCTGCTGGAGTTGCGGCCGGGAAGCGCAGGCCCCGACGCTAGCAGGACAGCTCTCGGCGGACGAATGCGGCCTTGCACGCTGGTAGCGTCCGGGCATGGCGACGCGCGGGGTGTGCGTTCTGGCCGGCCGGATGGCCGACACGATCGAGATTGCCGCGGCGGCTGACGCCGCCGGGCTGGAAGCCGCCTGGACCAGCGAGTTCAACGACCGCTCGGCGATCGTCGCGCTCGCCGCGATGGCCCAGAACACGCGCACGTGCCGGGTGGGAAGCGCGATCGCCTATGCCGTGGGGCGCTCACCGCTGATCCTGGCCAACGAGGCGCGCGGGATCGACGAGCTGAGCGGGGGCCGCCTCGTGCTCGGGCTGGGGACCGGGACAAAGGGGATGCAGATCGGCTGGCACGGCGTCCGGGATCCCGAGTCGCCCGCGGTGCGCCTCGAGGAGCTCGTCCCGCTGTTGCGCCGGATCTGGAGGCTCCACGAAGGGCCGGTCCGGCACGACGGGCGCTTCTACTCGATGAACCTCACGGCGACCGCCGAGGTCCTTCCGCCGGTGCGCGAGCAGATCCCGATCTACACGGCAGGGGTCAACCGGCGGATGATCGAAACCGCCGGCCGAGTTTCCGACGGACTCGTCTGCCATCCCACGTTCAGCTCACGCTACGTCCGCGAGGTGGTCCGACCGGCCATCGCCCAGGGGGCGGAGAAGACCGGACGCGACCCGACTCAGGTCGAGGTCGTCGGGATGCTCCTGTGCTCGGTGAACGAAGACGAGGAGGCGGCGCGCCGCGAGCTCGCGGCACAGCTCGCCTTCTACGCCGCACCCCGGGCCTACGGCCCGATGCTCGAGGCCAGCGGTTTCGCCGGCGAGGCCGAGCGGATCCGCAAGGCGTTCGCCGACGGCGATCGCGAGGCGATGATCGTCGCGGTCAGCGACGAGATGCTCGACGCGATCGGCGTCGCCGGCACGCCTGACCAGGTGCGCGCCGGCATCGCCCGCCGCGAGCCCGACTTCGACCACCTCTCGCTGTACTCCCCGAGCTTCACGATGTCGCTCGAGCGCGTGCAGGAGAACACGCTCGAGCTCATCCGGGTCGGCGCAGGCGCGTAGCCCTCCTGCCGGGAGATAGTCTCGGCCCCATGGAAAGGGACGCCGTGGTTCAGTCCGTGTTCAAGCCGGTGCGTGCGGCCACGACGTTCGAGGAGACGGTGGAGCGGCTGGGGACGGCGATCCGAACCGGGATCCTTCCCGCCGGAAGCCAGCTGCCGGCAGAGCGGATGCTCGCCGAGGAGCTCGAGATCTCTCGCTCGACGCTCCGCCAGGCGCTCACCACGCTGGTGCAGAGCGGCCTGCTGATCTCGCTTCGCGGCCGGGGCGGGGGGACGTTCGTCACCGAAAGTCCTCCGCTGGCGCCGGTGGGTGAGGCCCTGCTCGGCGAGGACGCGTGGGCGGTGCTCGACCATCGCGTGGCGATCGAGACCGGCGCGACGATCCTCGCCGCCGAGCGCGCCGAAGCGGGCGACCTCGACCGTCTCGCCGGGCTGGTCGACCGGATGCGCGACGGGGACGACTTCGAGGTCTACCGGCGAGCCGACATCCGCTTCCACGTCGGCCTCGCCGAGGCGGCGCGCTCTCCACGCCTGGTGAGCGCGATGACCGAGGTTCAGGGACGGATGAGCGAGCTGATCACCCGGCTGCCGCATCCCCCCGAGCTGCTGTCGCACTCCAACGCCCAGCACGGACGGCTCGTGGAGCTGCTCCGCCGGCGCGAGATCGGCCGGGCGGTGCGGCTGATGCGCGAGCACATCGAGGGCACCGAGCACATCCTCGCCGGTCTGCTCCGCTAACCGCTAGACGCCCTCACAGCGCGGCGGCACGCTCCACGAAGCTCCGCCACTGCGCCTGCCCGGCCGCCCGCCACGCCGCGTCGCGCCGCGGCTCAAAGCGCTCCCCGGACGGGATCCGCTCCTCGATCTCGAGCGTCGAGCCCCATACGTCCGCGCCGACCGCGGCCAGCGCCGCGGCGCCCGCGGCGGTGGCGTCGAGTAGCCCGCGCTGAACCGTGACGCCCGCGGCGTCGGCCTGAAGCTGGAGCAGGGTCGGATCGCGGGTCAGCCCACCGTCGACGCGGAGGACCTGCACCGGGACGGTTTCCTGGATCACCGCGACAATGTCCGCGACCCGCCAGGCGATGCCCTCGAGCGCCGCGCGCGCGACATGCGCCGGGCGCACGCTCGCGCTGAGGCCGGCGATCACCGCTCGGGCGTCCGGCTTCCACCACGGCGCGCCGACCCCGGCCAGCGCGGGGAGCACCTTGACGCCGGCCGCGTCCTCGACGGTTCCGGCGGCCTCAGCCAGCGCGGCGGGGTCGGCGGCCAGGCCAACGTCACGGCTCAGCCACTCGAGCAGCGCGCCGGCGGTGAACACACCGCCGTCGATCGCCCACTCGGCCTCGCCGCGCACGCTCCAGGCCAAGGTGGGGAGCAGCCCCCCGCCGGGCGCGGGCCGTTCAGAGCCCACGTGAGCGAGCACGAACACACCGGTTCCGTAGGTGGCCTTGACCAACCCGGGCCGCACACATCCCGCCCCGGCAAGCGCGGCCTGCTGGTCGACGCAGCGCGCGCGCAACGGCAGCTCCTGCGGCCAGGAATCGTGGCGGAGCACGCCGAGCCCTCCCGCCGTGTCCGCGATCTCCGGCAGCACATCGCCTGGGACGCCGAACAGTTCGAGGAGCTCCGGATCCCATCGCGGAGCACCGAGCTGGGTTCGTGAGGCGGTCGAGGGATCGGTGGCGAAGCCAGCTCCGAGCCGGTCGCACAGGAACGAGTCGACGGTCCCCATCCGCAGCGTCCCCCGGTCCAGCGCGCGCTGAACCGCCGAGTCGTGCTCGAGCAGCCAGGCGAGCTTTCCCGCCGAGAAGTACGGATCGAGCGGCATCCCGCTCAGCCGGCTGACCTCCGCCCCCTGCCCACTCGACTCGAGCCGGGCGAGGATCTCCTGGGAGCGCTTGTCCTGCCAGGTCACGATCGGGGTCAGCGGCTCTCCGGTGTCCGCCTCCCAGGCCAGCACCGACTCGCCCTGATGGTCGAGCCCGCAGGCGGTGATCGGCTCGGAGGCCTGGCCGAGCAGCTCGCCCACGGCGCCCACCACCGCATCCAGCACCTCGACCGGATCCTGCTCGACCCAGCCGGTGCGCGGGTAGGAAAGCCGCTTCTCCCGGCGGGCCTCGGCCAGCGGTCGCAGATCGGCGTCGTAGAGGACCACCTTGACCGCGGAGGTCCCCTCGTCGATCCCGAGGAGCAGCGTCACGCAGCCACCCCGGCCCGGTACTCGGCGGTGCGCCGCCACCACGGAGCGTCGTGCTGCGGAGCCGCTCCCCCCTTGAGCGCCGCCTCGGCACCGAGCGGCACCCCCGCCGCTTCGACGAGCTGGGTGACGCGCTCGGCAATGCCGAGCGACGCGGTGAGCCCGGTCGAGCGGATCGCGGCCACGTGGATCAGAGCTGGGCACGGCGGCGCCGCGCCGATCAGGTAATTCACTCCCCGCCCCGCCGGCCGCAGACCCGCGTAGCTGAACAGGGGCTCGGCATCGGCGAGCGGCGGATACAGGACCGCCGCCTTGGCGACGATCTCCGCGCGAGCGCCCGGACGTACCGACCAGTCGCGCTTGTCCTCGAGATCGACGGCCGTGGGGCCGGCGATGACCTTGCCGTCGATCGTCGGGAACACCAGCACGCCCTTGGTGCGCCGGCTCGGCAACGGCACGAGGATCCGCTCGAGCGGCTCGCCGGCCGGCGCGTCGAACACGAGGAACTCGCCCTTGCGCGGGTAGATCGAGAACGAGTCGTCGCCGACGAGGCGGGCGACCCTGTCCGCGTGGAGCCCGGCGCAGTTGACCGCCACGGCGCAGCGGATGACGAGCCCCGACTCAGTCCGGAGCCTGAGCCCCGCCGGCGCATCGCGCTCGATCGCATCGACCCGGGCCGAGACATGCAGCGCCGCGCCATGGCGCTCGGCCTCGGCGGCCACAGCGACCGTGTAGGCGACCGGATCGGTGACCGCCTCGCCGGGTATCTCGAGGGCACCGTCCTCGCGCACGGCGACGGGGATGTCGTTGCGGCGGGCGCTCGCGGCGACCGCTCGGATGCCCTCCGCCTGCGCCGGGTCTCGGGCCGTCATGAGCGCGCCGCAACGCAGCACGGGTATCCCCAGCGCATCCAGCAGCGGCTCGCGAAGCGCACCTGAGGCGAGGATCAGCTCGGTCTCGAGCTCGTCCATGGTCGAGTCGAACCCGGTGTGCAGGATGCCCGAGTTGGTGCCGCTGGCCGCCAGCCCGAGCCCGGCCTCGGCCTCCAGCAGCGCCACCGCGACACCTCGGCGCGCCAGCGCCAGCGTCACCGCGCAGCCGACCACGCCGCCACCGATGACCGCGACCTGAATCTGGTTGATCGGAGCCATTGACACTGTCGGCGCGCAAGGTTATCGTCGCGGAAACCGATGGTGCGAACTTCACACCATTAGGGCGTAGACACGAGCACGCGTGACCCACATCGGGGAGGTACCCGTGGCGAATGAGCCATTGTTGACGTCGGCCGCGAGCGCCCCGGTGGGCGATGACGAGCGAGAGCTGGCCCAGCTGGGCTACAAGCAGGAGCTCCACCGCGGGTGGAGCAGCTTCACCAACTTCGCGATCTCATTCACGATCATCTCGGTCCTCGCGGGCCCGGTTACGAACTTCTCGTTCGCCTGGAACGCCGGCGGCCCGATCGCGATCTCGATCGGCTGGCCGGTGCTCTGCGCGTTCGTGCTGCTGGTCGCGTTCTCGATGGCGGAGCTGACCTCGGCGTTCCCGACCGCGGGCGGCCCTTACTGGTGGTCGGCCAAGCTCGGCAGCCCGGGCTGGAGCTGGATCACCGGGTGGATGAACATCGTCGGACTGGTCGGGATCGTCGCGGGCGTGGGTTACGGCGCGGCGATCTTCCTTCAGGCGACGCTCGCCGACTACAGCCTGAACGTGCTTGGCATCAACTTCGCCACCACCAACCCCTCGACCATCCTCCACGAGACCTTCCTGCTGTTCCTGATCATCCTGGTCGGCTACACGGTCGTGAACATCTTCGCCGACCGGCTGCTGGCGATCTTCAACAACGTCTCGGTCGGCTGGCACGTGCTCGGCGTTCTGGTCATCATCGGGCTGGTCGCGTTCGTGCCCAGCCACCATCAAAGCTTCAGCTGGGTGTTCGGGACACGGTTCAACAACACCGGGTTCCATGGCGGCCTGACCGGCGGGCTCGGCTTCTGGGTGTACGTCCTACCGCTCGGCTTCATCCTCACGATGTACACCCAGACCGGATATGACGCCTCGGCCCACACGGCGGAGGAAACGCGTGGCGCCGCCAAGGCGGCGGCGCAGGGCGTGTGGCGCTCGGTGTTCTACTCGGCGATCGCCGGCTGGGCGCTGCTGCTGGCGCTTCTGTTCGCGGCCACCAACGTCAAAGGCATCACCACCGCCGGCGGCGGGGCGATCCCGGTTGTCAATCTCGGACTGAGCGCGTGGGCGGCGAAGTTCACCCTGATCATCTTCACGGTCGGTCAGCTGTTCTGCGGCGCCGCGGGTCTCACGAGCGCCTCGCGCACGTGGTATGCATTCTCGCGCGACCGCGGAATGCCCGGCTGGGGGCTGTTCAGGCGGGTCAACGCCAAGCGGGTGCCGCTCTATGCCGTGCTCGCGGTCTCAGTCGTGTCGCTGATCATCACGATCCCGGCGTACTTCGGGACCAAGACCGGCGTGCCCTGGGCGTACTTCGCGATCACGGCGATCTGCACCGTGGGCCTGTACCTCGCCTACATCATTCCCGTGTACCTGCGGCTGCGGGCCGGCGACAAGTTCCAGCCGGGCCCCTGGTCGCTCGGACGGCACTACAAGTGGATCAACATCGGCGCGATCGCCTTCGTCGTCCTCGTCGTGTACTCGCTGGACGGGCCGACCTCCACCGCCGGCGCGCCGTGGGACCACGGCTTCACCTGGACGGCGTTCAACTACTCGCCGTTGGTGCTGGTGGTCGCCCTGCTGGTCGGGGTCTGGTGGTGGGCCGGGGCGAAGAACCGCTACCACGGGCCGGTCCGGACGATCGACGAGGCCGAGTTCGAGCCCTCACCCGCACTGGGCGGGTCGCCGGCGGTCGCCGGGGGAGCGGAGTAGGTCATGGCGAGCGTGACACGACCAGGCGGACCCGGCGTCGCGGTCGGCATGCTGTCGCTGGAGGCGCTGGCGGGCGAGGCGGACGCGGGCACGATCGACACCGTGGTGACCGCGTTCACCGACATGCAGGGGCGACTGGTCGGTAAGCGAATCGACGTCAGTTACTTCCTCGAACAGGTGGCCGACAACGGTATCGAGGGGTGTAACTACCTGCTCGCGCTGGACATGGAGATGGATCCCGTGCCCGGATACGCGATGGCCAACTGGGAGAAGGGCTACGGCGACTTCGGGATCGCGCCCGACATGGCCACGCTGCGCCGGATTCCCTGGCTCGACCGTAGCGCGCTTGTGCTGTGCGATGTCGTCGAGCACGACGGCTCACCCGTACCGGCCTCGCCGCGTCAGGTTTTGATCGCCCAGTACGAACGCGCCCTGGCCATGGGTTACACACCGATGTTCGCCTCTGAGCTCGAGTTCTACCTGTACAAGGAGAGTTACGCCCAGGCGCATGAGCAGGACTATCGCAACCTGACCCCGACGATCCCGTACATCCTCGATTACCACATCCTCGCCACCACGATGGATGAGAACGTGATCGGCCAGATCCGGCGGGGGATGCGGGATGCCGGGATTCCGGTCGAGTTCTCCAAGGGCGAGGCGTGGTATGGCCAGCACGAGCTGAACGTGCGCTACGCGGACGCCGTCACCTCCGCGGACCGCCACACGATCTACAAGAACGGAGTCAAGGAGATCGCCTTCCTCAACGGCGTGTCGGCGACGTTCATGGCGAAGCCGTCGGAGAAGGACATCGGGAGCTCGTGTCACATCCACTCGAGCCTGGTGGACACATCCGGGGCCAGCGTGTTCGTCAACGGGCACGATGAGTCCGATGTGTTCCGACACTACCTCGGCGGCCTGCGCGGGCGGATCCGCGAGCTGGCCCTGCTCATCGCCCCCACGGTGAACTCGTACAAGCGTTACGCGGCCGAGAGCTGGGCGCCGACCTCGATCTCGTGGGGTCGCGACAACCGCACGTGCGGGTTCCGGGTCGTCGGCCACGACCAGTCACGCCGGGCAGAGTGCCGGATCCCGGGCGCGGACGTGAATCCGTATCTCGGATACGCGGCCCTGCTGGCGGCCGGGCTGGACGGCATCGAGCGCGGCACCGATCCAGGGCCGGAGCTGGTCGGCAACGCCTATGAAGCGGGCAAGGCCGAACCGTTCCCGTCCACCCTGCGCGAGGCAGTGGAGTTGTGGGAGAACAGCGAGTTCGCCCACGACGCGTTCGGCGAGGCCGTGTGGTCTCACTATTTGAACTACGGACGCACTGAGCAGCGGCTGTTCGACCAGGTGGTGACCGACTACGAGCGCCGCCGCATGTTCGAACGCGGATGATCCAGGTCATTGAGCCCGCCACCGAGGCGGTGCTAGAGGAGCTCCCGCGGGGCGGGATCGAGGAGATCGACGCCGCCGTCGATCGGGCCCGGGAGGCTTTCCCGGGGTGGCGGGCGATGGCCCCGGGCGAGCGTGCGTCGCGTCTGTATGCGCTCGCCGACGCGGTGGCCGACCGTCGGGAGGAGTTGGCCGTGCTCGAGGCGCGGAACGCCGGCAAGCCGATCGCCGATGCGCGCGGCGAGATGGACATGGTCGCCGCGACCTTCCGGTACTACGCGGGCGCGCCGGAACGGCTGCTCGGGGACACCATCCCGGTAGCCGGGGGCCAGGCCTTCACGGTTCGCGAACCGCTCGGCGTGGTGGGGCTGATCGTGCCGTGGAACTTTCCGCTGACCATCGCCGCCTGGAAGCTGGCTCCCGCACTCGCCGCGGGCAATACCGTCGTGCTCAAGCCGGCGGAGCTGACGCCGTTGACCGCGTTGCGATTCGCTCGGGTGGCGCTCGACGCCGGCATCCCCGAGGGCGTGGTCAATGTCGTCGCCGGGCCGGGCAGCGTGTGCGGACAGCGGCTGGTCGAGCACCCTCACGTGGCGAAGATCGCCTTCACCGGCTCGACCGAGGTCGGGCGTTCGATCGCCGCCGGCGCCGCGGCGACGATCAAGCGGGTGACGCTCGAGCTGGGCGGCAAGTCCCCGAACGTGGTGTTCGCAGATGCCGATCTGGAGGCGGCGGCTGCGGCGGCGCCGTCCGCGGTGTTCGGCAACGCCGGGCAGGACTGCTGCGCGCGCTCGCGCATCCTCGTCCAGCGCTCCGTGCTGGACCGGTTCATGGACGCGCTCGAGGACGCGGTCGAGTCGATCCGGGTCGGCGATCCGCTGAGCGAAGAGTCGGAGATGGGACCGCTGATCTCGGCGGCTCATCGGGAGAAGGTGTCCTCGTTCGTGAACGGCTCCGGCGACGCGCCGGTGGCGATTCGCGGCAGCGCCCCGGACGGTCCCGGGTACTGGTTCGCCCCGACCGTCCTCTGCCCCGTCGACCCGGGCGCTCGCGCCGCCCGCGAGGAGATCTTCGGGCCGGTGGCCACGGTGATCCCGTTCGGCGACGAGAACGATGCCATCCGCCTGGCCAACGACACCGTCTACGGGCTGTCGGGCTCGATCTGGACCCGCGACGGCGCCCGAGCCCTGCGCGTCGCGCGGGCGATCGACGCGGGCGTCCTCTCGATCAACTCCAACACCTCCGTCCGCGTCGCCACGCCGTTCGGCGGGTTCAAGCAGTCGGGCTACGGGCGCGAGCTGGGGCCGCACGCGCTCGACGCCTACACCGAGGTCAAGTCGATCTACTACGCAACGTCATGAGCGCGGGGGGCCGCCTGGAGGGCAAGGTGTGCGTGATCACCGGCGTGGCGGGCGGGATCGGTGGCGCGACCGCGGAGCGGTTCGCACGGGAAGGCGCGCGGGTGGTCGGTGTCGATCTGGCCGAGCACTCGGTCGGCGAGCTGTCGCTCCGGGCCGACGTCGCCGACGAGGAGGCGGTCCGCGGCGTTTACGCGCGCGCGCGCGAGGAGCTTGGGCGTATCGATGTCCTGTTCAACAACGCCGGCATCTCGCCGAACGACGACGCCTCCGTGCTCGAGACCACGCTCGAGGCCTGGGAGCGGGTGCAGGCCGTCAACCTGCGCAGTGTCTTCTTGTGCTGCAAGCACGGGATCCCGCATCTGCTCGAGGGCGGTGGCGGGTCGGTCATCAACACCGCATCGTTCGTGGCCATCCTCGGCGCCGCCACCTCGCAGATCTCCTACACGGCCTCCAAGGGCGGCGTGCTCGCGCTGTCCCGAGAGCTGGGGGTGGAGTTCGCCCGGCGGGGGGTCAGGGTGAACGCGTTGTGCCCGGGACCCGTCGACACGCCACTGCTCCGCGAGCTCTACGCCAAGGATCCCGAGCAGGCCGCCCGGCGCCTGGTGCACGTGCCGATGGGCCGGTTCGCCCGGGCCGAGGAGATCGCCAACGCGGCCCTGTTCCTGGCCGGCGACGAGTCGAGCTTCGTCACCGCATCGACCTTCACGGTCGACGGCGGCATCACCGGCGCGTACACGACGCCGATGTAAGCCCAGCCGCGCGGACTTTGGCGATTCAGGTGACCTATGCCGAAGTGCATCGCCAAAGTTCGCCTCACAGCTCCTCGGAAGCCAGCGCGGCGCCCTCGGCGAGCGAGGCCAGTTTCAGCCAGGCCACGCCGGGGTCGACCAGCGAGAAGCGGATGAACGTGTCAAAGCCGCAGTCGGTCCCGGCGAGCAGGCGGTCCTTGCCGATGATCTTCCCCAGCCGGACCAGACGGTCGGCCACGACCTGCGGATGCTCGATGAAGTTCGACTTGGTGTCGATCGTGCCGAGGATCACCCGTTTGTCGCCGAGGTCGACATTCTCGAACACGCGGTACTCGTGCTCGTGGCGGGGATTGCCGCCCTCCACGTAGATCGTGCCGGCGTTGACCTTCAGCACGTCGTCGATGATCTCGGCCAGCGGGACGTCCTTGTGATGCGGGCCGCCGTAGTTGCCCCAGCACACGTGGAAGCGGACCTGCTCGGGCGGAATGCCGTCGAGCGCCTGGTTCAGCGCCTCGACGGCCAGCGGCACGTGGTGATGCCAGTCCCCGGCGCTCGACCCGACCGACCGGCAGTGCGCGGCCATCGCCACGTCCGGCGAGTCGATCTGCAGATTTAGCCCGGCATCGGCGATCGCCCGGTACTCGTAGGACAGGGCCTCGCCGAGCGCCGCGAGGTACTTCTCGTGCGAGCCGTAATGCTGATCGGGATAGTTGAAGGCGATCTGGCCCGGGCTGATGGCGCCCATGAACGCGGTGGACGGGTCGGAGCCGTCGAGCGCCGCCTTCAGCCGCGTGATGTCGTCATGCACGGCGTCCTTGTCCACGAGCTCGACCGGACCGACGCAGTTGGCGAACACCAGATGGGCCATCGCCGGGGTCGCGAACAGCCGCATCGCCAGGTCCGGGAAGTCCGCCACGTCGTCGGCCTGAAACTCCGCCCGGCCCTCGAACCCCGAGAACCGCTCGTTCACATAGGTGCTGAAACCGGTCTTGCTCATCTCGCCGTCGCTGATGAAGTCGATCCCCGCCTCTCGCTGCTTGGCCACCACCTCCTGCACCGCGGAGGCGATCCGCGCCTCGAGGGCCGCCTGGTCGACCTCCTGCCCGTCTATGCGTCCCCAGATCATGTCGGCCAGGTCATTCGGCCGCGGCAGGCTTCCAGCATGCGTCGTCGGGATTCGGTGCGCCATGTTCAGACCTCGGCGATCATCAGCGTCGCGCCTCCGGTGGCGAAATTGGCGACGTCGGCGCCCGCCGCCTCGCCCTCGGGAGTTCCCATCGCGGCTTGGAGCTCCTGCGGGCTGTCGAACCAGAGCTCGGCCATGAAATAGAAGGGCGCTGCGGAGCCGTCCGGCGTACCCAGGATCTTTCCGGCCTCGAAGCGCCGCAGATTCGGGATCTTCTCGGCCAGCGGCCTGTGCGTGCTGGCGTAGTGCTCATCGAACGCTGCCGGGTCTTCCGGCGTGCCGTAGGCGACCACTAGCTTGACCATGGAATGCTCCTTGTCCGGGGTCGGAGCAGCCTATCCTGCCCGCAATTGGACGCGCGCGCACTATCTCGCGGAACCGGCGATCACCCGGCAGCGGCTAATGTCGGAGAGGTGAACGTGACCGATAACTCCCCCCTTCGCGTTGCCATCGTCGGCGCCGGCCCGAGCGGCTTCTACGCCGCCGGCCAACTGCTCGCGGTGCCCGATCCCGAGTTCGCCGTCGATCTCTACGACCGGCTGCCCACCCCGTACGGGCTGGTCCGCTCGGGCGTCGCCCCCGATCATCCCAAGATCAAGTCGGTGACCCGGGCCTACGACAAGACCACCCGGCACGAGCGCTTCCGCT
The DNA here is from genome assembly GCA_019241635.1 of Solirubrobacterales bacterium. GTDB lineage: Bacteria > Actinomycetota > Thermoleophilia > Solirubrobacterales > Solirubrobacteraceae > Palsa-465. The sequence goes on from JAFAWR010000207.1 coordinate 16,800, forward strand.
TCTTCGGCCACGTCGACCTCGGCGTCGATATCAACCGCCGACAGCTGCTCGAGCGCTATCACGTCGTCCTCTACACGATCGGCACCTCGATCGACAAGCGACTGGGCATCCCCGGCGAGGATCTTCGCGGATCGCACGCCGCGACCGAGTTCGTCGCCTGGTACAACGGCCACCCCGATCACTGCGGCCTCGAGATCGACCTGCAGGCCAAGCAGGCCGTGGTCGTCGGCGCGGGCAACGTCGCCCTCGATGTCGCGCGGATGCTCGCTCTGGCTCCGGCCGAGCTGGCCTGCACAGACACCGCGGATCACGCGATCGAAGTCCTGGGCTCGAGCGGAATCGAGGAGATCACCGTGCTCGCCCGGCGCGGACCCCTGCAGGCCGCGTTCACCAACCCCGAGCTGCTCGAGATGGGCGAGCTCGAGCGCGGCGACGTCGAAATCGTGGGCGGCGAGCTCGACGAGCTCTCCGCGGTCGCGCTCCAGGAAGCCGACAAGACCCGCCGGCGTAACGTCGAGATCCTTCAGGAGTACGCCGCCCGGCCGAGCACCGGTAAGCCGATCACCGTGCGCTTCCGGTTCCTCGCCTCCCCGGTCGAGCTGCTCGGCGACGAGCGCGGCCACGTGCGTGCGGTGAGGGTCGAGAACAACGAGATCGTGGCCCGCGACGACGGCTCGCTGGCCGCGCGCGGTACCGGCCGGCTCGACGAGATCCCCGCCCAGCTGGTGTTTCGCTCGATCGGCTACACCGGCCAGCCGGTCGACGACATCCCGTTCGACGCGCGCCGCGGCCTGATCTGCAACGACGCCGGGCGCGTCACCGACGAGACCGGCGCACACCAGATCGGCGAGTACGTCTCGGGCTGGATCAAACGCGGCCCCTCGGGGGTGATCGGGACCAACAAGAAGGACGCTCAGGACACCGTGACCAAGATCCTTAAGGACGCGGCGGCCGGCCGCCTGAACGAACCGGTCGCCGACGACATCGACGCGATGATCGCGGCGCATGCCGAACACGCCGTGACCTGGGAGGGATGGCAGGCGATCGACGCGATCGAGACCGCCGCCGGGGGCGCGTCCGATCCCGTCCGCCCGCGGATCAAGCTGACCGAGTGGGACGCGCTGCGCGAGGCGGCCAGGGGCGCGGCGGCCGGCCGCTCGGTCCGCTGAGCACGCCGCGGGGTCAGCTTCGCCGGAAGCGCTCCTCCTCCTCGATCGTTCGCTCGGCGGTGGGCCGCGCCTCGAGCCGTCCGTCCGGGATCCGCTCCCCGCTCTCGACCGACACGCCATACGTGCCGTCCTTCAGCCGGGCTTCCGCGCGCTCCACGGCGGCCAGCTCGCCCAGCAGGTCCTGGCGACGACCCTCGTCGAACTCGTCCTGGTAGAGGTCCTCGGAATCCTCGTCGCCCGGCTCGAGCCGGTCATCGCCTTCCAGCGGGCCCTCCCCTCCGAGCGCGGCAAGCGCCTCTTCAACCCGCGCGCGCTCGCGCGCGAGCAATTCACGAGCTCGTTCAGAATCCATGCTCCGAAGCCTAATCGGTCGCGACGCGGGTAAGCCTGCCGGGTACTGAGATTGCCAACGACGGGAGCATCAGACCAATGGAATATCGACAGCTCGGCCGCTCTGGCCTGCGGATCTCGCCGCTGACCCTGGGCACGATGACCTTCGGGGGCCAGGGGAAGTTCCAGGCGGTCGGCGAGACCGACGTTGAAGGAGCCCGGCGCCAGATCGACATGGCCCTCGACGCCGGCGTGAACGTGATCGACACCGCCGATGTCTACTCCGACGGCGCCGCCGAGGAGATCATTGGCCACGCGCTCGAGGGTCGCCGAGACCGGGTTCTCCTGTTCACCAAGGCCCGCTTCCCCATGGGTCCCGGCCCCAACGACGAGGGCCTTTCCAGACACCATCTGATCCAGGCCTGCGAGGCCAGCCTGCGCCGGCTCGGAACCGATCACATCGACCTCTTCCAAGTCCACGAGTGGGACGGCCTCACGCCACTCGAGGAGACGCTGGCCGCGCTCGAGCACCTCGTCGAGAGCGGCAAGGTCCGCTATGTCGGCTGCTCGAACTTCGCCGGCTGGCAGGTCATGAAGGCGCTCGGCATCGCCGACCGGCTCGGCCTGCCGCGCTTCGTCAGCCAGCAGGTCTACCTGTCGCTCCAGGAGCGCGCGGCCGAGTACGAGATCGTCCCCTCGGCCCTCGATCAGGGCCTCGGCCTGCTGATCTGGAGCCCGCTGGCCGGCGGTCTGCTCTCGGGCAAGTACCGCCGTGGCCAGGAGCCGCCTTCCGGGTCGCGACACGCGAGCGAATGGGACGAGCCGCCGGTCTACGACGAGGACAAGCTCTACGACACGGTCGAGGTACTGGTCGAGATCGCCGAGGGACACGGAGTCTCGCCCGCGCGAGTGGCGCTGGCCTGGCTGCTCGGACGACCGGGCATCACGAGCGTCATCGTCGGGGCGCGCACCGATGAGCAGCTGGCCGACAACCTGGCTGCCGCCGAGCTCGAGCTCTCCTCGGAAGAAGCTGCGCGGCTGGAGGAGGTCAGCCGGCCCCCGCTCGTCTATCCCTTCTGGCATCAGCACAAGACCGCCGCCGATCGCCTGTCGGCCGCGGACCTCTCGCTGATCGGGCCTCACCTGGCCGCCGGCTAGGCCCCGGGACTATGAGCCGCGGTCGATGAAGTCCGGCCGCGCGTAGGCGGGATCCGGATAGCTGTAGAAGCCGCGGCCCGCCTTCACGCCGACATCGCCACGGTCCACATAGGCCTTCAGGAAGGCCGCGTTCGCCTCGAGCTGCTCGTCGCCGAGCTCCCGCGCCCAATAGTCGGTGATCGTCCAGGCGGTGTCGAGACCGACGGCGTCGAGCGCGCCGAGCGGTCCCACCGGGGCCTTGGTGACGTGCATCCACGCGCGGTCGATGTCCTCGATCGAGGCCACCTCCTGCTGGGCGAGGGTGATCGCCGCCCGGTTGAGCGCGGCGTACATCGAGTTGAACACGTAGCCGTTGTATTCGCGCTGTAGCTCGATCGGGACCTGGCCGATCCGCCGCGCGAACGCCATCACCAGCTCGGTCACCTCCGGCTCCGTGCCGGGATGCGGCATCACGTCGGCGAGGTTGTTGATCCACACCGGGAGATGGAAGTGCAGCGCGAGCAGCCGCCGCGGACGCCCGGAAGCCTCCGCGAACTGCGACGGCAGGAGCGTCGATGTGTTGGTCATGAAGATCGTCCGGGGCGGGCACGCGGCGTCGAACTCGGCGAGCACCCGGCCCTTCAGCGCCGGATCCTCGGGCACCGCCTCGCTGAGCAGATCGGCGTCGTTACTCGCCACCGCGATCTCGGTGGTCATGCTTATCCGCTCCTGCGCCCCGCGCCGCTCATCCGCGGAGATGACCCCACCGGCCTCGAGCCCCTCGGCGTAGCCGTCGATGCGTCCACTCGCCGCCTCGAGCGCGCCCGGGTCGATGTCGTAGACCACGACGTCATAACCGTGCCCCGCGCACTGGAACGCGATCTGCTGGCCCATGGTCCCGGCCCCGACCACGGTGATCCGCCTCACGTCCTCGATCCGCATCGGGCCGATTATCCCAGCCGCGAGGCTACTTACGGTCGAGCAGGGTTCGCACGTGCGCGGCGGCGGTATCGGCTGCGTCGGCGGCGAGCTGGCCGGTGGCGGCCTCGTCGCCATCGTCCTCGATGACCGCCAGGAAAGCCTCGACGATCGACGGATCGAACTGCGAGCCGGCGCATCGACGCAGCTCCCGGAAGGCCCCCTCGGGCGACATCGCGGCGCGGTAGCTGCGCTTCGTGGTCATAGCCTTGTAGGCATCGCACACGCTGACGATCCTGGCGCCAATCGGAATCTCCTCCCCGCGCAGCCGGTCCGGATAGCCCGATCCGTCCCACCATTCGTGGCTGGCGCGAACGAGGCGCGCGATCGGGCGCAGCGCCGGTGCGCCCTGGAGGATGCGCTCGCCGAGAATCGTGTGGTTGCGGACAAACTCCCACTCGCCGTCGGTGAGGCGGCTGCGCTTGTTGAGGATCGCGTCCGGGATGCCGACCTTGCCGACGTCGTGGAGCTGTGCGGTGCGGACCACCTCGTCGAGCTGCTCGCCTTCCACGCCGAGCCGGCGGGCCACGCGGGCCGCGAGCTCGGCCACGTGGCCGGCGTGCTGATCGAGCGCGGGCTGCTTGGCGCGCATCGTGCGCAACAGCACCTCGCTGGCCTGACCGCCCGCGCCCGAGGAGCGGCGCCGCTTGTGGGCATACATGCGCTCATCGGCGAGCCGCAGCGCACGCGAGGGGTCCGTGGCCTCCTGGGGCAGGAGGACGACGCCGAGCGAGGCGCGGATCGTGAAGTCCGGACCGTTCTCGGTCAGCGCGGCCGCCGCGGCGCCAATCAGCCGGTCTGGATCCGCCCCGGCCACATAGAGATGCGCGCAGAACTCGTCGCCGCCCAGCCGGTAGGCGCACCCCGCACCTTCCACGGCTCGGCGCAGGCGCTGCCCGAGCCGCGCCAGCAGCTCGTCGCCGGCGAGGTGACCGAAGGTGTCGTTGTAGGTCTTGAAACCGTCGAGGTCGAACAGCAGGAGCAGGGAGGGTCGGGCCGCGTCGGCTCCCCCCTCGAACGCGGTCTCCAGATCGGCGGTGAGCCTGCGCCGGTTGCCCAGGCTGGTGAGTGGGTCGGTCATCGCCTGCTCGCGGATCGCGTGGTGCGTGACGATCTCCGCCGCTGCGAGCTCGGCCTTGGCGACCAGCTCGGACATCAGGGCAACCTCATCCTCCTCGAACGGCCGGCCCGCACGGACCAGCCACAGCGTGCCGGCGATCCCCGTCGGCAACGCGGCGATCCGCATCGGGACGCTGAGCCGCCACACCCCGGCCTGGCCGACCTGGACCGGTCCGTCGGAGCTCCTGTCATCCCCTGCAGCGGGCTCGAGGGCGTCGAGCCAGCTTTCCACGCCGACCGAGAGACGCAGGGGCGAGGGTCCCCCGGTCAGCTCGAGGCGCCCGGCCGCCGCGTCCAATGCGTCGATTGATCCGTGCAGGAGGATCTCGAGCAGACCGCTCAGCTCGAGCTTGGCGGCGAACGCATCTCCGAGGCGACGCACGGCCGACTGCAGCCGCGCCCGCTCCTGCTCGACCAGCTTCAGGCGCCGGTGCGCCCGGTCGATCCGCTCGTTGCGATCGCGGCTCAAGAGCCAGAGCAGGAAGACCAGCGGGAGGACGAGGAGAATCGCGGCGGCGTGCTGGCGTGTGGCGATCGCGGCCAGGAAGCCCAGCGGCGCCAACCCGGCGTCAACCGCCCAGACCAGCGCGATGACGCGGATCTGCAGATCGAGCGCGCTCACCACCCCGGCCAGCCGCGTGCGCACGAGCGAGGAGGTGAGATCCAGCAGGCATCCGGCGGCGATCGCCACGGCGAGGAGCGGGAGCTGGCCAAACCCGATCGCCGGTGAGCCGGCCACCAGCAGGACCGCGGCCGGACCCACGGCGTGCCAGGCGTCCGGCACGGCGGACAGCACCCGGCGAGGCGGCACCCGGCCGAACGTGCAGTCGACCGCGTTGCCGAGCGCCATTCCGACGCCCACCGCGGCGGGGACCGCAGCGGGGGGGAGGACCAGCAGCATCGGCACGAGGACCAGCTGCGTAGGCACGACATAGCCGGCGCCCACCGGG
>JAFAWR010000246.1 GCA_019241635.1 Solirubrobacterales bacterium
AGGAGTACCGCAAGTACCTGGAGCGCGACTCGGCGCTCGAGCGGCGCTTCCAGAAGATCGTGGTCGACCAGCCGTCGGTCGAGGAGACGGTGCAGATCCTGAAAGGCCTGCGCGACCGCTACGAGCAGCACCACAAGGTGAACATCACCGACGAGGCGCTCGAGGCCGCGGCTGATCTCGCCGACCGCTACATCTCCGACCGCTTCCTGCCCGACAAGGCGATCGACCTGATCGACGAGGCCGCCTCGCGGATGCGGATCAAGTCGATGACCTCGCCGCCGGTGTACCGCGAGCTCGAGGACGAGATCGAGGAGACCCGGCGCGCCAAGGAGGAGGCGATCGAGTCCCAGGAGTTCGAGAAGGCGGCCAACCTGCGCGACAAGGAGCGCCGCCTGACGCAGCGCAAGCGCGAGCTCGCCGACCAGTGGGAGGCGGGCGAATCGACCGAGCGTCCGTCGATCGGCGAGGAGGAGATCGCGGACATCGTCTCGATGTGGACCGGGATCCCGGTGTTCAAGCTGACCGAGGCAGAGACCGCCAAGCTGATGCGGATGGAGGACGAGCTCCACAAGCGCGTGATCGGCCAGCACCCGGCGATCGAAGTGGTCTCCAAGGCGATCCGCCGCAGCCGGGCGGGGCTCAAGGACCCCAAGCGCCCCACCGGCTCGTTCATCTTCCTGGGCCCGTCGGGCGTCGGCAAGACCGAGCTCGCGCGCACGCTGGCCGAGTTCCTGTTCGGCGACGAGGACACGATGATCCGGATCGACATGTCCGAGTACATGGAGAAGCACGCGGTCTCGCGTCTGGTCGGCTCGCCGCCTGGCTACATCGGCTACGACGAAGGCGGCCAGTTGACCGAGGCGGTACGGCGCAAGCCCTACAGCGTGCTGCTGCTCGATGAGATCGAGAAGGCCCACCCGGACGTGTTCAACATCCTGCTGCAGATCCTCGAGGACGGCCGGTTGACCGACGCCCAGGGCCGCACCGTGGACTTCCGCCACTGCATCGTGATCATGACCTCCAACATCGGCGCTTCGGAGATCGCGCGCAACACGCCGCTCGGCTTCGCGGTCACCGACGACGAGACCGGCATCACCTACGACGACATGAAGAACCGGATCATGGGCGAGCTGAAGAAGGTCTTCCGGCCCGAGTTCCTGAACCGGATCGACGAGGTGATCGTGTTCCACAAGCTGGCCAAGGACGAGATCAAGGAGATCGTCGACCTGTTGCTGCGGCGGATCCGCGAGTCGATGGCCGAGCGCGAGCTCCAGCTCGAGCTGTCCGAGCCGACCAAGGACATGCTGGTCGAGAAGGGTTGGGACCCGGCGATGGGCGCCCGTCCCCTGCGGCGCGCGATCCAGCGCTACATCGAGGACCCGCTGGCGGATTTCGTGCTCCGCTCACAGGTCGAGGCGGGCTCGACGGTGCTCGTCGAGCCGCCCGAGGGCGAGGGCGAGGGCGAGGACGGCGAGGTCAGGCTGTCGGTGATCGCGCCGGCCCCGAAGCCCACGCCCGTCGGGGTGGGCGCCGAAGGCGGCCTCGGCGAGGAGGGCGACGACGCGCCCGAGCAGGATTCGGGCGCCGACGAGCCAGCCGCCGACGCCGAGTAGGGCGGGGCTGGGCTGGGGGGCTGGGCGCAGCGCGGGGCTGCTGTGGGCCGGCGCGGCGTGCAGTGGGTGTGCGGCGCGCGGGTGGGTGTGCGCGACCGTGGGCGTGCGGCGCGCGGGTGGTGTGCGGCCGACCCCGGCTTCTCGTGCGCCCCGGGCTGGGGATTCAGCCCCTGTGGATCGCACTTAATCGCTACCACCCCCGCCGATTTCCAGGGGTGGTTCCGCTGGCCACCGGCTCGTCGCGGTATCACAGCACACCCCTCTGAGCGGGGGGACCAGTGGGCGTTTTGTGACGATCGGCGCCCCGGGACCGGGGTCGAGTCTGGCTCGCGACGCTAGCCGCGCTCGAGGTTCCAGCGGTGAGATGATCTCGGCGTTACACCCCGTGCCGATGGAGCGTCGTGGGCTGGGCTCGCCAGCCCACGACGGACCATCTCGGCGCTCACTTCGGTTCTCGGGGCGCTAGCTCGTCCGCTTCAGCTTGTACGTCTTGCTGGTCGTGTCGCACGCAGGATGGCCGGCGACCGCGTCTCTGTGGGTCTTCAGCGTCAGCGTGGCCTTCTTGGCGGTGACCGTCACGGATCCACGGGCGTAAGCCGCGTTGCTGCCGAGGCTGACGTTGATCTTCTTTCCGATGATCAGCTTCTTCCCGACCAACTGACCGGGGCCGTAGCCGGTGCTGTAACAAGCGCCGAAATCGCGCAGGCCAACGCGGAAGTTCGCTTTGCCGAAGAAGAGGGTTCCCACTACCTCAACGTCGTAGCCGAGGCCCGACGAGGTGCCCGAGCCAGTCCATGTCTGCCCGTTGTCCATCAGGCAGCCGGTCTTCTCCTTCTTCTTCTGGCAAGGGTTCACCGGCTTGGCGACGCTAGTCGTCGCGGTCACACCGACGCATAGCGCCGACGACGCGAGCGCGCACAGGGCCAGTCGTTTCACTGCAACCTCCTTGGATATCCGTGTCGGCGCCCCCGGCTTGGATCGTGATCCGGCGCCCTGGCGGCTGGATAGTAGATCCTGATGCCGATGGGTTCG
>JAFAWR010000321.1 GCA_019241635.1 Solirubrobacterales bacterium
GAGCACGGCCGGCTGACATTCCAGTCGCCCGAGCGGCCTGTCGAAGCGGAGGCTCCGCGGGCCTCGTGGATGGAGCCTGAGGGTCCGCACAGCGTCGAGAACATCGACACGCACCCTTACCACGCGTTCCGCGTCGAGTTCGCGCATCCCTGATCACCAAGCGACTCCGGCCCGTGGCCAATTCGCTGTCACATTTTCGCTTCGGCGCCCGTCCTAGAAGTGAATCCTCGGGACCAACAGACCACAACCCAAAAAGGACGATGTCATGCAGGCAAGAATCAAGAACCCGGCGGTCACCGTACCCGGCGCGCTCGAGGCGGCTCAGGCGCTCGCAGCCTCGGCAACCCACGCCGGGATCCCCGAGAGCACGCTCCAGATGGTGGAGCTGCGCGCGAGCCAGATCAACGGCTGCAGCGCGTGCGTCGACATCCATTCCCGGGCGCTCGAACACCTAAACGAGAGCAGCGAGCGCATCCACCTGGTGGCGGCGTGGCGCGAGGCGCCGTACTTTAGCGACGCCGAGCGTGCCGCGTTGGCGCTCACCGAGGCCGCCACCCGGCTCGCTGACCGTACCGACCCGGTGCCGGACGAGGTCTGGCGTGAAGCCGCGCGCCACTACAGCGAGCCGCAGCTCGCGGCGCTGGTGGTCGCGATCGCGACGATCAACGCGTACAACCGGGTGAACGTCGCCACCAGGCAGATCACCGGCGAGTTCGTCGACCAGATCGCGCGGGCGGCCATCCCCCACGCGGCCTGACGCCCGTCGCCGCGGGCGGCCAGACCGGCGCTGCGCGCCCTCGCAAGAGGCTCCGCGCAGCGCGCCGGCAGGTCTCGACATCGTCGGCGATCTTTGCTCGCAGCGAGTGCATGATTCTGAGACCCTCGGCGGATGCAAGTGATCATCCGGCGCGCGAGGTTGTCTGATGCCCCGGCGACTGCAGAGGACGCACGACGCTCGGCGGGACTGAGCGCCGATTGCTGATCCGGGCGGGTGTTCATCACTGTGCGAGTGCCGCGGCCATTGCTCGTCTGGCGCGCTGCAGCGAGCTGTGGTTGCGGTTGAGCTGGAAGTCGCAGTTGGTTCCCACTGCCAGGGCGTTGATCGTGAATGCGACGTCTGCGGGGTCGGTGCCGGAGGGAAGATCGCCGTTCTCGATCGCCGTGGTCGCCTCTCGCTCCAGAAGGGCCAGCCACCGCCGCATCACATTCTTCACTGCGTCGTTGACCGGCCCGGGACGCCCGTCGAACTCAACCATCGCGGTGGTGAGGAAGCAGCCGCCCGGGAACGGTGGGCGGCCCAGGTAGGCGACCCAGGCATCGCAGATCGCGTTGAGGCGAGCGAGTCCAGGCGGGGTCGCGGACGTGGGCTCATACACCGTCCGGCGGAAGATGTCGGCGGCTTGATCGAGCGTCGCTAGTTGCAGTTTCTCCTTGGAGCCGAAGCGGCCCACCAGCCCGCTCTTGCTCATGCCGAGCCGCTCAGCCAGCCCGCCGATAGTGAGTCCTTCGAGGCCCACGAGCGACGCGAGTTGCACCGCCGCGTCGAGCGTCTGCGCCCGCGAGCCTGCGACTTCGGTGGCGGACCGTCGTGCCATAGCTCGTGATTGTATTAACAGAACGGTCGTTTCCTATATATTGCGGACGATCGTTCTGATTATCGATGCCGGTTGGAGGACGCGTGCGGATCAGGTGGCTTGGCTGGGCAGGAGTGGAGATCGAGGCTCAAGGCGAGCGCGTGGTGGTCGATGCCCTCCAGGACGCGGCGGCAGTGTTCGCGTGGGTCGGGGAGCGAGCGAGTGCATTGGCGCTCCCTGAGGTCGTTTCCGCTCGGCCGGGGGCGATTGCTGGCCTCTTGACTCACCTGCACCGCGACCACGCCGACGCCGCCGCGCTCGGTGCCGCTCTCGACGCCAGCGCGATTGTTTATGAGCCGGTCGACTACGGTGGCGAGCGTCGGGAGCGGCTGGCCGTCGGAACGGCGGACCGCGAGCTGACCGCCGCCGGACTGGCCCGACAACCGACCCCGGTCTGGACGAGCACCAGTGCCGGCGCGTTCACCCTCACCGCGGTGCCTGCCGTCGACGGGATCGGGGATCCGCAGGTGTCCTGGCTGCTCGAGGCGGACGGTAAGCGGGTGCTGCACCTCGGCGACACGATCTGGCACGGCTGGTGGTGGCGGATCCGTGAGCGCTTTGGGCCGCCCGACGTTGTATTGGCCCCCATCAACGGCCCTCGACTCATGTTTCCGCACCGCCAGCCGGCCAGCTCGCTGCCGGGTGCGATGGAGCCCGAGCAGGCCGCGCTGGCCGCTGAGCTGCTCCTCGCCGAACGGCTGGTCCCGATGCACTACGGCGCCTACCACCTGCCCGGTCTCTACGAGCCGGTCGGCGACCCGCTGGAGCGGCTTGCCGCCGCCAGCGACCGGCGATACCGATGAACCTTGGCGAGACGATCGAGGTCTAGGATGCCGCCGCCGGCCAGCCTTCGGCGCCGATGGTGCTCGCGGGCGTCTGCTTCCGCCGATGAGATCGGGCTAGCTGGCGGGTCTGAGGGGCATGGGCCGCTACATCAGTCGTGATCCGTTGACCTTCGTCCTGATCCCGGGGGCTGGAATCGACCCAGGAGCTTGGCGGTGGACGATTCAGGAGCTCCAGGCGCGTGGCCATCGTGGCCTGGCGCCACGGCTGCCCCTCGAGGATCCCGGCGCCGGGCCAAGCGCCCACGCCGGCGCCGTCGTAGAGGCGGTGCGTCAGCTCTCCGGACCACTTGTGGTGGTGGGGCAGTCTCTCGGAGCGTTTGCGGCATCGCTCGTCGCGGCCCGTATGGAGGTAGTCGAACTCGTCCTGCTCGCCCCGATGATCCCCGCCCCAGGGGAGACCGCGGGTGATTGGTGGGGGGCGGTCAAGCACGATGAGGCGATCGCGCCCCTCGTCCAGCGGCTGGGCGCGATGACCACATGGGGACCCGCGGAGCTGGCCGAAGTGTTCCTCCACGACGTGCCCTCCGGCATTGCCGCGGCGGCCGCGCGGTTCGTCGGTGCGCCCGGAGCGGGCATGTTTGGAGAGCCTTGGCCGCTGAGCGCGTGGCCCGAGGTACCAACGCGCGTGCTCGCGCCGCGCGAGGACCGCCTGTTCCCGATTGCATTCCAGCGACGCGTAGCGCGGGAGCGCCTCGGACTGCCGGTCGAGGAGATGCCCGGCGGTCACGTGCCGATGCTTGCCCGACCGAGTGAGCTAGTGGACCGGCTCGTGGCCGGGACGCGATCGGCGGGTCGAGCTCACGGTGACAGTCGAATCCGCGGCTCGACGATCGCGGAGCTCCGATGAGTTATTCCGGGGAGACAGTCTGACCGGCGTGAGATCAGAAGGAGGATCATTTGAGCGTTCCCGAGGTCGTCTCGCGTGAGCGGTGGCTCCTAGCGCGCCGCCGGCTATTGGAGGAGGAGAAGCAGTTCACGCGTCAGCGCGATGAACTGTCCGCGCGCCGGCGACAACTGCCGATGGTCGCGGTCGAGGCCGAGTACGTGTTCGAGGGCGACGAGGGGCCGGTGAGCCTGCGCGGGCTGTTCGCCGGCCGTCACCAGCTGGTCGTGTACCACGCGATGTGGCTATACGACGAGGATCGGCCGTGCCCCGCCTGTTCGTCGTTCCTGGATCAGGTCGGGCACCTCTCTCACCTACACGCCAGGGATACGAGCTTCGCTGCCGTCTCGCGCGGGTCGATCGAGCGGATGCGAACCTTCCGTCAGCGGCTTGGCTGGAGCTTCCCGTGGGTTTCGTCCCTGGGCTCGACCTTCAACTACGACTATCACGTGACGTTTGACGGATCGGCCGCGCCGATCGAATACAACTACCGCGGCCGGGCCGAGCTCGAGCGCGCCGGAATGCCGATTGGCGAGTGGGAGCAGCCGTTTGACCTGCACGGCCTGAGCGTGTTCCTAACCGACGACGAGCGCGTGTTCCACACGTACTCGAGCTATGCCCGCGGTGTCGATAACCTCGGGTTCATCAGCAACTTCCTCGATCTGACGCCGCTGGGTCGCCAGGAGGAATGGGAGCAGCCAGCCGGCCGCGCGACCGCGCTCGGCGGGCAGGCGCGCGCATCGGTCCCCGCCGACCGGTACCACGACGAGCAGTGACGACGGCGACGCTGCGCGCGCGGACGGGCGGGTGTTCGTCGGCACGACCACCTATGCCGGGAAGACGGCGCTGCGACCGGCGATCGTCAACTGGCGGACGGAGACTTTCCCGACGTGGAGCTCATTGTCGAAGTGGCACGCAAGCTCACGCGAGCAGAACTCGTCCTGGCTTCGTGACCTGCGCTTGCCGTACGTGTTCCCGCGGTGTGTGCGATCCTCGTCCGCCCGGAGGACCGGTGAGCTCGCTTACGCGTCCCAGGCTTGCACGCCGAGCTCGCGGGCGATCCGTCCGTCGCGCAGCTCGAGCACGGCGGCGCACAGGACGTTGGTGCCGTCGGGGTAGCGGCAGGCTTCAGTGAAGGCCGCTCCGCCGTCGCCGACGACCTGCATCTCGACCCGGTGGGTCATGTCACGCTGGCAGACGTCTTCGATCCAGCCGCGGATCTCCTCGCGCCCGCGCAGCACGCGCGGCGCGCGAGGCGTATTGATGCGATCGACAAGGGTGACCTCGGCGTCGTCGGCGTACAGCGCGAGCTGGGCGGTCGCGTCGCGTTCCTCGAGCGCGCGCTTGAGCTCGGAGAAGTCGAAGGTGTGCATGGTGGATGTGCTCATCGTGGTTTCTTTCTCGCCTGTTCGGTTCAGGCGGGTCGGATGTTCTGGTTGACCCGGAAGAAGTTGTGCGGGTCGTATTTGGACTTGATCTGTGCAAGCCGGGCGTAGTTGCCGCCGTAGGTGGCCTGCACACGCTGCTGGCCCTCTTCCATCATGAAGTTGACGTACGAGCCGCCCATCGAATGCGGGTGCGTGGCCTCCCAGTAGTTGATGCACCATTGGCGGATCGCCATCGCGTTCGCCGGGTCGGGATCGACGCCGACGATCACCTGGGCCCATTTCGCGTCGCGATAGGCCCACGGCGTTGCGTCACCGGCGACTCGGGAGGCGGCGCCGTCGATCGGGTACAGGTGCATGGTCGACTTCCAGGTGGGCATCGCCGCGCCGTGCTCGACGTGACGCTCGATGGCCTCGTCCGGCAGGTCGCGCGCGAAGTCGCCGCGCCAATACCACTGGTCACCGGGCGGGTAGACGCCGTCGAACGCTGATTGGAGTGCCGGGAGCGGCATCGGCTGCACCCCGTCGAGCAGCGGCCGCCCGAACGCGCGCGCCTCTCGGAGGCACGCGGGATCCTCCTCGCTGCCGGAGTAGCACCACAGCACCGCGCAGACCTTGCGCAGGTGCAGTTCCTCGGGGAACGGCGGCCCGGGCGGAACGCTCAGGAACGCAAAGAACCCATTGAGCTCGTCCGGTTGCGCTGGACCGAACTCGCGCCACCATGTCAGCAGCTCGGCCGCGTCGTCGAGGTCGTAGAACACGGGACCGGCGATCACGTTCGCCACCTCGTGGCAGCGGAACGTGAACGACGTGACGATGCCGAAGTTTCCGCCACCGCCTCGTAGTGCCCAGAACAAGTCCTCGTTCTGCTCGGCGGTCGCGGTGAGGAACGTGCCGTCGGCGAGGACCACGTCCGCGGCGAGCAGGTTGTCGATCGTCAGTCCACAGCGGCGGGTGAGATGCCCAATGCCTCCCCCGAGGGTGAGGCCGCCGACGCCGGTGGTGGAGATGATGCCGGCAGGAACGGCCAGCCCGAAAGCGTGGGTGGCGTGATCGACCGCGCCGAGGGTTGCGCCCGCCTGGACGCGCACCGTCTTCGTCTGCGGTTCGACGATCACGCCATGCATCGGCGACAGGTCGATCACGAGTCCGTCGTCCACGCTGCCCAGCCCCGCCCCGTTATGCGCGCCGCTGCGGACCGCTACCTGCAGCTCTCGCTCGGCCGCGTAACGAAGAGCCGCGGTCACGTCCGCTACGTCGACACACTGCACGATCGCGGCCGGGCGCTTGTCGATCATCGCGTTGTACAGCTTCCGCGCGTCGTCGTAGTCTGGCTCGTGGGGACCGACGCAGGCTCCGCGCAGCTGCTGCTGCAGGTCGGCAAGGCCAGGGGTCGATGTCTGCTCTACCGTCGCCATGTTTGCTCCTTGTCTCGGTGGCGGTCGTTTCGATGGGTACGAGATCGATGCCGGAACGGTTCGCACGTCGTTCGCCAAGTTACGTTTAAGCGGCCTCGCCTTACATCGGGCAGATGACCGATCCAGCGCCTTAAATTCGCACCGGAGGGCGAGCCCTACTCGGCGTGAACGACCCTGGACAGCCCGAGCCGGTGAGCTGCGGCGCCAGCCTCGGCGCGGTTCGTAACGCCGAGCTTGGTCAGGATGTGAGAGACGTGAGCGCTCGCGGTCTTGGTGCTGATGAACAGCTGCTCGCCGATCTGGCGATTGGTCCGCCCCTCGGCAATCAGCCGGAGAACCTCGAGCTCCCGGTCGGTGAGCCCTAGCTCGACCGCGGCGCCGGCGTCGGAACCGGTCGTCGCATCAAGCGCGATTCCCGCCCGCCGCGCCAAGGCCTCCACTTCGCGGCCGAACGGCCTCGCCCCCGCGGTCCTGGCGACCTCGATGGCGGCCCGCAGCAGCTCCGTAACCTCCGACGGACGACCACCGGTTAGCGCGATGGCCTCGGCGGCGCGGAAGTCGGCGTACGCGGCCCGGAGGTCTTCGCTCAGTCGCCTGAACTGATGGGCCGCGGACCGCCAGGGCTGCGGGTCGTGCTCGCCGCGAAGCCTGGCAAGCTCGGCGGCGGCAAGCGCTCGTAACGCGAGCGCTTCTGGCGGTGCCCCGTCACCGGGCACGCCGGCGATGACCCGATCGAACTCGTCGATCGCGGCCGCCGCAACGGCGGCGGCCTGCGCTGCCACATCGCCCCCGCCGGGCGACCCTGCTCGCTCGGCGAGATCGGCTGCGACTCGGGCCGCCACCCAGAACAGCTCCGCGTTGTAGATCAGGTCCCCCTCTGATCCGGTGACCCGGTCGAGCCCCTCGCCGAGGCGCTCGCGCGCGAGGTCGAACTCTCCGCGCTGCAGATGCAGCATCACGCGCCACGCACTAGCTGGGCCGATGAGCTGGAAACCGCCCGAGCGCTGCATCAGCTCCCAGGCGCGCTCCAACAGCTGCTCGGCTGCGTCGAATTCCCCGCGTTCGGCCGCGAGATGCCCAGCAATGTTCTCCAGCCCGGCCACATTGAAAGCATTTGTCGCACCGTCCAGCGCCGACTGGATCACGCGCTCGGCCTCCCGCAGCCGACCCATCCGCAACAGTCGCCAGCCCGCCTGCATCCGTAGCTGATCCCCGGCGGCATGGCCCATACCCAGCCGCTCCGCGGCGGCAACCCCCTCCATCCCGATCGTGAGCGCCTCCTCGATCTGTCCCGCATCGTCGATCGCCTGGCTACCGTTTATGTAACCGCGAACGATGTCCTCGGCCGAACCGACCTCGTTTGCGATCCGCAAACCCTCCCGACCGACGGCGATCGCTGGCTCGAACTCTCCGAGGTTGGCATAGACGAGCGTCAGAGTGCTGAGCACCTGCGCCTTCAGTCTGCGGTCGCCGAGCAGCTCAGCCAAAGGGAGCGCCTCCTCCAGCGGCGCCCGGGCCTCGGAGGGGCGATCGTTCACCATCAGCACCCGCCCCTCGCCCACCAGCGCCTCGGCGTACTCGAGCGATAGCGGCTCGGTGGCCACGAGCCGCCGGGCCGCGGCGAGGTGTTCGATCGCGTCGGCCCCGTAGCCGGCGTAGTGCATCGCACGTCCAATCGTCATCTCCGCACTCGCAGCCCGCAGCGGCTCGGCGTCCTCGTCCACGTCCGCGCGCGCCTGCTCGGCGAGGGTTACCGCGAGGCCGGCATCGCCCGCCCAGCTGGCCAGCTGCGACCCGCGCAGCAGCAGATCGATCCGATCAATCCCCAACGCCGCTTCGGGGGCGTCGACCTGATCCCACAGCTCCAGCGCGCGGTTCACGTGCCGGAGTGCCTCACCGAAAGCGTGCATCCGCTCGGCCTCCTCGGCTGCTGGCAGCGATGCCGTCAATGCGGCGCGTCTCTCTCCGGCCGCGTGCCAATGGTGGGCCAGCTCTGCGGCGGGGGACGATCCCGCGTATTCGCGATGCTCCCCAAGCGTTTCCGCGATCAGCCGGTGCAGCCGCACCCTTTCCGCGGGCAGTGCGTCGTCATAGATCGCCTCGCGCAGGAGCGCGTGGCGGAACGCACACTTCATCCCATCGGTGCTCGTCACCAGGAGGTGGTTGTCGGTCGCCTCCCGGAGCGCGCCCAGGAGGGTCGGCTCGTCAACGCCGACCAGATATGCGAGCAGGCGATGGTCGACCGAGCGCCCCGCGATCGCCGCCGCCCGCAATACCTCTCGCGTCACGGCCGAGAACCGGTCGAGGCGCAGCAACAGCGCCTCACGCAGAGACGGCGGCAACTGTCCGCCCCCGTCCTGGGCGCTGACAAGCAACTCCTCGGCATAGAACGGGTTGCCTTCGCTGCGACGAAAGATCCGATCGATCACCCCGCCATCGGGCACGTGGCCGGCAATCGCCTGCAGCTGCTCGCCCACCTCGGACCGGCTCAGCCCTTCGAGCTCCACGCGCTGTCCTCGCCCGGACCGCTCCAGCTCGACCAGGAATGGCCGCAGCGGATGCCCCCGCTGCAGCTCGTCGGGACGATAGGTAACCACCAGCACGATGGCGTCCTGGCGTGCGTTGCGAACCAAGAACGCCAGCAGATCACGGGATGACTGATCGATCCAGTGCACATCCTCGACGATCAGGAGCACCGGCCGGCGCTCGGCCAAACGAGCCAGCACCCGGTACACCCCCTCGAACAATGGTTCGCGGCCACCCGCCACGCCCTCGACCGCGCCCGCCACCGGCCATAGCGCAGCCAGCGCCGACCGGACCGGACCTCCCAACCCCTCCAACGCCGCCGCGTCCGCCATCACCCCGCGCAGCGCCGAAATGATCGGCGAGAACGCAAGCTCCCCCTCCGCCAACTCGACGCACTCCCCGACCAAGACCAACGCGCCCGTCGCCCGAGCGTGTGTCCCCAGCTCCCCTACCAGCCGGCTCTTGCCGATCCCCGCATCCCCAGCCACGAGCATCACGCCGCCGCTCCCGGACCCCGCCCATGCCACAAGCTCCTCGAGCGCCCCTAGCTCGGCCACCCGACCCACAAACCGCGGAGAGGAGATGCGTCCAACCATCAGACGACCCCCGCATCCAACGACTGCAGCACATCGAATACGGCGCCGGCAGGTACACCGCACATGGCCAGCGGAGGATCCACCAATCGCGCCCCGATTCGGGAATTTTTGTATGCGGCGCGCCGGCCTGCGTTTCAGCGAAGCGCTCGCGCACCAGCTCCGTGGCCGGCGCTGGTCATTTGCCGGGAGGTGGATCTAGCCGGAAGGAACGGTGATGTAGATCCGCCCGGGGATCTCCAGGAACGGGGCGGTGCTGGCGACCGTCAGGTTCGAGGTCGACACGCCACCCGTGACGTTGGTGACGGTATTCGTCCCGGTGGTGGTCGTGGTGGATCCCGTCCCGACCGGCTCCGAGGAGGGCAGGCCGAGGGTGTGCGAATAGGGAACCAGCTCGTGGGCCAGGAACTCGGATCCCAGCGTGTCCAGGGTGCCGTTGCTCCGATTGAGCGTGTAGAGGATCCACTCCGGCCTGCCGTTGACGTCCACCGTCAGGTCGAATGCGTGGCCCTCGCCGTCGTCGGTGGTGGTCTGCTGGGCAACGTCGCTGTTGCCCTCCGGGCAGTGGCCTTGTGAGAGCTCGAGCGCCTCGGTCTTGACCGTCCAGTGGGCGCCGTCGTCGCGGGAGGTGGCGATGACGACGGCTTCGTCGCTGTCCTTGGGTCGGTAGTCGAAGAACCCGATCAGCCCGTGTCCGTCCGGATTAGGCTCGATGTGCGGGAAGTAGTAGGGAGACATCGGCTCGAACCCGGCCGGCTCCCGTGACGGGACGGTGGAAGGCCCGAAGCTGGCGTAGCCACCGGTGCCGCAGTAGCCGGCCAATGGCCCGGGTGTCCCGGCATACGCCGTGGTGTACGGGATAGCGGTACCGCTCCCGCCGCCCCCGGGATAGGTCGACAGGTTGGGATAGGTCGTCCCGCCGAAGATGTTGGTCGGACTCCCGCCGGTGGTGAAAGTCGTATACGGACCGGCTCCGCCGCCCGCGGCGATGTCACCGTTCGGGCCATAGGGGGGAGTCGTCCCGCTGGCTCCCGGATCTCCCTGAGCCGTGGTCCACGGGCCGTGCTGGACCTGGGCGACGACGGGCGTCGCCGCCACGTAGGTCGTCGGGTTGCTGTACGGATTGCTCCCGGTCCCCCGCTTGGGGGTCAGCCGGACCGTCAGGATGTTCCGGTAGAGCGCCGGGTCGGTGGGTTGCGGGATGTACGGGGTGGCCGACGGCGTCGTGCACGTCTCGCACGAGCGACCGAGCGGAAGGACACCCGACCCCGTGGTGGCCGGCAGGGGCTTCGAGGTGCGGTAGCCGGCGAAGGTCATGGTGAGGCTGGTAAGCCGAACCCGATGCCAACCGCGGAAGCTGTAATGAGGGACGACCGAGGGGCTGTAGACGCGGCCCTCGTAGTAGGCCGATACATCGAGTGCCGTCCCAGGATGTTCGTTCTGGTAGGTCGAGGCGCCGTACGTATAGTCGGTGCTCAGCACGCCCGTGCCGAAGGCGTGGTCGCCGTCGGGGATCTGCTGAACATGCTGCCAGGTGAGTCCTCCGTCGGTCGATGTTGCGTACTCCACCGAGCCAAACGCGTCGCTGTCACCATCGGAGCACTGGCCTTCGGAGAAGAACAGACCCAGGCTGCCGTCCGGATTTTGGATGACCGTCCCTCCTGGCGAGACCCACCGGATGCCCGTCTGGGCGGTCGGGCTGCCGAGGCCCTGGATGCCGCCGGCCGGGGTGACGTCATGAAAAGTGATGCCGTTGGTCGTGTAGGCCATGCGGACGGCCGCGTAGTCCTCGTTGTTCTTGAACAGAGTCTTGCCCTTGAGGCTGCCTTCGCCGATCGTTTGCAGAACGGTGCCAGGGGTGATGCACGAGCCAGGAGCGCCCACGTCGCTGCCCTTCGCGATGCTGTCCGTGGCGGTGCTGGTGCAACCCGTAAGCTCGTCGGTCGGGGTGTTCGTCGCCCCGGTGCAGATGATGGCCACGGGCCCCGACGCGGCGTCGGTGTTGCTGGCCACGTAATACGTCCCGGCCCCGAAACTCGAGTAGTCGCCGGTTACGGGAATATCGGTCGGCGTCGCGAGCGGCAGCGACAGACTGCCGACCAACGTCCCGGGGATGAAGTGGCTGACCTGCTTGTCGATGTACAGGAAGGTCGTGGCGTCCCAAGGTATGTGCAGGCGGGGGTTCACCTGCCACCGGGGAACGACGCCGAGGATCCCGTCCGGAGCCGTCAGTCCGCTCGTCGCGGTCGCTGTCGGCGGAACCACCGGGTCTGTGGTGATCGTTGAACCGGCCGGGATAGTGGCCGGAGCAGAGGCGCCGTCGAGGTAGCACCCGTGGAACGCCGTGGCGGACGCCGTGGCGCAGTACGCCACGTAGCTTTTCCCGCTGGGGACCGGGGTGGAAGCACCGGCCACCCCGTCACACAATCCGCTTAGCGCGAAGGCGGCAGTCGCGGCCACGACGTACGACAGGCGTCTCATCAACGTTCCCCCTTAAAGCACCAGAAATTGCCCGAATCAGTCCTTCAAGCACACCTGGAACGGCATCAGCGGACACCCCACGACCAACGAGACCCAAGGGCCGCTCGTTGACGCGCTCACGCCGAGCGTTCGGTGGACGCAGTCAACAGCAGACCCACGATGTCGGGTGTATTCATCTTGTGAATCTCGCTCGCGCGTGTATGGCCGCGGGGAGTGGCTAGAGTCGTCTGTGTCGAAGCATGGCCGCCGCGTCCTCAATTTCCCGGCGTGATGAGCTGCGGGGGTTCCTACGCTCGCGGCGGGCGCGCCTGTCGCCGAGCGATGTCGGGCTGCCGGACAATGGTGGCCGCCGCCGGACGCCGGGGCTGAGGCGCGAAGAGCTCGCCGGGTTGGCCGGGGTCGGTGTGTCCTGGTACACCTGGCTGGAGCAGGGCCGCGACATTAACCCGTCCCCGGAGGTGCTCGACGCGCTCGCTCGCGCGTTGCGGCTCGATGCGGCCGAGCGCCGGACGCTGTTTGCGCTCGCGCGAACCGAGCTGCCGCTGGCTGACGACGTGGCCGGCTCCGATTCTGAGCAACTCGAAGGCGATCTCAACCACCTCGTCGCCCTGGTTGACTCGCTGCACCCGAACCCGGCCTACCTGCTGGGGCCGAGGACGAGAATCCTCGCCTGGAACCGGGCGGCCGCGGTCGTGCTCGGTTCCCCTGACCACCTGCCTCCGGACAAGCGCTACCTGCTTTGGTGGCTGATGGTGGACCCGGGCGAAGGCGGGATGACGGCCCAGCGGGAGAGCACCGCCCGCAACACCCTGGCGCGGTTCCGCGCCGAGTATGCGCGCCACGCCGGCGAGCCGGAGTATGAGGAGTTCCTAGCGGAGCTCCGCGAGCGCAGCCCACGGTTCCGCGAGTGGTGGGACGAGCACGAGGTGATCGAGGCTCAGCGCGGGACCAAGGTGATGGAGCACCCGCAGCTCGGAACGCTACGGCTGCATCACGCGCAGACGGTGCCGACGGGAGAGCCGGAGTTGCGGATGGCTGTGTACGCGCCCGCTGATGAGGCCACTCGCGTGGCCCTGTCGAGTCTTTAGCGGCGACCACTGGCTCCGGGGCCGGGGGCTCCCGGAGCCGCGTGGCGCGCCGGTTAGTTAATTGTGGGTGGAGGCCAGCGGATCGCCCACTTGGACGGCGTTCTCCAGCTCGGCCAGGTCCTGCTCGTCGAGTTCGACATCTAGCGCGGCCATATTCTCCTCGAGGTGCGGCACGGAGCTCGTGCCGGGAATCAGCACGATTCGCTCATAGCGGAAGAGCAGCCAGGCGAGCGCGACCTGGGACACCGTGATCCCGCGCCGCATCGCGACGCCGGCGATTGCCGGATCCCGGGCCAGCTGCCCGGGGCCGCCGCTGAACGCCGAGCCGAGAGGGAAGTACGGCACGAAGGCGATTTCTCGCTCCATGCACAGCTCGAGCACTTCCTCGCCGGAGCGGTTGACGACGCTGTAGGAGTTCTGCACCTCGGCGATGTCGACCAGCTCGAGCGCGTGACCGACGGCGGCGGCACTTGCCTCGCTGATGCCGATCAGGTCGAGCTTGCCCTCGTGGCGCATGTCCTCGAGCGTGCCGAGCTGCTCGGCCAGGAGGTCGCCAGGTGCCTCCGCGGACATCAGACGAAGATTGACCAGGTCCATGCGCTCCACCCGAAGGGACCGGACGTTGTCCTCCACGCCGGCTCGGAGCTCGGCTGGACTCTGGGCTGGAAGCCAGCCGCCCCCCTCATCGCGCCGGCCGCCGACCTTGGTGATCAGCTTCAGGCTCTCCGGATACGGATACAGCGTCTCGCGGATCAGGTCATTCACGACGTCCGGGCCGTAGTACTGGGCGGTATCGATATGGTCGACGCCGAGCTCGATCGCGCGGCGCAGTACCGCGCGTGCACCGTCCGGATCGCGTGGCGGCCCAAACACACCCGGGCCGGCGAGCTGCATCGCGCCGAGGCCGATGCGGTTGACAGGCTTATCGCCAATGTACGTTGTCTTGTTCATGCCCATAGCTTGCGCCGACGATCGCAGATGAACAAGAGGTCGGGCGATCCTGGGTGCCCTACCACCACCCTCGCGAGCCGGTGGATCAGCCTGGAGCTAGAGGGCGAGCTCGTCACGCCAGCTGTGAGCCGGCTCCCAGCCGAGTAGCTCGCGCGCGCGAGCGATCGAGAGCAGCGTCTCGAACTCGGCCAGCTCCCGGCGCGCAGGGACGTCGGGAAAGCGTTCGGCGAGCAGCTCACGGGTCGGGCGGTTCATGATCGTGTCCGCGGCGGCGATGATCACGCTCTCGGCACCGGAGACATCGGCCTCCAGGGCCATGCGGCAGGCGCTCGCCGCGTCGCGCACGTCTATATAGGCCCAGAGGTTGAAGTCCCGCGCGTGGACGTCATCCCAGAGCGAGGGCAGCAGCCCGTAGTCCTCGACCTCGTACACGTTGGAGAAGCGCAATGCGATCATGGGGATCTGCGACCAGCGGTTCAGCTCGATAGCCATCGCCTCCGAGACGACCTTGGACAGGGCGTAGGCGGTAGTTGAGCGCGGATAGTGCTGCTCATCGACCGGCACGTACTCCGGCGGTATGTCGCTGAACGGGAGACCGAGCGTTGTCTCGCTCGAGGCCCAGACGACCCGTGAAAGACCCGCAGCTACCGCCGCGTTCAGCACGTTGAAGTTCATCGCGACGTTCTCGGTGAAGGTCCGGGTCGGCGGCACCAGGTCGGGCGCCGGGTGGTTGGCGACATGGACCACCGCGTCCATGCCGGCGAGAACCTCGGCGGCCTGGGTGGCATCGGTCAGGTCGGCGCCGACTACGACCGGCCCGCTGTGCTCGCGGACGGTCAGCAAGTCGACTGCGGTCACGTCGTAGCCGTGGCTGCGCAGGTCCTCCACGGTTGCCCGTCCGACTTTTCCGCTCGCTCCAGTGACACAGATTCGCATGACGATCGTCTCCCGCTGACGTGCTCACCGAAGATCCCAAGGCGCTTGGGAAGAAAGTGGCAATTATTCCCCCTTTCTTCCCAAGCGCGTCGGGTTCACGATGGTGACGCTGCCGCCCAGAGCGCGCGTCGCGCAGCCGTGAACATCAAGGCGTAACGCAGCTCCCGGCGCCGGCGAGCGAGTTCGCGTGCGGCGCCGCCTGCGAGCCTGGGAACGGCGGGGCCGGGGGAGGGCGGTGCCTGCGACGATTCGCCGATGCCGGCTCACTGGCTGAAGGCGGTCGGACACGCGCGCGGCCCGCTCCCGGCGCGCTGGATCGAGGAGGGACGGACGAGTGTTCTGCGGGAGGGTGGCTTTCCGAGGCGCCCCCGGGTGAGCGCGGATGACCGCCTTGTCCTCTACGCGAGTGTGTGGCGACGGATCTTCGGCGTGGTGGTGGCGACTGGGGAGGTCTACCAGGTGGAGCACCCGCGTTGGCCGTGGCGTATCGCCGTGGAGCCCCTGCTGGTCGTGCCGGATCTCGCATTTGCTCCGCCGGTCGAGGCGATCGGCGTGGCGGCGCGGTCGATGTCGCAGCAGTCCCATATCCGGCTCGAGCCGCTGCACTACACGCGTGCGGTCGAGGTGCTCAGCTCGATAGCGCTGTGAGAGGCACGAACCGGGCGGCCGTCCGCGGCCGGCGGGCCCCGAAATGGAAACGCCTGGTTCACGCCCGGGTCACATACGCGCCGACGGCGTCATGCAGGATCCGGTTGCGGTTCCGGGTCCAAGTCCCTCGCACGAAGGCGGTAGCTGATGCTCAGATCCCGAAGCGCGACGCGCGTCGGAGAAAGTTTTGATGTCACGAGACGACGGCGACATGTCTCGAGGGTCCGTCTCGGAATCCTCGGCAGGGCCCGGCACGGGCTCCACGTCATCGCACTCGGCGCCACAGCTGTCGTCCTCCTGGGCGCGGGGCTGGCCTACGCCTCGGGACAGTGGTTTGGCGGCAACAACCCATTTGGCGACAACCAGGTCGGCACCCAGTACCCCAACGGGATCCAGGTCTCCGACGATCAGATCATCAAGCCGCTCGGCGACCGTCTGGTCACTCAGTTCGGCAAGTTCATGGGCTCGACGGTCAGCCCAGACGGGCGATTCCTTGCGGCCACCAGCGCCGACAAGTCGGTTGTCCTACAGATCTTCAACCTGTCGAGCTACAAGCTCGTCTGGACGGTTGGCAGCGCTCCCGCCGTCAACGAGAAGCTGAGTGACCCCACCGTCGGCCAGGTAGGCCCGACGTACTCGCCGGACGGCAAGTTCCTCTGGCTTCCGGAGCAAAACGGCCTGAGCCGGTTCCCGGTCAACCCCGACGGGTCGCTTGGCACGCCGACTACCGTGTCGATTCCGGTGGTGAACGGCCACTCGGCCCTGGTGGGGCAGACCACGTACTCGCCCGACGGATCCACCTTGTACGCCGCGATCAACGGACAGAACACCGTCGACGCGCTCGACCCGACCACCGGCGCGATCGAGCACACTTGGAACGTCGGCATCGCGCCGCGCGAGCTCACCTTCGCCCGCGGCTTGCTCTACGTGAGCAACGAGGGTGGCCGCCAGGCGCAGGTTGGCGATACGACCATGGGTTCCTACGGCACGCAGGTGCCCGCGAACGGGTACCTCGGCACCTCGACGACCGGAACCGTCAGCGTGATCGATCCAACAAACCCGTCAGCGGCGGTCGGATCGATACCGGTCGGCCTGCACCCAACGGCGATTTATAGGAGCGGCGACACGTTGTTCGTCGCCAACACGAACAGCGACACCGTCTCGGTCATCGACACGACCACGAACCAGGTCGTGCAGACGATCGAGACCAGGCCGTGGCCGGAATCCGCGGTGGGCTACGAGCCCGACGGCATCGCCCTGACCGGGGACGGCCACCTGCTGGTCACCCTGGGCCGGGCCAACGCGGTTGCGGTCTACCGCTACGACGGCACGCCGCAGGACCCGGTGAGCTACATCGGCCTGCTGCCGACAGACTACTTCCCGGCGAATATCGCGACCGTTGGCAGCCAGATCGTCGTCACCAACACCCGCGGCATCGACGCCCGTGGCCCGGACATCACGACCTACAAGGGACAGGGAACCGTTCCCGTGAGCGGCCACGACACGCACAGCACCACCGCGTCCCTGACGCGCTTCACCCTCCCGACCGACCAAGGCATCGCGCGCTACACGGCGACGGTGTTCGCTCAGAATGGCTGGGGCGCGAACAACGTCGAGCAGGCCAGGGGCCACAGGGCGGCGCCCGTCCCGGTCCCCACTCGGATCGGTGACCCATCCACGATCAAGCACGTCTTTCTGATCGTGAAGGAGAACCGCACCTACGACCAGGTGTTCGGCGATCTCGGCAAGGGCAACGGCGATCCGACGCTAGCGCAGTTCGGCACGAACACCGATGGACAGAAGGTCACGCCGAACCAGCAGGCGCTGGCCACGCAGTTCGGTCTCTACGACAACACATACGACGTCGGCACCAACTCTGCGGAGGGCCACAACTGGCTGATGCAGGGCGACAACCCGGAGTACACAGAGTCCTCGGCTGGTGAGTACCAGCGCAGCTATGACACCGAGGAGGACGTGCTCGGGCATCAGCGCTCGGGCTTCCTGTGGACCGCCGTCGAGTCCGCCGGGGCGACGGCCAAGAACTACGGCGAGTTCGAGTACATGGAGGGCAAGCCGCCCGGTACGTGGCAGCAGTACTACTGCGCGGCGAAGAGCGTCGAGAACGGGGGAGACCCGGCCCAGCTCACCACCCCGGACCTCAAGGGCAACTACGGCTCGGTGATCCCGTCGCTGAACGCGATCGCCGACCCGCAATCCCCGCCGTTTGACCTCTCGATCCCCGACATCTATCGCTACGAGATCTGGAAGCAGGACTTCAAGCAGCACGGTCTTGCCAACTTCAGCATGATCTGGCTCTCGAGTGATCACACGGGCGGGCCGACGACCCCCGAGGCCGGGGTGGCCGACAACGATCTGGCCACCGGGGACATCGTCGACACGATCTCGCACAGCAAGTACTGGAAGAGCACCGCCATCTTCGTCTTCGAGGACGACAGCCAGGACGGTGCCGACCACGTCGACGGCCACCGCGCCCCGGTCCAGGTCATCAGCCCCTGGGCCCAGCACGGCAAGGTGATCAACACCTACTACTCGCAGATCTCCGCGGTCCGGACGATCGAGCAGATCCTCGGCGCCCAGCCGCTGAACGAGAAGGTCGCGGCGGCCACGCCGATGTACGACGCCTTCACCTCGAGGCCCAACTACGCGCCGTACAACGCGGTGCCGAACCAGGTCCCGCTTACCGAGGGCATCGCCACCCCGCCGGCCTGTGGTCTGGACACACTGGGCGAGACCGGCGCCGCGGCGCGATCGCTGAACAAGGCGGCGGCTCAGAACACCGCGGTGCCCGCGGCCGAGCAGGCCACCGCCGCTGCCTGGCGAACCTGGCTGGCCGGCCAGCACCTCACCGGCAATGGTGCCATCCCTGACTACGCGGATCCGGAGCAGATGAACCGGTTCACGTGGTACGAGGCCCATGCCTGGAAGGTGCCCTACCCGGGTGACTCGACGATCTACGCTCCGGCGCAGGTCCCGGGTGGCTATATCCCGAGCCCGGAGGCGGGCTGAGCGGTCTCCTGAGAACAGATGATCAGCATCGAGGTGACGACCCGTCGGAGCAGTCCGGCGGGTCGTCACCCGTTTTCGTGTAACCCACAGTAACTCCATGTCACTGACCAACCATTCAGAGCTCCGCCAGCCGATCCCGCCGGCCGTCGCGACCGAGCGGCAGTCGCGGCCATCCGAGAGTCGGGAGCATGAACGCCTTGCCGTCCGCGCCCGCGGGATCACCAAGGCGTTTGGGGAGGTCGTCGCCCTCGACGGCGTCGACCTCGACGTCGCCGAGGGCCGGGTGCATGGTCTCGTCGGACCGAACGGGGCCGGCAAGACAACGCTCCTGGGCGTGCTTCTCGGGCTGGCCGAGCCGGACAGCGGGGAGCTCGAGATTCTCGGTCGTCCGGTGCGCAGGACCCTCGCCCTTCCCGACGGAGTCGCTGGATTCGTGGATGGGCCGGGTTTGTATCCCAGGCTCACCGCCTGGCAGAACCTGGCCGCGCTGGCTCGCTTGCGGGGCGACAGCTCCGAGGGCATCGGTGGCGCGCTGGAGGAGGTCGGGCTGAGCGATGTCGCCCACGACCGCGTTCGCGGCTTCTCACTCGGGATGCGACAGCGCCTCGGGCTTGCCGCCGCGCTGCTCACCAAACCCCGCCTCCTGGTGCTCGACGAACCGGCGAACGGCCTGGATCCGGCCGGCACCCGTCACGTGCATCGTGTGCTGACCGGGCTGGCCGCGCAAGGCACCTCGGTCGTCCTCTCCAGCCACCGGATGGATGACCTGGCCGCGCTGTGCAGCGAGGTCACCCTCCTCGCCACCGGTCGCGTGGTCTTCTCCGGCCCGGTCAGCGAACTCGCCGACGACACCAACGAGCTCGACTACCGGCTGCGCACCTCCGATCCTGACGTAGCCCGGCGCGTGGCCGCCGAAATGCCCGAGCTGCGCGTCCTTGATGACAACGATCTGCTCCGACGGCATGATGCTGGGACGCTGCTGGTGCGTGCCGCCGCGCCGGCGCTGGATGAGCTGGTCGCGCGTCTGGTCGGCGCGGGTGTAGGTGTGCGAGAACTGGCGCCGGTCGTGGCGCCGCTCGAGGCGGCCTTCCTGGCCCTGACCGCAGCGGCCATGGTATCGAGGGAGGACGAGGGGCTGTGAGCGCCGTAGCCGTTGCGGTGCCGAGCGCCGGCGCACGGCCCGCGCCGATCCGGCGCGGCTATCGCTTCGAGCTGATCAAGCTGCTCGCCCAGTGGCCGATCCGCCTGGCGATCCTGGCCTGCTGGCTCGGGCCGGCGTTGCTCGTGACCGTCATCAGTCAGCAGAGCGCGTTGCCCGCGGACACACTCTTCGGCCGCTACATGAATCAGACCGGCTGGGCAGGACCGCTGGTGGTCCTGTCGTTCTCCGGCGCCTGGGTCCTGCCGCTGCTGACGTCTCTGGTCGCGGGAGACATCTTCGCCGTCGAGGACCGGCTCGGCACTTGGCGACACCTGCTCGTCGCCGTGCGGTCGCCTCGCCGGCTGTTCGCGGCGAAGGCACTCGCCAGCCTCACCATCATCCTGCTGCTCCTGGCCGGCCTGGCCGCCTCGGGCATCGTCGGCGGACTGGCAGCGGTCGGCAACCGGCCACTGGTGGGCCTCGACGGGCATCTGCTCGATCCGGGGCAGGCGGCGACTTCGGTACTGCTTGCCTGGGCCAGCGTGGTGGCGCCGACGCTGGCATTCGCGGCCGTAGGGCTGCTTGGCTCGGTGGCATTCGGCCGTTCACCGCTCGGGCTCGTGATGCCCGCGCTGCTCGCCTTGCTGCTGCAGGTTGCGCAGCAGCTTCCGCTGCCCGTCGTCGTGCGCGTCGCCCTGCCGAGCTACGCCTTCATCGGCTGGCGCGGCCTGTTCACCGACCCCGCCCAGACCGGCCCGCTGGCCATTGGCATCGCGGTAAGCCTTGTCTTGGCGGTGGCGGCCGCCGCACTCGCCTACCGGCTCTTCATGCGTCGCGACTTCACCGACCTGGCCTACGACGGGTCCAGCCGCCGCGTTCTCGTGGGCGCGGTGCTGCCATTGGCGGCTCTGTTCGCGGTCACCGCCCTGGTGATCGCCAGTGCGACGCCAGCCTCTGGGTCGGGGATCGACAGCACCAAGTTGGACCGCTCCCTGGCCACCGCCTTCGCTCACATCTATCGCATGCAGACCGTAGAGCTGCATCGTCCCGCCGTTACCGAGGCGCAACTGCGCTCCAGCGCCTCATGTAACAAGGGGGGTGGCCTGGTCGCGAATGTGGGACCCGGCAACGACTGGCGGTGTGTCGTGACATGGCAGCTCCCGGGTTCCACGGCGATCGGCTCGGCGATCTATCAGCTCGACGTCAGTCCCGACGGGCATTACGTGGCCGACGGTGACGGACCACAGGAAGTCAATGGCTTCTTCCAAGTTCACACGTCGACCGGTGACGCACCCAATCCCCTGTGGCAGTTCAACGGCTCCATAGATCTGCTCACCGCCACATCCAGTAACTAGTGGGCGGGTCCGTGAGTCCTGCGCCACGACCGCCTCAGTTCGTTTCGGGGGTGGGTTGCGAGCCCGTGACCGAGGCATCGGCGGTTAACACCGCGCCGGCGGAAGGGTGTAGCCGGAACGCGACGGTGGTGGCGATGGCGCCGACGACGGCGATCGCCAGGAACGCGATCAGGTAAGCGAATTTGCCGCCGTGAGCGGCTGAGTCGAGTCTGCCGATCGCGGTGCCCAGCCGTAATGCCAGGGTGGCTAGGACGACCGCCAGCCCGGTGAACAGCTGCTGGGCGGTGCTGGTCAGGGCGTTGGCGGCCCGCATCTGCGCCGGCGGCACGTCGCTGAGCGCGAGCGTGCTGTAGCCGGTCATGCTGACCGATCGGGCGGCGCCGCTCACCAGCGCCAGCAGCGCGATCGCGACGAGCGGTGTGCGCGCGGTCAGCAGGGCGCACCCGACCGTGGTCAGGGTCAGGCACACCGCCGCAGCCAACAGCACCCGCCGGAACCCGTAGCTGCTGTACATGGGCGTGGTCAGCGGCTTGATCGCGATGTTGCCCACGAATACGAACAGCACGAGCGCGCCGGACTTGATCGGACTCCAGCCGAACACGGTCTGGAAGAGCAGCGGCAGCAGGAACGGGATCGCGCCGATGACGAGCCAGATCAGGCTGCTGCCGACCATCGCATTGGCGAACGTCCGGACCCTCAGCGTCCGCAGGTCGAGCACCGGCGCCGAGGTGCGCAGTAGGTGGCGGGTGGCAATCGCCAGGAGCACGACCGATGCCAGGCCAAGCGTCGCCGCTGGCAGCCACGGCGCGTGAGCCTCGGACGCGAGATGGGCGGCGTAGGTCAGGGCCGCCAGTCCACCGCAGGTGAGCAGGACGCCGGCGAGATCCAGGCGTGGGGGAGACTCCGCCGGCTTTCCGTCGAGGAGCCGCCAAGCGCAGATCACGCCGGCGATGCCCAGAGGGATATTGATCAGGAAGAGCCACCGCCAGCTGGCGTAGGTGGTGATCACGCCTCCTGCGAGCGGGGCGATCACAGGAGCCAGCAGGGCCGGCCACACGATGTAGGACATCAGCCGCATGACCTGCGACTTGGCGGCTCGTTCGAACACGATCATCCGACCGACCGGCACCATCATCGCCCCGCCGGCGCCCTGGAGGACGCGCATCGCGACCAGCTCGCCGAAGCTCTGGCTCATCGCGGCACCCAGCGACGCGGCGGTGAACACCGCGATCGCGGAGAGCAGCACCCATCGGTAGCCGTAGCGGACCGTCATCCAGCTGCTCAACGGGATCAGCACCGCCACGGTGACCAGATACGCCGTGACCACGAGTCCGGTAGTGCCGGGCGAGACGCCCAACGAGGTGCTGATCTTCGGAATAGCCGTGATGACGATCGTGCCGTCGAGCAACTCCATGAAGAAACAAGCTGCGACAAGCAGCGCGATGTTGCGAAGGCGTTTCTCGATCATTGGGGTCAATCCGCTTCCGAGTGAGAATGGCGGACCGAGCAGCTGGCCGCCTGCTCCCCAGGGACTGACGCAACCCTTATGCGCGATGGGTACGATTGCGCGCGGCTGCGTGCTGGCTGGCGGCCGTAGGTTGCTTGACCTCGACCGCCTTGGACGCGTCTGACGCGTGCCAACGGTAGTCGGCTAATCCCGACGCGACCACACGGAGCGCCATGACGTCTCGACAATCCCAGAAGCCGTGGCGCGACACGCTCGCGCCTTTCGCCACGCCGTGCGCAGGCCGCGGCCTGCTCGCCGTGACAACCTCGTTCGTTCCGTATCTCCTACTGACCGCCGCGATCTACGCAACGCTTGGGGTCTCGATTGCGCTGACGGTCGCCCTGACCATCCTCGCGGCCGGGTTTCTGGTGCGCGTGTTCGTCGTCTTTCACGATTGCGCGCACGGCTCACTGCTGCCTTCCCGCCGCGCAAACGCAGTGCTGGGCACCGCAATGGGACTGCTCGTCCTGTCTCCGTTCGTGC
This sequence comes from Solirubrobacterales bacterium, assembly GCA_019241635.1. Lineage (GTDB taxonomy): Bacteria > Actinomycetota > Thermoleophilia > Solirubrobacterales > Solirubrobacteraceae > Palsa-465. The sequence continues at coordinate 22,902 of JAFAWR010000321.1, forward strand.
GCTGGCGGCACGATCATGCCGTGCATCACGCCACCGCCGGCGACCTCGACCGCCGCGGCGTCGGCGACATCATTACGCTGACCGTCGAGGAGTACGCGGCCCGCTCGTGGCGCGGGCGGTTGGGCTACCGGCTGCTCCGCAACCCGGTGGTGATGTTCGGGCTGGGCCCGATCGTCGCGATGGTGGTCGGCCCGCGGATCGTCGCTCGGGGCGCAAAGCCCCGCATGCGCAACAGCGTCCTGGCCACCGACGCCCTTGTGGTGGTAATCGTCGCAAGCGTGTGCTGGCTGATCGGCTGGGGAGACTTCCTGCTTATCTGGGCCCCGGCGGCGATGCTCGCGGGCGCGGTCGGGATCTGGCTGTTCTATGTTCAGCACCAGTTCGAGGACACCTATTGGCAGCGACGAGACGAGTGGACCTACGCCGACGCCGCGTTGCGCGGGAGCTCGTATCTGAAACTCCCGCCGGTACTCGGGTTCTTCACCGGGAATATCGGACTACACCACGTCCACCACCTCAACGCGCGCGTCCCCAACTACCATCTCAAGCGGGCGCACGAATCGACCCCGCTGTTCGCCGAGGTACCGACCCTTACCCTGTGGGATGGCCTACGGGCGGTACGTCTGAAGCTCTGGGACGAGCGTTCGGGCCGGCTCGTGACCTTCGCGCAGGCCCGTCGTCAGGCCGTCCAGCGGAAGCCCGTGGCGGCGGGCCGCGGCATCAGCGGGCTCGGCGGCAGCTCGCCCGAAGGGTCGTCCTCGTTGTAGGCGCTCGGTGCCACGTCGTTGGGCGCATCGGCGTGGAACAACCCGGCGAGCAGCTCGATCTGCCCGCGGCCTACGCCCAGTTCACCCATTCCGCCGCCGTACATCGGCCGATGATCCCGTTCGCAGCGTGCGTAGACCTCGAACAGATCGCGGAGGCTGCCGATGCGCGAGGGCTTTACGTTGACCGCGCGCGCCGGGAGCGGCGTCGCGTCAAGGTCATCGGCGGTTCGGATCGGCGCGTCGTAGGACACGCGCTCGAGGTGACCTGCGAGGCGCTCAGCGATCCCGGGTAGGTCGTGCGGGTCCTCCAGATTGGCGTCGGGGAAGGCGAGGACCACGCGGTCGTAGAGCGCACCGAGCGCCTCTGGATCCCTGACCTCAATGCGGTAATGGCCCTTGAAGTCGATCGTGTCGACCGCTCCCGTCGCCGCGACCTCATCAACCAGCGCCGCCGGCCAACTCGCCTCCGCATCGAGCTTGAAGCGCACGCCAGGGGAGCG
>JAFAWR010000096.1 GCA_019241635.1 Solirubrobacterales bacterium
CCCTGGGTGCGATCGGATCGACGGTCACCTACACCCCGGCGAACGGCTACAGCGGCACCGACAGCTTCACCTTCGATGCGTCGGACACCGTCAACGCGAGCACCCCGGTCACCGCGACGATCACGGTCGGCGCGCCACCCGCGCCAACGCCCCAGACCACGCCGACCGTCCGCCTGACCAACGCCACCCAGTCGCACCGCGCCTGGCGCGAGGGCAGCGCGCTGGCGGCGATCTCGAGGCAAACCAGGCGACCCCCGGTCGGAACAACGTTCTCGTTTGACCTGAACGGCGCGGCGCGGGTCACGTTCGCCTTCACCCAGGCCAAGCCCGGTCGGCGGGTGAACGGCAAGTGCGTGGCCCCCACCGGGCGCAATCGGAAGCATCGGGGATGCACGCGTACGGTCACGGCCGGCACGATCACCTTCACCGGTCACGCCGGCACCAACCGGGTCGCGTTCGACGGCCGCGTGAACCGTCACGTGAAGCTGGCCCCGGGCACCTACACGCTGATCATCACCGCGACCGCAGGCGTGGGCGCGTCAACTCCGCAGCGCCTCACGTTCACGATCGTCAGCTAAGCACGGCCGCCCGGTCATCGCCGCCGAGCACGGCGCTTTCGCGCGAGCGGTGGACGGCGATCGCGTCGAGCAGGCCAACCAGGCCGAGAACCCGGTGCACCGGGCCACCCTCGTCGCACACAACCGCGAACCGGCGGTGCTGGGGCGCGAGCCGCTGGACCGCTTCGACGAGGACGTGCATGCCGGTCGAGTCCATGAATTCGACCTGGGACAGATCCACCACGACCGGCCCGGTCCGGTTCTCGATCACCGGCAGGAGGGCTTGCCGGAGCAACGGCGCAGTCTCGAGATCGATCTCACCATGGACGCCGACCACTGCCGCGTCGCGCTCGGGCTCGCCCGGCGCGTGAAGCTGCACCGAGAACAGGTGCTCTAGGGCTGGCTCCTCAATCTTGTACATCGGCGGTTCGTGCTTTCCGGACAACGGGAATAAAGTACTGCAGAATGAATGCTGACATCTTGCGTAGATCTTGTCAAACTACTACTTCGATCATGCACGCGTATTGCGTAAAAATAGGCTCTTCCAACCCGCTGGGCGGCTAGCCTTGGTCGTCTCTTGACGGGAGCTCGCGGCATCTACAGCATCGGAGCGGTCGCTCGGATGCTCGGCCAGTCCCAGTCGGCCATCCGCAGCTGGGAGGAGCGCTACGGGCTGATCGTGGCCGAGCGAAGCCGGGGCGGCCGCCGGCTCTACACGCGCGATCAGGTCGAGCAGCTGCGATTCGTCAAGCAGCGCCTCGACGAGGGCTTGACCGCTGCCGATGCCCACCGCCTGCTCGCCGAGTACCAAGCCGGCGAAACGCCGATCGTTGAGCGCACGACGGCCACCCCACCCGCGCGCGGGCTCGTCCTGCTGGCCGAGAGCGACCGGCACGGGGCCGAGCTGGGCGAGCGCTTACTGCGCGCCGAGGGCTACGACGTCGAGATCGCGCTGACCGTACGGGAGGCCGAGGAGAAGTTCGCCTCCCGCGATCCCGCCCTGTCGATCGTCGAGCTGATGATCTCCGGGGGGGTCGGCCGCGAGCTGTGCGAGCGGCTGAAGCAGCGGCGCGAAACGCCCCTGCTGTGCGTCTCGAGCCTGGACCTGGGCGGGCAGGCACTGGCCTCGGGCGCCGATGCCTTCCTGCAGAAGCCGCTCGAGCCGACGGAGCTCGTCGCCACCGTGAACGGCCTGCTCGGCCGCGGCGCAGCGGCGCCGGCATCGGCGTAGCCGATGAGCGAGCGGCTCTCAAGTGGCAACCGGCACCTGGACACGGTCTTCGGCGGTGGCCTGCCGGCGAACGCGCTGAACATGATCATCGGCTTGCCCGGCAGCGGCAAGACGATCCTGGCCGAGCAGTTCATGTTCCACAACGCTTCCGCCCCCCGCCCCGGCATGTATCTCTCGACGGTCTCGGAACCGCTCGACAAGATCCTCCGCTACGGGCAACAGCTCGAGTTCTTCGATGCCCAGGCGATCGGCACCAGCGTGTTCTTCGACGACCTCGGAGACACGCTGAACGAGGGCGGCCTCGACGCGATTCTCGCCCGGATCCGAGCGCTGATCACAGAGCGGCAGCCTGGGGTGATCGTGATCGACAGCTTCAAGGCGCTGTCCGCCTACTCGGCGGGCCCGCAGGCGTTCCGGTACTTCCTCCACGAGCTCGCCGGCACCCTCACCGCGCTCCCCACCACCACGTTCTGGCTCGGCGAGTACGGCCGGGACGAGCTCGCCACCGCACCGGAATTCGCGGTCGCCGACGGAATCATCTCGCTCACCACCCGCCGCCAGGCCGAGCGCGCGATCAGCCATCTTGAGGTCCTCAAGCTTCGCGGCACCGGATTCATGTCCGGCGAGCACGCCTACCGGATCGCCCGCGACGGACTGCACGTGTTCCCGAGACTCGCGGAGAGCCTCACCGCCGAGGCCTACGAGTTGCAGCCCGACCGCATGTCCTCCGGCATCCCGGCGATCGACGAGATGCTCGCCGATGGCTACTGGCCGGGCGCCTCCACGATGGTCGCCGGGCCCTCGGGATCGGGGAAGACGCTGATGGGCCTGCACTTCATCTTCAACGGGGGTGCCGCCGACCAAGGGGGGATCATCGCCACGCTGCAGGAGAATCCCACCCAGCTCGATCGGATCGTCAAGGGCTTCGGCTGGTCGCTCGACACCGCCTCGGTCGAGCTGATGTACCGGTCCCCGGTGGACCTCTACCTGGACGAATGGTTCTACGACCTGCTCGACGTCATCGACCGGACCCAGGCGCGGCGGGTGTTCATCGACAGCCTCGGCGATCTGCGGCGCGCCGCTGTGGATGAGCTGCGCTTTCGCGAATATCTCTACTCGCTGCTCCAGCGCTGCACAAACCAGCAGATCAGCGTGATGATGAGCCAGGAGGTGCCAGCGCTGTTCGGCATCTCCCAGGTCTCCGACGACCAGATCTCCCACCTCTCCGACAACGTCGTGCTGCTGCAGTTCGTGCACCGCGATACCGAGCTGCGCCGGGCCGTCACCCTGCTCAAGACCCGCGCTAGCCGGCACGATCCCGCGGTCCGCGAGTTCAAGATCACGCCGGAGGGCATCGTGCTCGACGAGCCCGCCGTCCTCTAGACATCAGGTCCGACCGCGAGCCCGGCGGATCTCCTCGAGGCGCTCGCGCAACAACGCCTCGGCGTCGTCGGGCGCGTAGAAGCGCTCGCCGATCGCGGCCTCGGGCATCAGCTCCTGCGGCGAGAAGTGTCCGGGGTGGCCGTGCGGGTTGTCATACCCCCCGTCGCTGCGCGTCGAGGACCGTAACCACGGCGGCGGCGCCTGCGCCCCGTGCTCGCGGATGTACCCGCGCGAGGCACCCAGCGCCCGCTTGGCCGCATCCGACTTGGGGGCCAGCGACAGGTAGATCGCCGCCTGGGCCAGCGCGAACTGGCACTCCGGCATCCCCACATGCTCGACCGCGGCCGCCGCGGCCGTCGCCACCGACAAGGCGGCGGGATCGGCGTTGCCGACGTCCTCCGAGGCCAGCACGACCATCCGCCGGACGATGAACCGCGGGTCCTCGCCGCCCTCGAGCATCACCGCCAGGTAGTAGAGCGACGCGTCCGGATCGGATCCCCGGGTCGCCTTGATCCAGGCCGAGATCGTGTCGTAGTGGCGATCCGCCTGCCGGTCGTAGAGCAGAGCGCGCCGCTGCAGGGCGTCCTCGGCCTGCTCCAGTCCCACCGCCCCGTCCGGGCGGGCGGTCTGGCAGGCGAGCTCCAGCGCGTTCAGCGCAGTGCGCGCGTCGCCGCCGGAGCGCGAAGCCAGGAACTCGAGGACTTCGGCCGCTACGCGCTCGGGCGCCCCGCACTCACCGCGGGCCAGGGCCCGCTCGAGCAGCGCCCGCACGTGTGCCGCGGTCAGCGGCTCGAGCTCGTACACCCGCGCCCGTGAGAGCAGGGCCGAGTTGACCTCGAAGTACGGGTTCTCGGTCGTCGCCCCGATCAGCGTGATCAGCCCC
>JAFAWR010000182.1 GCA_019241635.1 Solirubrobacterales bacterium
TTGGGCGATTACGGGCCTCGCTTCGCTCGGCGTCCGTGGGACCGGGGAGGGCCCGTCCTGTCCCCGATCAAGGCCCGAAGCGCTCCACCCAGATCACGCTGGCATAGCCGAACGCTCTGACGGCGTGCCGGCGGTACTGACTGGTCAACCTCGTGCGCAGCGCGACGTAGCGCGCGAAGTGGGCGCGCGCGGTCGCCGTTCCGGACGGCGATCCCTGGTGGCTGACCACCAGCCACACGCGGCGGCATCCGGACGGCAGCCGCGGTGTCTCGTAGCGCTCGACGTAGGGCTTCACCGGCTGCCCGGCGTAGTACGCGAATGGCATCCCCGCGTCGAGTGGATAGAACGCGGTGCAGTCGCCGGGGCGCTCGGCGGCCAGTACGTAGGCGGTGGCGGCGCGCCAGTTCTCGGGCGAGGTGCCGTAGCTCGGTGCGAGTGCCACCAGCCGAAGCCCGATCACGAGCGCCAATGCGACCGGCGCCCAGCCGATCCGCGCTCGCGTCAGCAGCGAGCCGAGCAGGAGGGCCACCGCCGGCAGCGAGACGAGCACGTTGCGCGGCGTGAACAGCGGCTGCCCGACCAACGACCAGAGCCACATCAGCCCGACCGGAACGACCAGCCAGGACAGCGCCAGCGCCGGCGCACCGCGCCGCAGCACCGCGATGACCAGGAGCACCACGGTCAGGATCGCCAGCGCGCCGGCCGCCCACGTGGGGCGGAAGTTCGGCTCAAAGCCCGCGGAGGTCAGGGTCAGCACCACCTGCTTCTCGGTGGTCAGGTTGGGGCGCGGGATCCAGAACAGCTGCCCGGCGCCCCGCTCGAGCGCCAGCACGGCCAGGGGGATCCAGCAGACCGCGCACGTGGCCAGCGCGCCGGCGACGCGCCGCCAAGCCTCCCGGCGCCAGGCGAGCACGAGCAGCTGCGCCGGGAGCGCGAACACCGCCACGTAGCTCGCGTACATGGCCAGCGCGGTCAGCACCACGTAGGCGATCCACGCCCGCCGCGAGCTCGACTGAAGCAGCGCGGCGAAGGCGGCGAACGACCCCGCGACCAGCGCGACCATCGCCGCGTAGCCGCGCGCGTTCTGGCCCCAGAAGACGAGCGGCAGGCTGACTGCGGTGAGCAGCCCGGCCGCCACCGCGACCCGCCGGTCGAACCAGCGGAGCCCCAACGCGGCGACCGCCGCGGCCGTGGCGCCGGCGGCCAGCGCCGACGGCAGCCGGATCACGAACGCGCCGTGCCCGAACCAGGCGATCAGCACGTGGAGCAGCGCGTAGTAGCCGAGCATGTTTCCGCCGTCGTGGGCGATCGCATGCCGCAGCGCCGACCCGTGCTGGCCGGCGATCGCCACGGTGGCCGCCTCGTCGAGCCACAGGCTGCGGCTGCCGAGCTGATACAGGCATAGCGCGAGCGCCAGGATTGCCGGCCCCATCACCGCGACGAGGTCCCACCGGCGGGCGTGCGCCGGCTGAGACGGGCGCGCCGCGCGGGCGGCCAGCGGCGGGAGCTCGGTCTGGGTGGCCATCAGGATCCGGCCAGCGCCCGTGGCCGCAGCCGGGCGCGAGCGATCGCCGGGTGTCGCGCGCGGCGGAGAGCCACCACGGCCGCCGCGAGGTACAGCGCGAGGAATCCGGGCGCGGTGGGCAACGCGAAGGCCAGGATCCCGTCCGCCTTGACCACGAGCGCGCCGGCCGCGGCAACCAACATGAGCCAGCGCGAGGTCTGGTGCTCCGCGGTCGTCGCCAGCAGCACCAGGCCCCAGGTCAGATACCACGGCCACGCGGCCGGCCCGGCCACCGCCAGGACGAGCAGCACGACCCCCAGGTAGCGGACCAGAGTCTCCCGACGCACTCGCCAGAGCAGCACCAGACCGAGCAGCACGCTGAACGCGAATCCGGCCACGGCGAGCGCCGACTCGAGCCCATGCGCGCCGACCGGCACCACCTGAGCCACGGTCCATCCGAGCGCGGTGGCCGGGGTGATCGCCAGGCGCACCTTGCCGGGCGTCGAGAACACCGAGGGCGAGAGCCAGCCAAACCCCAGCCCGCTGATCAGGCTGACCGCGACGACGACGCCGACCGCGATGACCACGCCCCGCAATGCTGTTCTCCGGTCTCCCTCCGCGACGAGGATGAACGGGATCGCGGCCGCCGCCGGCAGCTTGATCGTGGCGGCCAGCGCGCACAGGACGATCGCCGGCAGGGTCCGCTGCTCCACGGCCAGGGTCACCCCGGCGGCCAGCAACCCGATCATCAGCAGGTCGTTGTGCGCCGCGGCCACGAGCGAGAGGAGCACGAGCGGCGAGGTCAGCACCCACCACGTCGCGCGGCCGGCGTCGGCGCCCAGCGAGCTCGCCAGACGTGGCACGAACACCGCGAGGAGGATCAGGCCGACGAGTTCGAGCGCCCGGATCAGGAGCGCGCCCAGGATGAGGTGGGGCCCGGCCACCGCCGCCAGACCGCTCACGATCCACAAGAACAGCGGCCCGTACGGGGCGGTGGTATGGCGCCAGAACGGCGACACCGCGCCGAGAACGTGGGCGTGCCCGTGCTGGGCGAGCACGGTCGGCGCGTCGCGGTAGGGGTCGAGGCCGAGGTGGACGATCGTGCCCTGGGCCAGGTAGCTGTAGACATCCTGGCTGAACAGGGGGGCGGTGAGGGCGAGCGGTGCGCACCACAGCGCTCCGACGATCCAGAGCCGCCGGGGCGGGAGACCGACCCGTCCCAGGGCGAGCCAGGACACGATCAGCGCGGCGATCCCGGCGTAGAAGACCGCGACCCCGAGCGGTAGGTGAAACCACCACCTCACCGGGCCGCCGGCCATCCTTGGCCCAGCGAGCGCGACCAGCACCGACCCGGCCAGTCCGAGCCCGGCCCACGCCCACAGAGAACGCTCAGCGGTCCGCGGCATCCCGGGTATTGTCGCCCGGGAGCCGCGGACTCACATCAGGCGCCTACCAGTAGAACGGGTACGAGCCGTCGTCGAAGGGGTCGAACGGCCCGTTGTCACCGGACAGCCGGCCCGGCTCGTAGGGAATGAACGCGGGGGTCCCGAACGAGTCGAGCCCGGTCGCGTTCGCCGCGGCGTTGAGCGACGACGGGTCGGCCAGGTGATCCCAGCGCCCGGTTTGCACGCGCCGCTGCACGGCCTCCACGCCGGCCACCAGCTCGGACGGCGTGAAGTTGCAATGCAGCTGGCGCTCCACGAAGGCCTGTCGCAGGAGCTCGCGCCGGCCGGCGAAGCTCACCGTGTGCCGGTAGTAGTTCTCCTGCGGAACCGGTACGAGCTGATCGGAGATCGTGTGCATGTCGAGCTCCGGCACCTGGAGGCGTCCGGTTGGAACCGAGGTCTCCTCCAGCGAGCGCACCGCGGCCGGGTCGGCCTTGATGTTCGCGTTGCGGGTCAGTTGTGCCAGGTCGGCCCACAGATTCAGCCCGGCCTGACGGTAGAGGCTGATGATCTCGGGCGCGTAGGGCGACTGCGCGAGCAGCCGGAAGAAGTTCACGCCCTCCGTCCAGGCCGGGTTGCCGCCCGCCGCCTGCTCGATCCAGGGGCGTCCGAACTCGACGAAGTCCATCGTGGTCTGGATCGCCGTCGGGTTCGTCGGACCGGTCTGGGCGAACTCGACCGCGTACTGCTGTGCCTCCTGCCCGGCGTAGTCGTTCGGCGCCGGCATGGTCTGTCCGGGCGCCCAGGTCGAGACGTTCATCAGCGACATGGCCAGCGCCAGCCGAGCCCGCCCCGCGGGCGTGTTCTGGGCCTGGTTGGCGAGCACGTCGAGTTGCTTGCCGGTGGCCAGCCCCTCGCCGACCCCGGCGAAGCCGGGATCGAAGTTGACCAGCCTGACCGGCTCGTGCGCCGGGTTGAGTAGCTGGGTCATCGCGTACTCGCCGTCGAGCTGGTAATTGCCCAGCTGTATCCCGCCGGCGACGATCCCGCAGGTGGTGAGCGACGCATCGAGCCGGCCGTCCGAGTGCTCGTCCTCGAGCGAGCTGATCAGGCCGCCCATCGAGGTTCCGAACGCGAGCACTTCGCTCGGCCTATGCGGCAGCAGCGCCTCGACCGCGGTCAGCGTCTGGAACTGATCGCTGAGCGCGCTGTTCAGAGCCCACCAGGAGCCGTTCGGGTCATACGAGGATCCGGCCATGGCGTAGCCGTCGGCGAGCAGGGCAGTCTTGGTGTTGTTGTCCGGCGCGTCGGCCGCCGCCGGCGGACCGAAGCCGTGGCTGTAGAGGAGCAGCGTGCCGTTCCAATTCGCCGGGACATCGGCGATCCACTGACCACCGTCGGCGGTCGTCCCACAGTACGTCGAGGCGCACGTCGGGGCCTGTGCCCCCGATGCGGCCGGAAGCACGGCGGCGGCGAGTGCGACCGCGAGCGCGATGACTGCCTTACGTCCGATCACGAGATCCTCCCTCTGGATCCTGCGGCGTTGACCAGGGCGGCAAACCTATGGCAGTGACAAGTGGGTTGTCAATGCTCTCGGCATCCCGAGCCGCGTACGCACGGAGTAGGCACTAATGTTGCGCCCCGTGACCTCGGGGGCCACTGCCGAGCTGGGTACGGCCGAGGCGAGCGCGGTTCCGCGCGTCGGCTATCTCGTGTACCGCGTGGAGCGCCGGCTGCGCGCCCGCTTGGACGAGGAGCTGCGGCTGCACGGCATCTCCACGCCCGAGTACACCGCGCTCAGCCTGCTCCGCGAACGCGACGGGCTGTCGTGTGCGCAGCTGGCGCGCTGGGCGCTGGTCACCCCGCAGGCCATGAACCTGGTGATCTCGGCACTCGAGCGGCGCAAGCTGGTGCGCCGCCGTCCCGATCCCAAGCATCGTCGCGTGCTTCGGGCGTCGGTCAGCGCCAAGGGGCTCGAGCTCCTGGAGCGCTGTGACCGCTCGGTCGATCGGATCGAGGCGGACATGCTCGGGGACCTGGCGCCGGAGACGGTCGAGGCGGTGCGCGCTGCCCTGACCGCGTGCGCTCACTCGCTCAAGGCGACCAGCCCGGCACCGCGTGCCCGCCCGCTCGGAGGGACTCGATAGCCGTCGTGGGGTCGGGGCGCCTGTTCGCCGGACTGTTCGCGCATGGCGAGGCGGCGGCCCGGGTCTCCGACGCCGCCCTGGTGGACGCGATGGTGGAGGTCGAGCTCGCCCTGCTCGGCGCGCTCTCCGACCTAGACCTGGCCCCGCGGGAGGCGGCGCAGGAGCTCGCGGACGCCGTCGCTGCCGGAGGCCTCGAGCTCGACCTCGACGAGCTGGGGCGCGGCACGGGTCAGCAGGGCACGCCGATCCCGGCGCTTCTGAAGGCCCTGCGGGGGCAGCTCTCCGACGACGCGTCCGCGCACCTGCACAAGGGCGCCACCAGTCAGGACGTGATCGACACCGCGATCATGCTTCTCGCCGGACGCGCCCTCGACGTCGCGTTGAACGATCTGGCCGGCGCCGCCGACGCGTGCGCGGAGCTCGTGCAGCGCCACCGCGAGGCCGTCGTCCCCGGCCGGACGCTGCTCCAGCAGGCCATCCCGGTGACCTTCGCGTTGAAGGCGGCGAACTGGCTCTCCGGGCTCGACGGCGCCCTGGCCGAGCTCCGGGTGGTCCGTGAGCGTGACCTGGCGGTTCAGTTCGGCGGTGCCGTCGGGACCCTGGCCAACCTGGGCGACCGCGGCCTGGAGGTCGCGGCAAGGTTGGGCGAGCGCCTGGGGCTCGCCGCGCCGGAGATTCCGTGGCACACCATCCGCCTGCGCCCCGCCCGCATCGCGGCGGCGCTCGGAACCACGTTGGGGCTGCTCGGGAAGATCGGCCGCGACGTGGTGCTGCTGGCCCAGACCGAGGTGGCCGAGGTGTCCGAGGGCGGCGGCGAAGGCCGCGGCGGCTCTTCGACGATGCCGCACAAGCGCAACCCGGTCGGCGCGATCGCGCTGATCGCCTGCGCTCAGCGCGGCCCTGGGCTGGTCGCCACAATGCTCTCGGCGATGGTCCAGGAGCACGAGCGCGGCGCCGGCGCCTGGCAGGCGGAGTGGGACACGCTGCTCGAGCTTCTGCGGCTGACCGGCTCGGCCTCGGCGATCGCCCACGAGCTCCTGGGGGGACTGGAGATCGACGCTGAGAAGATGCGCGCGGACATGAACCTGACCGGTGGTCTGGTGATGAGCGAGAGCGTGGCCGCCGCGCTCGCCCCATCGCTCGGCCGCTCGGCCGCCCAGGACGTGGTGGAGAAGGCGGCACGGCGATCGGTCGATTCCGGGCGAGAGTTTCGCGAGGTGCTGCGGGCGATTCCCGAGGTGTCAGATGGGCTCGGTGCGGATGGCCTCGACGCCGCGCTCGATCCGGCCGGATACCTCGGAGTGAGCACGGCGCTGATCGACCGTGCACTGGCGGTCCATCGTGGCGGCTGAGCTGAACTACGAGCTCGGAGGCCGCGAGGGCGCGCCGGCCCTCGTGTTAACCGGCTCGCTGGGCACGGACCTGACCATGTGGAAGACACAGTCCGACCGCCTCGGCGATCGCTTCCGCACGGTGCGCTACGACATCCGCGGCCACGGCCGCTCAGAGGTGCCGCCGGGCCCGTATTCGATCGCCGACCTCGGATCCGATCTGCTCGCGCTGCTCGATCGCCTGGACATCCAGCGAGCTGCGCTGTGCGGGCTCTCGATCGGGGGGATGACCAGCATGTGGGTGGCCGCCCACCATCCGGAGCGGGTGGAGCGCCTGGTCCTGTGCTGCACATCGGCGCTCCTCGGGCCGCCCGAGACCTGGCACGCGCGCGTGGCCGCCGTGCGGGCGGGAGGACTCGAGTCGATCGCCGACGCGGTGCTCGAGCGCTGGTTCACCCCGGTCTTTGCCTCCGAGCACCCGGAGGTGATCCAGCGGATGCGCGCTCAGCTGGTCGCGACGCCCCCTGAGGGGTACATCGGGTGCTGTGAGGCGATCGCCGCCATGGACCTGACCGGCGACCTCAGCTCGGTCACGGCCCCCACCCTCGTGCTGGCCGCCGAGCAGGATCTGGCCACCCCGCCCGAGCATGGCCGGCGGATCGCGGAGCTGATCCCTGGTGCGCGGTTCCAAACCGTCTCACCTGCGGCCCACATCGCCACCGTGGAGCGGCCCGACCTGACCACCGCGATGATCCTGAGGTTCCTGAGCGATGAGTGACTACGACACCGGAATGAAGACGCGCCGCGAAGTGCTCGGCGATGAGCACGTCGACCGCGCCACCGCCAACGCGGGGAGCTTCGGCCAGCCCTGGCAGGAGTTCATCACCCGCTACGCCTGGGGCGGCGTGTGGTCGCGGCCGGGGATCGACCGCCGCATGCGCAGCGCGGTGACCCTGGCCGCCCTGATCTCGATGCGCGCCGAGAACGAGATCGGGATGCACGTGAGGGCGGCCCTGCGCAACGGTCTGACCGTCGAGGAGATCACCGAGGTGTTCATCCATACCGCCGTCTACGCCGGGGTTCCGGCCTCCAACTCGGCGTTCGCGGTGGCCCGGAAGGTCCTCGAAGAAGAGGGTGCCCACCCGCCCCCAATCGACTGAATTGGTGTGCGGGGGCCCCCCGAGACGCCGCCTATACTTGCCTGACCCTACGATCTAGGAGCTGTACGTGCAGGAGATGGTCATCTACGGCGTTAGCTTCGACATGGTCGGGAAGCAGCCCATCGTGTTGCTGAAGACCGTCGAGAACAACAAGTTCCTGCCGATCTGGATCGGCCACCCGGAGGCGGCCGCGATCCTCATGAAGCTCCAGGGAGCCTCGACGCCGCGCCCGATGACCCACGACCTTCTCTCCGACGTGCTCGGCGAGCTGGACGTGGAGAGCACGCGCGTGGCGGTCACCGAGCTGCGCGAGAACACCTTCTACGCGTCGATCAGCCTGCGGGTCAACGGCCGTGAGCTCGAGATCGACTCGCGTCCGTCAGACGCCCTGGCCCTGGCCGTGCGCGCCGGCGCGCCGATCTATGCCGCGGACGAGGTCATCGCCGAGTCGGCGATCGAGTTCGAGCACGAGGTCGAGGACACCGAGGAAGTCGTCGAGAAGTTCAAGGACTTCCTCGATCACGTGACGCCCGAGGACTTCGCGGGCGAGTAGGCGTCGGCCGCGGCGACGATCCGCTCGATCAGCTCGTCGAAGCCGATCCCGGCCGCATCGGCGGCCTGGGGCAGCAGGCTGGTCTCGGTCAGCCCCGGAATTGCGTCGGCCTCGAGCACGTACAGCTCGTCGGTCTCGGCCTCGAGCATCAGATCCACCCGGGCGAATCCCGAGCAACCGAGCAGCGCGTAGACCTCGAGGGCAATCGCGCTCGCGCGGGCCTCGATCGACTCGTCCAGCGCCGCCGGACACACGAACCGCGTGCGGCCAATCTCGTAGCGGGACTCGAAGT
>JAFAWR010000310.1 GCA_019241635.1 Solirubrobacterales bacterium
GGACCTTCGCCGGATCTGCCGCCTGTGCAGCTTCGATGCCTGCGAGCGCGACGGGCAGACCTGCCCGGTGTCGGCGGCCGCTCAGAGCGACCAAACCGCCACTCGGCGACCCCCCTCTAGGTGAATGGCGGTTCACTCGCGTATAGCGCGAGTCAACTGCCACTGGCCCTGTGGGACTCGGCGAACGGCAGATTTGTCGCGTCGGGGCGAATCAAAGATCCGCGACGCTTCCGGCGCTCAGAAGCCGCTCGGCCAGCCGGTTCAGCCCGAGTTCGCGCGCCGCGGCCGCCCCGCCGGCCAGGTCGGTGGCGCGGTCGGGCGGCCGCTTGACCGGCGCGGGCCGCAGCGTTGCGATGTCTCGGTAGGCGCGCAGCTCATCCGCCGACTCCTTCAAGACCTGGGCGATCTTGGGACGCTCGCCGTCGGCGCCGGCGATCGCGCCCTCGAGCGAGCCGTATTTCTCGAGCAGGGTGGCGGCGGTCTTCGGGCCGATCCCGGCCGCGCCCGGTAGCCCGTCCGAAGGGTCGCCGCGCAGCGCGATGAAGTCGGGCACCAGCTCCGGCCCCACCCCGTAGCGAGCTCGCACCGCGGCGGGGTCCATTTCCTCGAAGCCGCTGAGCCCGGATTTGAGCAGCAGCATCGAGACGCGCTCGCCGACGCACTGGAACATGTCGCGGTCGCCGGTCATGATCAACGCCCGTCCGCCCGCCTCGGTTTCGACCGTGGCCAGCGCGCCGAGGAGGTCATCGGCCTCGAGGTCGGGGGAGGACTCGACCTCCCAGCCGAAGGCGCGAAACAGGTCGGGCGCGCGCTCGAACTGCCAGGCCAGGTCGTCGGGGACCGGTGGCCGGTCGGCGTGGTAGGCCGGGAACAGCTCGGTCCGGTAGGCCGCGGCCTCGGCGCCGAAGCACAGGACGATTGCGCGCGGGGCCTGGTCGGCGGCGATCCGCAGCAGCAGATTGCTCGCGCCGAGCAGGGCGTTGACCGGCCGTCCCACCGATCCGTGGATCGAGTCGGGCAGCGCGTAGAACGAGCGGTAGAGCACGAACGGCGCGTCGACGGCGAGGAGCGGGCCGGGCATCGCGCCCGAGGCTAATGGGTCCGCGCCGCCCGCGGCTAGCGAACCACGACCGACGGACCGTCGAGACCGCGGTAGACCGTGCGGTAGACCCCCGGGCCGGGCACGGCGACGCTGTAGGCGCCGCCGCGGGACAGCCGGACGCTGCCGGTCGCGTGCCAGCCCTTGCCGGCCTGGGCCTGCACGGTGATCGTGTCGCCCTGCTCGGCCGGGACCACGCTGCCCCGCAGCACCGAGATCGTCTCGCCGGCGAGCCCGAAGGCCTGCTTGAGCTGGGTGATGACCGCGAGGTCGCTGGCCGCGTGCACCCCGGCGCTCGCCGGGATGTGTCCGGCGCCGGCCGAGAGCGTGGTGAAGCTGGCCCAGGTGCTGAGCAGGCCGAAGGCGCCCTGGAGCTGGGCCCCGGTGACCGTGGTGGCGCCGCCGGTCCCGATCACCTGCGCGGCCATGATCCGGGGAGAGGCGCCCTGCTTGGTCACGCGGATCCCCACCAGCTTGCCCTTGACCAGGCCGCCGAGCTGCCTGGCCGCCGCCGTCAAGCTGAGCTGACGGGTCCAGTGGTGATAGGGATCGCCGCCGGCGCCGTCGTAGGGATCGTCGACGCCGCGCAGCCACGGGGAGGCGCTGGCGCCGGGCCAGGCGTCCTCGATGTTCTCGGTGTAGCCGCCGGAGCTCGAGAAGAAGTAGGTGACGACCGGCGCGCCGTTGTAGGTGACGACCTGGCCGGCGGTGGCGGCCACCGCGGCGTCGGTGGCCGGCGTCTCGGCCGACACGCCCCGGTACATCTGCGAGCGGGTGTCGGGATAGAGGTTGTAGAAGGTCCCGGCCACGTCGGTGGTGATCGCGTACGTGCGCGCCGCCACCGCCTGCGTCTTCAGCGCCTCGGGCGACCAGCTCGAGGGCATCTCGGCCGCGATCACGCCGCGGACGTAGTCGTCGAGTCCGATCACGTCAACCGTGTACACGCCGCCTGAGCCGGTGGGCCGGAACTCGAGCGAGCCGCGGTAGGCGCCCAGGCCGGCCAGGCTCAGGGGCGCGGGACCGGTCGCGGTCAGGGGAGCGCTGAACTTACCCACCTGCTTGTGGGTGGTCTGGTTGACCAGGGCGAGCTGCCCGTTGGCCAGCGGGACGACGTCGTAGGTCAGGCTCGGATTCAGCTGCTTGCCGCCGGCCTGGGTGGCGCCGGCGAAGGCGGCCGAGCCGCTGCCCAGCAGAACCCGCACGGTCTGGCTGGGACTGGTCGTGCCGATCTGGGTGCCGGTGTAGTAGTGGGCGAGGATCTGCTTGTAGGTCCAGCCATGCAGCGCGTAGCCGTAGGTCCCGTACTGGCTCATGCCGATCCCGTGGCCGTAGCCGCCACCCTTGATGTACAGGGTGCTGGCAGCCGACGCCGGTCCGGCCAGGACCAGCGCCGCCATGATCGACAACCCCACCGCCACTACGCGCATCCTCAGACGCAGACACACCTGGCCGCGCCGGGTTGCGGCGGCGCCATGTGTGGATTCGGTTAGATACGGTGGCGAGATGGGCGAACGCAAGGCTTCAGAAGTTTTCGTCGAGTGCCTGGAGGCGGAGGGGGTTCAGTACGTCTTCGGGATCCCGGGCGAGGAGACCCTCGACCTCAATGAATCCTTGGCCGACTCATCGATCCAGTTCGTCCCCGTCCGCCACGAGCAGGGCGGGGCCTACATGGCCGATGCCTACGGCCGGCTAACCGGCCGGGCCGGCGTATGTCTGGGGACCCTTGGCCCAGGAGCGACGAATCTGGTCACTGCCGTGGCCGACGCGTTCCTGGATCGCGCCCCTCTCGTCGCCCTGACCGGGCAGTCCGACATCGAGCGCATGCACAAGGAATCCCACCAGTACATAGATCTCATCGGCATTCTGCGCCCAATCGTTAAATGGAACGCTCGCGTGGGGGCCCCGGAGATCATCCCCGAGGTGGTCCGCAAGGCCTTCGCGGTGGCCGAGGCGGAGAAGCCTGGGGCGACTCACCTCGAGCTGCCAGAGGACGTGATGGGCCGGCCGCTGGACGCGTCGCCCCTGCCCCGCCATGCCCCGGTCCAGCCCGAGCCGGGCAGTCGCGAGCTCCAGCGCGCGGCCGACCTCATCGACGCGGCCGCGAACCCGCTGGCGCTGGCCGGAAACGGCGCCATCCGGGGCCACGCCGCCCGGGCGTTGCGCTCGTTCGTCCACAACACCGGCATCCCGGTAGCCGAGACCTTCATGGCCAAGGGTCTGATCGACTACGAAGACCCCAAGGCGCTCGGCACGGTCGGCCTCCAGGCCCGCGACTACGAGATGGCCGGCTTTGACGACGCCGACCTGGTGATCGCCATCGGCTACGACCTGGTCGAGCATTCGCCGAAGAACTGGAATCCGGGCCGCGACAAGAAAATCATCGTGATCGACAGCGTCGCGGCCGAGGTCGACCAGAACTTCATACCCGACGTCGAGCTGATCGGCGACGTCGCGCATGTGCTGGCCCGTCTTGCCGCCGCGTGCACGCGTAGCCAGACCACGGCGGGGACCAGCCGGCTCCACGAGGTGGTGATGGGGGCATTGAACGACGCCCGTCACGACGACCACTTTCCGGTCCGCCCGCCCCGCGCCCTTTGGGACCTCCGTCAGGCCCTCGGCCGTCACGACATCCTCGTCTCGGACGTCGGACTGCACAAGCTGTGGATCGGGCGCATGTTCCCCGCCCATGAACCGGGCACGGTCCTGATCGCCAACGGCCTGGCCGGCATGGGCTTTGCCCTGCCCACCGCGATCGGCGCGAAGCTCGTGCACCCCGACCGCAACGTGGTCGCGGTGAGCGGCGACGGTGGCTTCCTGATGAACTCGCAGGAGCTCGAGACCGCGGCGCGCCTGAAGACCGCCGTGGTCAACGTGATCTGGGAGAACGCCCAGTTCGGCTCGATCGTCTGGAAGCAGGACAAGAAGTTCGGCCGCCATTTCGGGGTCGACTTCGGCAACCCGGACTTCGTCAAGCTGGCCGAGGCGTTCGGCGTGCCGGCATGGCGCTGCCAGAGCGCCGAGGACTTCCCCCGGCTGCTCGGCGAGGCCCTGGCAAAAGACGTACCCTCGGTGATCGTGGTCCCGATCGACTACTCCGTCGATGTGGCCATCTCCGAGCAGCTCGGCGCCGAGACCGTCGCCACCTGACTAGGGCACCCTAATTAGGGTGCCCTAATGTGTGCTACGGTGCGGCGGGTGACCGCGAAACGACCCGGCGAGCGCGCCACCTTCTACCTCTGGACGGTCCTGGCGCTCGCGGTGACCGTCACGCTGGTCGTGATCAGCTGGCACGCCCGCGGCGGCACGCCGGATCCGACCAGTGCGTCCGGCGGACACCGGCTGGCCAACACCACCGTGGTCATCGACAGCGCGATCCTCGTCTTCCGCGAGGGTCTCGAGACGATCCTCGTCCTCGCCGCGATCACCGCCAGCTTTCTCGGCGCCAACCGGATCTACCGCCGGCCGGTGGCCGCCGGCGGCGGGCTCGCGCTCGGCGCGGGCGTGCTCACATGGTTCGGCGTGGTCTGGCTAATCGGCCGCTTCCACGGCTCGGAGCTCTCGATCCAGGCCGCCACCGGAATTCCGGCGCTGATCGTCCTCCTGCTCGTGATGAACTGGTTCTTCCACAAGGTCTACTGGACCGGGTGGATCTCCCATCACCACCGCCGCCGCCGCGGCCTGCTCGGCGTCGACGGCGACGCCGCCAAGCGCCGGATGCTGCTCGGGCTCGCGCTATTGGGCTTCACGTCCGTCTATCGCGAGTGCTTCGAGGTCGTCGTCTTCCTCCAGAACCTCCGCGAGATCTACGGCGCGAGCGTCGTGCTCGAGGGCGTGGTCATCGGGTTGCTGTTCACCGCTGCGGTCGGCACGCTGACCTTCGCTCTGCACCAGCGCTTGCCCTACCGACGGTTGCTGATCATCACCGGCGTGCTGCTCCTGTTCGTGCTCCTCGTCCAGGTCGGCGAGGAGGTCAACGAGATGCAGCTCGCCGGCTGGATCGGCACCACCCAGATTCACGGGCTCACGATTCCCGGCTGGATGGTGACCTGGCTTAGCCTGTTCAACAACTGGCAGACGTTCGCCGCGCAGCTCGGCGCCCTTGTGCTCGTGATCGGCTCCTACGTGGTCGCGCAGTACCTGCGAGTCTGGCGCCCGGGGCGTCAGGGCCGCCAGCCCGCGCGGATCGCCCAGCACGCGCCGACGGCCCGCCGGCCACTCCCTATTCGATAGCGGCAAGGCCCGGACGGCTCGGCACCGTGGCGCCCGCCGCGTCAGGTACTCGCCTGGGCAGCCCGAGGCTGGCCGCAGCGCCCAGCAAGGACAGCCCGGCGCTGACGGCGATCGCCGCGGTGAACCCCTGGCTGAACAGTTGCGGCGTGGCGTAGCCGCCCGAGCCGGTGAACACGGCGACCAAGGCAGCCACCCCGAACACGCCGCCGAGCTGGCGGAGCGTGTTAAACGTGCCCGACGCCTGGCCCAGGCTGGCCGGCGCCACCGAGCCGACCACGGCGTTCTGAATCGCCGGGAGCGCCATCGATACACCCGCGCCGGCCATGACCAGCGGCACGATCAACCGAGCGTAGGCCACGTCGGGTCCCGCGACCAGCGCGATCCAGCCCATCCCGGCCGCCTGGAGCAGCAGCCCGGCCACCGCGAACGGCCGCTCGCCCACCCGGCCGATCCGGGCGCCGGTCAGCGGGGCCACCACGAACAGGGTCGCGGTCCAGGGCAGCAGCCGGATCCCCGCGGCCAGCGGGCCGTGGTGCTGCGCGGTCTGGAGGAACTGGGCCATGAAGAACACCGCCCCGGACAGCGACCCGAACATGAAGAACACCGCCGCGTTACCCGCCGAGAACGGGCGCGAGCGGAACAGCGCCGTGGGGAGCATCGGCGCGGCCGTGCGGCGCTCCCAGGCCACGAAGCCGCCGGCCAGCAGGACGCCCGCGATCAGTGTTCCCACCACCTCGAGGCTGCCCCAGCCTGCCGAATTGCCGCGCACCAGCCCCCACACGATCCCGAACGCGGCGAGGCTGACCAGGGTCAGGCCGATGGCGTCCGGGGCGCGGCGTGGCCCGAAGCTCTCACCCACTCGCGCGAACACGACCGGGATTGTGAGCAGGCCGATCGGCACGTTGACCCAGAAGATCCACTGCCAGGCGATGCCCTGCGTGATCGCGCCGCCCAGGACTGGACCGCCGAGCACGGCCAGCCCGGTCACGCCGCTGAACACGCCGAGCGCCCGGGCCCGCTCCTCGGGTCCGAAGGCGGCGCCGATCAGGGTCAGCGCGAGAGGCATCACCAGCGCCGCCCCAGCGCCCTGAACCGCGCGCGCGGCGATCAGCAGGCCCACGTTCGGGGCCAGCGCGCAGGCGGCCGAAGCTAGCGAGAACAGCCCCAGTCCGGCCGCGAACATCCGCCGGCGCCCGAAGCGGTCGCCCAGTGCCGCACCGGTCATGAGCAGCACCGCGAAGCTCATCGTGTAGGCGTTGACCGTCCATTCGAGCTGGGCGATCGAGGCCCCGAGATGCGCGCGGATGGCGGGAAGCGCCGTGGTGACCACCAGCATGTCGAGCGCGACCATCAGTGACGCCACCGAAGCCACGCCGAGTACCCAGCGAGGGCTTGTCCTCATGTCGTCCTCCTTCGTTTGAGTCATCGCCCCTTGAGACACAGGGCCTGGCGGAAACTCACCGATGAGTTCCCGCGCGGGCTGGTGTCTCGTCAGCGATGCCCCGTGACACGATCAGCCCATGACCGAGACCACGCTCCGACGTGCCCGCGCCGGCGACGAGCAGGCCTTCGCGGAGCTGACCGACCCGTTCCGTCGCGAGCTTCAGGTCCACTGCTACCGCATCCTCGGCTCGGTGCAGGACGCCGAGGACGCCCTTCAGGAGACGCTCTTGTCAGCCTGGCGTGGGCTTGACGGGTTCGAGGAGCGCGCGTCGCTGCGCTCGTGGTTCTACACGATCGCCACGAACCGGTGCCTGAACGTGCTGCGCGATGGAGCGCGCCGCCCCCAGGAGCCCCGGCCGCTGTCGTTCGAGCCGCCCCGCCCGACGCGCTACGGCGAGATTCCATGGCTCGAGCCCTACCCGGATGCGCTACTTGAAGGGGTGCCCGACGCCGCCCCGGGCCCCGACGCCCGCTACGAGGCGCGCGAGGCGGTCGGTCTCGCGTTCGTGACCGCGCTCCAGCGCATGCCTCCCGGCCAGCGCGCTGCGCTGGTGCTGCGCGATGTGCTCGGCTACCGGGCCTCCGAGGTCGCGGCGATGCTCGCCACCACCGAGACGTCAGTCAACAGCGCGCTCCAGCGCGCGCGAGCCACGCTCGAAGCGAGTTGCCCGCCGGCCCGCGAGCGCGTGCGGCTACCCGGTTCTGCCAGCGAGCGCGAGATCGTCGGCCGGTTCGCGGACGCGTTCGAGAACGGCAGCGTCGAGCAGCTGGTCGAGCTGCTGACCGACGACGCCTGGGTGACGATGCCGCCGGAGCCGTTCGAGTACCAAGGCGTCGCCGCAATCGCCGATTTCTTCACGCACGCGTTCGGGGCCCGTGTCGAACGCACCGACCATCTCGTGGCCACGCGGGCGAACGGACAGCCCGCGTTCGGGCACTACATCGGCGACGCCCACCCCCGTGTCCTCCGCGGGGTTGGCGTGATCGTGCTGACGCTCGACGGCGACCGGGTCTCGCACCTCACGCGGTTCGCCGGCGCCGCGCTCCTCGGTCGCTTCGGCCTGCCTCGGACCTTGCCGAGCTGATCTACAGATTCCCCTGGGCCATTGTGCGCAGGTCCATGGCCTTGTCGTAGGTCGCCTCGTCGACGCCGAGCTCGAGCGCCACGTCGCGCAGCGGCCGCCCGGAATCGGCGGCCTGCTTGACGATCTCCGCGCCCTTGTCGTAGCCGATGTAGGGGTTCAGCGCCGTGGCCGCCGACAGCGTCATCTCCGCCGAGCGACGCAGGCCGTCCTCGTTGGCCTTGATTCCGTCGACGCACTTCTCGGCGAAGATCCGGCAGCCGCTGGTCAGCAGGCGGATCTGGTCGAGCAGGTTGCGGGCGATCAGCGGCACGCGCACGTTGAGCTCGAAGTTGCCCTGAGTCCCCGCCACGGTGATCGCGGTGTCGTTGCCGATGACCTGAGCGGAGATCTGCAGGACGACCTCGGGGATCACCGGGTTGACCTTGCCGGGCATGATCGAGGAACCCTTCTGGAGCTCGGGGAGCAGGATCTCGCCGATCGCGGTGCGCGGCCCGGAGCCCATCCAGGCCAGGTCGTTGGCGATCTTGGTCAGCGAGACCGCGAGCACCTTCAGAGCGCCCGAGAGCTCGACCAGCGCGTCTCGGTTGCCCTGGGCCTCGAACGGATCCTCGGGCGGGCGGATCTCCAGGCCGGTCGCCTCGGTGAGCAGCGTCCGGACGCGGCCGGCGAACTCGCGATGCGTGTTCATCCCCGTGCCCGTGGCGGTGCCGCCGAGCGGGATCTGCGCCACCTGGGGCAGAGCGTTCTTGATCCGCCGGGCGCCCAGGCGGACCTGCGCCGCGTAGCCCGAGAACTCCTGGCCGAGCGTGACCGGCACGGCATCCATCAGGTGAGTGCGGCCCGACTTCACGTAGTCCTTGAACTCGTCCGCCTTGGCGGCGAACGACGCCTCGAGCTGGTCGAGCACGGGGAGAAGCTGGTTGGTTGCCGTGTCGAGCGCGGCCAGGTGAACCGCCGAGGGGAACACGTCGTTGGACGACTGACCCATGTTGACGTCGTCGTTGCGGTGCACGTCGTCGCCGGCCAGGGCGGCGATCACCTCGTTGGCGTTCATGTTCGAGGAGGTGCCGGAGCCGGTCTGGAACACGTCGATCGGGAACTGGTCGTCGAACTCGCCCTCGGCCACCCGATCGGCGGCCGCGGCGATCCGGTTCGCCTTGTCCTCGTCAAGCAGGCCGAGCTCGGCGTTCACGCGCGCGGACGCGCCCTTGATCCGGCCCAGCCAGTGGATGACGGGGATCGGGACCCGCTCGCCCGAGACCGGGAAGTTCTCCACCGCCTTGGTGGTCTCACCGCCCCACAGCTGCTCCTTTTCCTGCACGCCCATGTCAGTCCTTTCCAAGTCGCTCTGGTGCTTCCCAGGCTACCGCGCGCTGCGCGCGGCCAGCACGCGACGGGCGGCTTCGACGTCGCCCCCGAAGGCGCGGTCCTCGGTGCCGGGCGCGATCGTCTGCACGGCGGTCGCGTAAAGGGCTCGAACGCCGGCGCCGCGCGGGACGCGGTCGGCCATCCGCAGCGCCCGCACCGCGACGGCCAGCTCGGTGGCCACCAGCACGTTCATCGCGTGGACCATCTCGGCGGTACGGGTCGCTGCGGTCGCCGCGAGGCTGGCGTGGGATTCCACCCCGAGCGAGGCCCAAACGCTCTGCACCGCCATCGGCGTGGCCAATGAGCGGATCTCCGCCGCCGCCGCGTGCGCGGTGTACTCGAGCATCATGTGGCCGGAGTCCGGACCGGGATCGCCGGCCAGGAACGGGGGCAGGCCGCTCATACGCGGGTCGAGCAGCGCGCTCACGCGACCGGCGATCAGCGACGCCGAGTGGCCGAAGGCCGCCCGCAGCGCGTCGAGCCCAGCGCCCAGCTCGGCGGCATGGAAGTTGCCGGTGGGATAGGCCCGCCCCTCGTGGATCAGGGCGTTCTCGGGCCGGGCGTTCAGCTCCCGTCCGACGACCTCGTCGAGACCATCGAGCGCGTCGTGGGCCACCCCGTCGACCTGCGGCAGCACGCGGAACGGATACGGGTCCTGGACGAGGCGGTCCGGGCTGCGCGGATCGAACGGGGCTCCGGCCAGGAGCTCGCGCATGCGGGCGGCCACGGCGGCCTGGCCGCGCGCCCGGCGGGCGGCCTGCACGCGCGGGTCGAGCACGACGGGATCGGCGTGCAGCGCCTCGAAGGACAGTGCCGCGACCTCGAGCCAGCGGGCCTGAAGCGCGCGTGCGTCGACCACGATCAGCGCGGCGTGTCCCGCGGTCATCGCGTTCGAGCTCATGAAGCCGAGCGCGTCACGCAGACCGAGCTCGATCGCCGTCTGCGGAGGCGGAGCGTCGATGAGCTCGTTGCCGCGCCACACCTTTCCCTCGCCGAGCAGGGTCAGCGCGATGTCGGCCAGAGCCGGCAGATCGCCGGTGCCGAGCGAGCCAAGCTCGCGGGTCAGGGGGGTCACGCCAGCGTTCAGGGCGCTCACGAGCCGGTCGAGCAGCTCCGGCGCAACGCCCGCGCCCCCTCCGCCGAGCTGGTTGGCGCGCACCGCCATTCCGGCTCGGACCAGCTCCGGCTCGACCGGCCGCCCGGCGCTCACGGCGTGGCTGCGGAGCAGGTTCCACTGAAAGCGCTCGCGGTCGGCGTCTTCGATCGTCCGGTCGCGCAGGGCGCCGACGCCGGTGGTGGCGCCGTACAGCGGGTCGCCGCGTTCGAGCAGCTTGGCGATCGCGGCGTGGGCTTCCTGGTTGCGCGCGCGGGCCGCGGGGTCCAGTTCGACGGGCGTGCCATCTCGGGCCACGCTCGCCACGGCCGCCGGGGTGAGCGTCGCGCCGTCGAGGATGATCGCGCCGCTCATTAGCATCGACCTCCGTGGCTACAGGTCAGACAGCGACCGCCTCGCGCCGTATGGCACTGCTCGCGCCGGCTCCCTCGCCCGCGCTCGTACTGGGGGCGATCGCGTCGGTGCAGTTCGGCGCGGCGATCGCGGTCACGCTGTTCGCGCAGATCGGACCGGGCGGCGCGGTGTGGCTTCGCCTGCTGGGCGGGACGGTCATCCTGATCCCGCTGTGGCGGCCGCGATGGCGCGGGCGCTCGCGACGGGATCTCCTGCTCGCGGGCCTGTTCGGCTTCGTGCTGGCCAGCATGAACTTCACGTTCTATTCGGCGATTCACCGCATCCCGCTGGGCATCGCGGTCACCTTCGAGTTCATCGGCCCGCTGATCGTCGCGATCGCCGGCTCGCGCCGCCCGCTCGACCTGCTCTGGGTCGGACTGGCCGCCGCCGGGATCCTCGCGCTGACCCAGGGTGGCGTGCATCACCTGGACGGCCTCGGTGTCGCGCTGGCTCTGCTGGCCGGCGGCTTCTGGGGCGCCTACATCCTGATCAACGCGCGGGTGGGCCAGGCGTTCGAGGGTGCGACCGGGCTGTCGCTGGCCATGTGCGTGGCCACTGTGCTGATGATCCCGCTGGGCGTCCGTCAAGGCGGTTCGCACCTGCTCGAGCCCCGGTCGCTCCTGCTCGGCGCCGCCGTCGGGCTTCTCTCCTCGGCCATCCCCTACTCGTTTGAGAACGAGGCGCTCCGGCGCATCGACCCGGCCGTGTTCGGCGTGCTGATGAGCATCGAGCCGGCCGTGGCGGCCCTGGCCGGGTTCATCGCCCTCGGGCAGGGGCTCACGGCCCGGGCGGTGGTGGGGATCGCGCTGGTGGTGGTTGCCTCGGTAGGAGCGGCGCGCCGCACCCGCGAGGCGCCTATTGCCGTCTAGTGACAAGGCGTTTCATCCTACGGTAAAGTCCTCCGCGCAAGCAATGGCCGAATCGGGAACTCGTACCGTGGAACGCGCGCTGTCGCTGCTGAGCGCCGTCGCGCAGAACGGCGGCACCCTTAGCCAGCTCGCTCGCGCCGCCGAGCTCTCGCCGAGCACGGCGTCCCGCCTGCTCGCCACACT
>JAFAWR010000393.1 GCA_019241635.1 Solirubrobacterales bacterium
ATGTTGCCCTCGGCGGCGAGCTGGAGGAAGCGCTCGAGCCGGGCCGATGAGTGCTCGGGGCCCGACCCCTCGTAGCCGTGGGGGAGCAGCAGGGTCAGGCGGGAGGTCTGGCCCCACTTGGCCAGGCCCGAGACGATGAACTGGTCGATGATCACCTGCGCGCTGTTGGCGAAGTCGCCGAACTGCGCCTCCCACAGCACCAGCGTCTCGGGCGCCTCCTGCGAATAGCCGTACTCGAACCCGAGGCAACCCATCTCCGACAGCGGGCTGTTGTGCAGCTCCATCGGCGCCAGCGATCCGGGCAGGTGCTGGATCGGGCAGTGCTCCTGGCCGGTCTTGGGGTCGTGCAGGACCAGGTGGCGCTGGCTGAACGTGCCGCGCTCTGAGTCCTGGCCGGTCAGGCGGATAGGGATCCCCTCGGTGAGCAGCGACGCGAAGGCCAACGCCTCGGCGTGCGCCCAGAGGATCCCGCTGCCCGGGGCGCCGTCGCCGCCGCCGTCGCCGTCGCCGGAGAAGACCTCGCGCCGCTGTTCGAGCTGGCGGATGAGCTTGGGATGGATGGTGAACCCGTCCGGGACGGCCAGCAGCTCGTCGTTGAGGACACGCAGGCGATCGGTGGCCACCGCGGTATTGACCTCGGGCGAGGGGGTGCGGTCGAGTTCGTACTCGCCGGTGGCGTGGCGGACGTCCTTCGCAGCGGCGATCCGGTCCTTGAGCTCCTGGTGGGCGCTCGTGAGCACCTCCCACACCTGATCGGTCAGCTCGGTCGACTCCTGTTCGGAGACCACCCCCTGCTCGATCAGCTGACGGGCGAACAGCTCGCGCACCGGCGGGTGCTGCTTGATCACCTGGTACATCTCGGGTTGGGTGTAGGCCGGCTCATCGGCCTCGTTGTGGCCGAAGCGGCGATAGCCGATCAGGTCGATGAGCACGTCGTGCCCGAACTCCTGGCGGAACGCGAAGGCCAGCCTGACCGCGGCGATGCAGGCCGGGACGTCGTCGGCGTTGACGTGGATGATCGGCACGTCGTAGCCCTTGGCCAGGTCGGACGCCCAATGGGTGGAGCGCGAGTCGTCGGGGTCGGTGGTGAAGCCCACCTGGTTGTTCTGGATGATGTGGATCGTGCCGCCGATCGTGTAGCCGTCGATGGCCTGGAGGTTGAGCGTCTCGGCGACCACGCCCTGCCCCGGGAAGGCGGCGTCGCCGTGCAGGATCACCGGCACCGCGGCGTTGGTCTCGCGGTTGGCGTGCGGCCCCTGGCGGGTGGTCTGCGCGGCGCGCGTGGCGCCGGCCGCGACCGGGGCGACGAACTCGAGGTGACTCGGATTGGATTCGAGGCGGACGATGATCGACTCGCCGCTGGGCAGCTGGTAGGAGCCCTGGGCGCCGTGGTGGTACTTGACGTCGCCGGTGCCGCCCTGCGGGATCGTGGTGATCGCCTCGAGCGTCGAGGAGCCCTCGAATTCGGCGAAGATCGAGCCGTAGGCCCGGCCCAGGTTGTGGGCGAGCACATTCAGCCGCCCCCGGTGGGCCATCCCGATGACGACCTCGCGCCCGCCCCGGGTGGCGGCGAGCTGGATCAGCTCATCGAGCATCGGGACGGTCATGTCGAGGCCCTCGATCGAGAACTGCTTCTGACCGAGGTACGCCTTGTGCATGAAGCGCTCGAGCGCGTCGACCTCGGTGAGGCGGCGCAGCAGAGTGGTCTGCTCCTCGGTGTCGAGCGGGGCGCGGAAGCGGCCGGACTCGATCGCCTCACGCAGCCACAGGCGCTGGCGGTGCGAGGCGATGTGCTCGATCTCGTAGGCGATCGGCCCGCAATAGGTCTCGCGCAGGTGGGGCAGCGCGTCGGCCAGCGTCTGGCCGGGCACATACATGCGGAGGATCCGGGCGGGGATGCGCTCCATCAGCTCCGGGCTCAGTCCGAGCGGCTCGGGGTCCAGCGCAGGATCGCCCTCGGGCTCGCGGCCGAGCGGATCGAGCCGCGCCGCGAGATGGCCGTGGGTGCGGTGGGCCTTGAGCAGCGAGGTCGCCGCCTGCACGGCCTGGAGGAGCTCCTCGTCGGGGACCGTGGCCGGAGCCGGGGCGACCGCCGTGGCGGCGGCTTGGGTGGCGGGGGCTGGGGCGGCGGCGGCAGTCGGGGCGAGCGCCGGGAGGGCCAGCCCGAGATCGCCGAACACGCGCTCGTAGAAGCCCTCCTCGCCCTGCAGCAGCGCTTCGATCCGCTGCAGGAAGCGACCTGACTCGGCGCCCTGGATGATCCGGTGGTCGTAGGTGGAGGTCATGGTCATGACCTTCTCGGCGCCAATCGCCGCGCCGATCGCTCCCAGGCCCGGCGGGTAGCCGATCGCGCCGGTGGCGATGATCGTGCCCTGGCCGACCATCAGCCGCGGGACAGAGGCGATGGTCCCGATCCCGCCGGGGTTGGTCAGCGAGATGTTCGCGCCGGTCAGGTCGTCCGCGGTCAGGGTGTTGGTCCGCGCCTTCTCGACCAGGGCGTTATAGCCCTCGAGGAACTCGGCGAAGCTCAGGCGCCCGGCGTCGCGGATGACCGGCACCATGAGCGTGCGCGTGCCGTCCTTCTTCTCGACGTCGACGGCCAGACCGAGATTGCACGCGCCGTCGTCGACCCGGTGCGGCTTTGAGTCGATCTCGGCGAAGTGGTGGGCCATCACCGCCATGTCCGCGGTGGCCACCCGGGCGATCGCGTAGGCGATGAGGTGCGTGAACGAGACGCGCTGCCCGGCGTCCTTGAGCTGCGCGCGCCGCTGCTCGAGCACGCTGACGGTCAGGGTCCGGAAGGACGTCGCGGTGGGGATCGAGCGGCTCTCATCCATGTAGCGGGCGAGCGCCGCGGCGCCGCCGCGGATCGGCTGGGCGGTGCCGCCGGCCGGCGGGCGGGCGGGTGCCGATGCGGAGGCGGGTGCCGGCGCGCG
>JAFAWR010000145.1 GCA_019241635.1 Solirubrobacterales bacterium
AGCTACAGCGCGCGGCGGCGATGATGGGCGCGGTCGCCGACGCGGTGGCTCCGGGCACCGGAGTGATCGCCGCCGCCTACGCGGACGCCGAAGCGCTCGATCCCCCGGCCCTGGCGCCCGCCTGGCTTCCGGCGCTGGTCGAGCGGACGGGTATTGCCGGCGCGCTCGTCGATACGTTCGTCAAGGACGGCCGCGGCCTGTACGCCTGGCTGTCCGAGGCAGAGCTGGCCGACCTGATCGACCGGACCCACGGGGCAGGCGGGCTCTTCGGGGTGGCCGGCCAGCTGCGGCGCGGGGAGTTGCGTCGCGTCGTGGCCGATGTGGTTGGCGTGCGCTCGGCGGTTTGCCGCAGCGGCGACCGCCGCGCGGAGCTCGACGCCGAGTTGGTCGCGGCCGCCGCGGCCGAGCTCCAGGACTTTGGCGCTGGAGCTACGAATGTGTTAGCTGGATCGCCAAAGTTCGGCGACTAGCGGGGTGCCCGGACCGTCACCGTGACCCCCGTCCGGCGCGCGGCGGTGGGGAGGTAGGGATCGACCCCCGCCCCATCGACCGCTTTGAGCAGGATCGCCTCCTCGGCGCCGATCGCACCGGCGGCGAGCACGGCCAGGGAGTCGCTGGTCACATCCCACGACGCCGGCACATCGGAGTGAGACTCGAATGCGGGCGTCACCGTCAGCAGGCCGAGCCGGCGCGGCGCGACCAGCTCAGCCAGCAACTCCGCCCCGGGCAGCAGAGGCGCCAGCAGCACGCCGAGTTGATCCATCGCCTGGAGCGCCAGGCGATGCGCCACCTCGTCGCCCAGCCCCACGTGCGCGTCGACGGCGCGCACGGCATCCGCGAACGGTCCTCCCCCGGGAATGACGAGCACCGGCCGATCCCGGGCCAGCTCGAGCGCCTCGCCACACCCCCGACGCAGTCCCTCGAGCCCTTGGGCGCGGAGCAGGCCGCCGCCGACCTTGACGACCACCGGGCGCCGGTCACTCACGGCCCAGCACCGAAAGCGCGACCGCGGGCGCGACGTCTCCCGATTGGCCCGCGAACGGCCCGGCGGGATCGTGGACGCTCAGCCCGCAGCGCGCCGCCGCGGCGCGGGCCAAGAACGCACCCACGCCGACCGCGAGCACCGGGACCCCGGCGGGGAGCCGCGCGGCCACGCGCCCGAGCGCGGCGGCGATCACGGCTACCTGCGCCTCCTCGACCGCGGCGGCGATCGCCTCCACGTCACCGTCGGCCAGTTGCTCGGGGTCGGCGCAGACGACGCGGGCGAGCCGCGAGCGGACCTCGCCGGGCGACGTCCCGCGATCATCCGGAAACGTGCACGTGCACTGCTCGGGGACGAGGCTGCCCCGCAGCAGATGCGCATCGGCGGTGATCGCGAACAACTCGGAGGCGACCGGGCAGGGGCGGCCGTCGACCGGAACGTGCGAGAGCACCGCGGCCACGTTCGTGCGGAGCGCGCCGGTGTAGACGAGCTCGCCGGCGAGCAGGCGCTCGACGTCGGTCCGGCCCCGGGCCGCGACCTGACCATCGACGATCGGGATCAGATCGGTTGTGGTGCCGCCGCAATCGAGGAGGATCGCGTCGGGCAGCCGGCGCGCCACCAGCAGCGCGGTGGCCATCCAGTTGGCGGCGGCGCACTGAAGCGGCGCGGCTCGTGCCTGGTCGAGGCCGATCAATTCGCCCGCGGTGGTCAAGATCCTCACACGGCGACCGGCGAGTGCCTGCTCCGCCGCCGAGAGCACGTGGAGCACTCCCTCGCGCTTGCTCGCGAACACGTCGACGAGCTCGGCGGTCGTCGTCATCGCCACCGGCGCGCCGTCAAGCCCGAGTCGCCCGACGACGTCCTCGAGCACGCCAGACATCGCCTCCGGCCCTCGCCACACCTCGTACGGCTCGGAGACGATCCTCACGCGCTCGGCGCCGTCCACCACCGCCGCCTTGGTGTTGGCGCCGCCGACGTCGAGACCGATCACCGGGACCATCGCGGCATCATGACGCGCTCGATGCGAATCGTTCCGGTCATCGACATCAAGGGAGGCGTCGTCGTGCACGCCCGCCGCGGGCGGCGCGCCGAATATGCGCCGCTCCAGAGTCCGCTGGTCGCGGGCGCCGAGCCGGTCACCGTCGCGCGGGCGCTGTGCGCTCTCTGTCGAACGAAGACCCTGTACGTCGCCGATCTCGACGCGCTGGCCGGCGAGCCGGCCGACGAGGCGACCCTGGCGGCGCTCGCATCGGTGGCGGAGCCCTGGGTCGACGCCGGTGCCACCCCCCCCGAGCGGGCGGCGGCGCTCAAGCGTGCCGGAGCGGCCCGCAACGTTCTCGGCACGGAGTCGATCGGACCGAGCGCGCCGGCCGCGCGGCCCCAGGACGGCGCCGCGCCGCCGCTCGTGCTCAGCGTCGATCTGCGCGACGGACGGCTGATCTCACAGGATCCGCGCCTGGCCGGCCAAGCCGCGTCCGCCGCGGCACCACTGGCGCGGGCACTGAAGGTCAAAGAGCTACTGGTCATCGACCTGGCCCGGGTGGGCAGCCGGGAAGGTCCTCCACTCGATGCCGTCGCCGAGCTGGCCGGTGTGCTGCCGACGACGGCGATCTACGCCGGGGGCGGCGTACGCGGCGACGAGGACCTGCGCGCGCTCGAGTCGGCGGGGGCGGCCGGCGCCCTGGTCGCCACCGCGCTGCACGAGGGACGGATCACACCGTGACCAGCGCCTCGCAGGCGCGCACCACCACGTCGGTCAGGTCCTGTTCGCACACCGACTGCAGCGCCTGCCAGCCGGGAATTCCGTTGACCTCGACCACGACGGTCTCCCCGTCCGGCGAAACCAGCAGGTCGACGCCGGCGACGTCCGCACCGACCGCGGCGCTGGCGGCGATGGCCAGACCCGCCTCGGTCTCGGTCAGCGCCACCGTCCGCGGACGTGCACCACGGGCGACGTTGGCCCGCCATGAGTCGGTCATTCGCTCCATCGCGCCGGCGACCGCGCCGCCGACCACGAGCACGCGCAGATCACGGCGGCCCGCGGCGAAGATGGTTCGCTGCACGTAGTAGACGGTTCGCTCGAGCTCGAGGGCGCGGAACACCCGATGGGCCACGTCACGATCCTCGACGCGGACGATCCCGTTGCCCATGGCGCCGAACAGCGGCTTGATCACGACGTCACCTCCGAGCTGCTCGAACGCCTGCATCGCGCCGTCGTAGCGCTCGCAGACGATCGTCGGAGGCGTGGGGACTCCGGCCCGTACCAGCAAGGCGCTCGCCCAGGACTTGTCCACCGTGCGCTCGATCGCTCGCGGTGCGTTCACGCAGCGCACACCCAACTCGGCGAGGACGTGCAGCGCGTCCATCCGGAAGATGACCTGCTCCAGCGATCCGCGGGGCAGCCCACGGACGACCATGAGGTCGAGCGCGTCGAGCCTCGCGCCGTCGGGCCCGAGTACATGCACGTCGCCGTGCTCGTCGATCTCCGAGCGCAGACGGGTGGCCGGGATGGCCAGCACCTCGTGCCCGCGAGCGGCCAGCCCGTCGATCAGCCGGCGCGAGTGCCACGACCCGGAAGCGCCCAGGACGGCGACGCGGAGCGATCCGGTCACGACGTGAACGAGCGCTCGAGCACCTCGGGCGCCAATCCGCCACCGTGATGCGTCCGCCCAGATTCGGTGCTGGTCAGGGTGGCAGCGGCCGGACTGAACAGCATCGGATCGATGTCGTAGAAGTTCCCGCCGGCGGCCTTGAGCAGCTCTCCGAACGGAGTGCCGAACGCCTCCGACGCGGACGATGGCAGCTTCCTCGCCAGCTCGGCGACCTCGTCGTCGGAGCCCTCGATCCACAGGTGGACGGTGCCGCCGTAGAGCACCGCGTCGTTGGTCCGCCCGATCGCCGCCGGGTCGTCCCTGGCCACCGGGGCAATCGGGCAGCAGCCCCAGCCGTGGCGTACGCGCGCCGGGTCGACGCCGAGCTCGTGCAGCTTGTGCAGCGCGGTCTCGACCACGCGGGCGCTGATCTGGACCGAGCCGCACACCGAGGCGGTCGGAGCGATCAGGAACGTCACCGCGGATGCCTCCACCCCGCAGCGCTCCGCGACCTTCTCGACGACCGCCGGGGGCGGCTCGGCGCGGGTCTCCAGGCAGAGCACGGCCTGCTCGGACTCCTCGCGCCAGGCCAGCTCGTCGAACAGGTCCTCGGCCCGGGCCAGGGCACGCCCCGGGCCGCTGGCCATGGCGAAGAAATCTTCGTGCTCGAGCTTCCAGCCGGCGTACTGCGCGGCCAGGCACGCCGCCGCCGGCTGGTCCACCCCGATGCCGATACCGGGCCACGTCCGGTTCCCGACCGTGACCGGGATGGGGTCGGGCCGGCCCAGCCCGCCCATACAGACCGCGGCAAAGGCCAGCCCGGCCTGCATCCCGCCGCGCGCCTGAGCCCCGCAATCAACCAGCCGGGCGCCCGAGTCGAGCGTGCGCACGGCGATCCCCAGCGCGTCGACGTCGGCGGCCATGGCATCGACGATCGCGGCGGTACGGTCGTTCATCGACAGGCTCATCGGCTGCCATTTTCCCCGTCGAAGAGCAGGAGCTCCCCCCGGGTGAGCTCGGTCCGGTCACCGGACCACCTGGCCCACACCCCGCGGAGAAACCGCTCGTCCACGGTCAGCCCGAGCGCGCGCAGCCGGAGCAGTTGCATCCGCAGCGCCGGGGGCTGCAGGCGGGCGGCGAACGCGTACGCCGGCAACGGCTCGACCGGCCGTCCCGACACCAGGCTGCCGCGCTTGTTGCCGAGCCCGGCTTCCTCGCCGATTCCCCCGAGCGCGATCACCGTGCCCGCGAGTATGCGCAGCCCGGCCCCGGCCCCGGCGCGTCCGCCGAGCGCGACCAGTCCGCGCCGCATGCCCGCACCGGCCTCCTCGCCGGCGTCGCCGGACACGACGATCTCGCCGCCGGTCATCCCGGCCCGGGCGCCCGGATAGGCCGCGCCGAGCCGCGCGCCGGCGTCTCCGAAGATCTGCAGCACCCCGCCGGACATCTCCGCGCCCGCCCAGCTCCCCACGTTGCCGTGGACGACAAGCGTGCCGCTCGCCATGCCAGCCCCGACCCCGTCGAATCGCCGCAGGTCCCCGATCAGTACGAGCGTCCCGTCCTCGGCGGCCGAGCCCGACACCTCGAACAGGTCGCCCACCGGCACCGCTTCGCCACCGCAGCGGAGCTCGAGCGCGCCGACCGCGCCGGCATCCAACCCGCGCAGCCCGTCTGGGTCCAAGGGCGCGGCGAGCACGCGCGCGGGCGGCGGCTTCCGGAGGGTGAGGGTCAGGCTCATGGGGGATCTCGCAGCTCGGAGAGTGGGAAGTGAAACTCACCGAGCTTCCCGCCGAAGTTCGCCGCGGTCACGTGCTTGGCGCCGGCGCCCGCGGCCGCGTGCAATCCGCGGCGCATCGCCTCGCGGACGGCATCCTCGGATACTCCGTCGATGACGATCTCAAACAGCGCCGCGACGCCGTCCGGGACGAGGCTGTCCTTCACCTGGACGCGGAGGGTCGGCGCCATCTGATGGTTGGTCGAGGCGGGGAGCGACTTCGAGCTCAGCGCGCCGACCTTGCTGCCGCTGCGCACGATCCCGCCCGGAAACGGCAAGGCGATTCCCTCGCCGCGCATGGCGTCGGCGGCGGCCATGGCGGCAGCCAGCGCGGTGGCCTCATCGCGCGCTCCGATCACCAGGTTGCCGCCCCCCACGCCGCGGCCGACTCCGACCGACTCGCACACGAGGAACTCGCCCTCCATCACCGGGATCCGCCAGAAGCGCTCGCCGGCGATCACCTTGCTGGCCTGGAACCCGTCGCCGAAGTAGCGCAGGCTGCGCCCGAGCGGCACGCTCCGCTCGGCGCCCGGCAGACCGTCGAAGCACGCCGTGGTCGGACAGGTCATCACGGTCTGCCCGACCCGTTCGAGGATCCGCTTGCCGACGCCCTCGCGGTCCATGGCGAACAGCAGCACTGCGATCCCCGGGCGGCCGTCGGGCGTGTCCTCGCCCCGAACCTCCATCTCGATCCCGGCCTCGCACTTGCACCCGATGATCGATGTGGCAAACCCAGTCATCGACCGGGCGGCCTCCAGCGCCCACGCTTCGGTGGCGGCCGTGATCACGACGCGGGAGTAACGCATCGGGAACGCCTCGGCGAAGGTGTCGACGACCTCGGCATCGCCCAGCCGGTAGCCGGTCACGAGCCGGCGGCCTCGATCACCCGCGCCGGCTCGCGGAGCGCCGGATCGCGGACCGGATAGTGCTCGAAGGCCACCGTGTAGCGCTCGCCGAACAGCGGCTCGAGCACGCGGCTCACCTCCGGGTCGAACTCGGCCCGAGCCGAGAGCAGGACGCCGTCCTCGACGCGGTGCAGCTCGCCTTCCTCGACCACCAGCTCTCCGCCCTTGATCACATAGCGCGGCGTGGCGAACATCTCCTCGCGGTCGTCGCGGTCGTGGTAGATCGTCACGTCGGCGTCGGCGCCGATGCCCAGGTGTCCCTTGTCGCGCAGGCCGAGCCGGCGCGCCGGCGCTGCCCGCGTGATGATGGCAATCTCGTTGAGCGTGTACTCACGATCGAGCCCGTCGGTCAGCGCGGTGCGGCGAATCGCGCGCTGGTTGGCCCGTCCGATCTCCTCGTCCCGGAAGCCGCGGTCCATGAGCAGCCGGATCAGCTTGGGATATGAGAGGAACGACCCGCCGTTCGGGTGATCGGTGGACAGCATGATCTGCCAGGGATCCTTGCCGAGCAGGAACAGCTCGAGCCCGATCCCCCACTGCAGGGCGTGGACGTAGCTGCTGGCGCGATATCGGTAGGGGACGATCCCGCAGCCCGTCTCCACCTCGGTGTCGTGGTTCAGCCACGCCTCGGCGCCGAGGTCGCGGAGCAGGGCGCCCACCGGACCATCGGCGGTCATCGTCACCGCTTCTCCGAACATCACCTGGCCGACGTCGGCGGTGAGCTCGGGATGGTCGGAGAGGTGGTCGAGCAGCGCGGGCGCACGAGAGCTGGGCAGCCCTCCGGACGCGCGGCCGTAGGCGTGAAACTGCAGGTGGGCGAAGTGCGCCTGGCGGCCGGCCAGGGTCCGCATCGTCTCTAGCGTGGTGTCGGCGTTGCCCGGCAGGCCCAGGTTGTTGGCGTGAACGTGGACGGGGTGGGGGAGCCCGAGCTCGTCGACCGCGCCGCCGATCGCCTCCAGAACCTGGCGCGGGGTCACTTCGAAGCCGGCCACGTGATCATCGAGCGAGTGGACGTTGCCGTTGTCGCGCTTGAACAGTTCGACGCCGCCCGGATTGACCAGCTTCACGCCGTAGCCGCCGGTCGCCTCGAGCCACCACGCCACCGCGTCGCGCAGACGCTCGGAGGCCGCCCCGCCCGGCTGGCGCATCAGCTCGAACAGCACCTGGTTGTTGCCCATCAGGATCAGGAACGCCTTGTCGATCATCGGCGTGTCACGCAGTTCGGCCAGCACGTGGCGGGCGGCCAGCGGGGGTGCGGCCGCCTCGACGACCGTGGTGTAGCCGAGCAACGAGTAGCGATAACCGGTGGTGAACGTCGACGGCACCAGTCCGCCGGTCCCCGAACGCAGCATCGAGGTTCGATTCACCGGATCGTCACGACGCGTATCTGGAGTCAGCTTGCGGGCGCCGTTGACCTTGGGGCCGGCGATGTGCGCGTGGATGTCCACGCCGCCAGGCATCACGACCATCCCGCGAGCGTCGATCCGCCGCGCGCCCGGGCCGACGTCCTCGACCACCTTGCCGTCCTTCAGGCACACGTCACGCACCGCGCCATCGACATCGTTGGCGGGGTCGTGAACGGCACCGCCGCTGATCCGGATCTCGGTCACCCCTGCACCCGCTCGAGCAGGCGCGCGAGCAGCGCCGCCGCCGTCGGAGCGCTGTCGGCCTGCGGCGCCTGGAGGGCTAGCGGAACCCCGTCGAGCCGGTGCGCCGTGCCCTCGGCCGACACGCCGGCTGCGGCGGTGCGGATCCACACCTCGGCGTCCGGTCCGGCTACGAGACCGCCGCCGCTTCCCCCGGACTCGACACGCAGCGTGACATCGAACTCGTCGAGTGGCTCCGTCGCCATCACCAGCTCCGGATGACCACTGGCGAAGTCGACGCTGCCGGCGTACCCGGTCTGCCAGGCCAGCACGTCGTCGGCGCTTCTCGTCCCGGGGGCGGCCGGCAACTCGAGCGTGACCGCATGGCGCTCCTGGCACAGCGACCGGACGAGCTCGTGCAACGCGAGCGCTCGTCGCTGCCCGCCCGGGCCGGCGGTCAGGCCCGCTCCGTAGACGAAAGTCACGTGGTGAACGGTCGCCAGGCGCTCGAGCAGTCCGCTCAGCTCCGACGCGAGTTCGTCGAGGCGGATCGTCAATCCTCGCTGGAGCGCGTGCAGGGCGCTCAGCGCCACGAGGTCGCGCTCGCGGCTCCACGTGAGCCGGAGCCCGGCCCGCGCGGCGGTTGCCGTCTCGCGCTCGTCGACCACCACGAGCGTCCGCTCGCCCGGGCCGCCGAAGCCGAGCCGACCCAGCAATCGCGGGTGGGTCCTCTCCGGGTCCTCACGCCAGATCACCACGACGCGCGAGCGGTCGCGGATCTCACCGAGCGTGGCGGTGCTGGAACCGCGCAGGGGCACCGCCGGGGCGCCAGCCCAGGGACCGTCGAGGCTCCCGTGGCTGACCAGCGCCCCGATGCGGTCGGCCAGCGCCACCGCGGCTCGGGCGTCCTCCACGGTCGCGCCCTCGAACCCGCTCACCGCCGGACGGCGCGCGCTGCGCAGCAGCTCGGCAGCTCGCGCGAGGGCCGCCCCGACCTCGGCCGGCTCGCCATTGATCGTCGCCGGGGGCTTGCCAGTGAGCCGCGTGCGCTCGGCGAACCAGCGCGCGCCGAGCCGGCACTCGGGCCGCAGCCGCACGTCATCGCCCGAGGTCTCGACGGTCACGTCGTCGCACAGGAGGCCGCACCCCATGCAGGTGATCGGCCCGAGCTCAGACACCGGCCGGCACCGCGTCTGGGAGTGCGTTCAGCAACCGGGCGCCGAGCTCGGTCAGCTCGGCCACGGTCGCGCCGGCCGAGATCAGCGTGCACACCGGCGCGCCTCGCCGGATTACCTCGCCGGCATGGGGAACGTCGCGCACGAGTCCTTCGGGCCACCAGTCCGGATCGGGCGCGGACACTGTGCGGTCGGCGAACAGCACGAGCTTCACGCCGGCCGGCGCGCGCCCGTCGGCCCGGGGCAGGCCGAGGCCCCGGACACCGTGTACGTGCGCCTCGAAGCACCCGGGCCCGAACAGCTCCAGAGACGCCGGCGGCCGGGGGTTGACCTCGAGCACCCAGACCTCGCGGCCATCCCAGACCGCGTCGACTCCGAACGCGCCGCTCACGCCGAAGCGCGCCGCGACCTCGGCGCACACCGCGCGCAGCCGGCCCGTCAGCTCGTCCGTCTCGCCTGTGGGCAAACGCGG
Source organism: Solirubrobacterales bacterium (assembly GCA_019241635.1). Classification (GTDB taxonomy): domain Bacteria; phylum Actinomycetota; class Thermoleophilia; order Solirubrobacterales; family Solirubrobacteraceae; genus Palsa-465. The sequence goes on from JAFAWR010000145.1 coordinate 9,486, forward strand.
CGGCGTCAGGTTGCCCATCCACTGAAAGCCGCGGGGGCGCACGAGCTGCTCGGTCACTCCGAGCAGCGCCGCATGCCGGCCGTCGCCGATCGCCAGCGCCGAGCAGGGCAGCCCGTCGATCCGGAGCTGGAGCACCTCGGTCGGACGCAGGGAGCCGCCCCTCCACGCTCGCACGCCGCGGCCGCCACCTCCCAACCGCGGCTTGCGCAACCACCCGCCCCGGTCGCTCGGGACACTCGCACGCGTCTCCGGGAAGCGGGCGCCCGCGGCACGCGCGGCGGCGCTCACCGCCCACGGATCGCGCACGGCAGCCAGTCGCTCAGGCGCCGTACCGAGCAGCTCGCGGCCGTCAGCCAGCGCTCGCACGAGATCCGGTCGGTTCTCGAACCCGCCGCCGTACGCGACCGCGTCGGCGTCGACGCCCGAGGCCAGCGCCGCCAGCGCATCGTTGTTCTCCGCGGTCGCGCCAGGCGCGATCGCACGCAGGTCGACGTCGCCGAAGCGGTCGAGTGTGGTCACCGTATAGCCATCGGCCACCGCCAGTTCGGCCAGCATCCGGGCGCTGACCGCGACGACGAGGACTCTCACGGCAACCGCACCCCGTCGAGGAGCGCGGCCAGCAGCGTCGCGGCCACCAAGTCGGCGGTCGTCCCGGGGTTCAGGCGGTTGCCGTCCGCCCGCAGCGACGCGTCGAAGTCCGCCAGCGAGCGGACACCGTCTCGTACCTCGCGCGCCGCGGCGCTGACCGCCTGCGCCGCCTCCGCGCCCGCCTTGCGCGCGATCAGCGTGTCGGGCCAGCCGCAGAGCAGCCCCAGGTGTAGCCAGACGATCGCGTCGAGCGTCGAGCGGCCCTTGGTTCCCAGCGCGTCATTCAGCAACGGCATCGCGCCTTCGAACACGATCTCGTATCCGGTGGCGTATTCCGAGGCGACGCTGTCGCGATGCGCCGCGGCTGCCATCGCCTCGCGGAGGGTCACGCGTGCCGGGTCCCGGATATCGTGCTCGGTCGCGTCGCCGAGACCGCCCGGATGCGCCAACGCGATCGCGGCGAACGTATCGGCCGCGTCGTCGACGTCGAGCTGCGCCAGCACCCGTTCGACCGCCGAGCGGAGCGGCTCGCCCGCCCGGCCGGTCACCGCCGCGCGGGCCAGCGGCGCGAACAACAGGACGATCCCCAGGTTGGTGTTGGCCCGCGCGACCCGCGCGGTCGCCCGGACGCCGTTCGCGATGAGTTCGCCGACCGTCCCGCGAAGGACCAGCCCACGCGCGAACACCGGGCCGAGCGCGAGGGCCGAGCGCACCATGTCGGCGTAGGTGGTGTCCGAGAAACCATGCGCCGGCGTGATGTTGCCGGGCTTGGCTGCTGACACTTCGAGCAGGCACGCGAGTTGTACCTGCTGCTGAAGTAGGTCCCCGCTCAGTCTCGGGTGAGCTAGGGTTGCATTCACCCCGTCACCATACGATAGGAGAGAGGAGACTCACGTTATGGCCATCACCCTGGCAACTGGTGAGGCGCTAGTCGGTGAAGGTAACGAGGTCGCGCACATCGACTTGCTGATCGGTTCCAAGACGGGACCGGTTGGCGAGGCGTTCGCAGAGGCATTCATCAACGAGTCCCAAGGCCACACGAACCTGCTCGCCGTGGTCACCCCCAACCTGCCGGCCAAGCCCGACACGGTCCTGAGCAACAAGGTGACGATCGGAGGGGCCAGGCAGGCTGTGCAGCTGTTCGGTCCGGCGCAGGCGGCGGTCGCCCGCGCGGTCGTGGACTCGGTGGCCGAGGGGGTCATCCCCAAGGACCAGGTCGACGACCTGTGCCTGATCGTCAGCGTCTTCATCCACTGGGAAGCCGAGGACGACAAGAAGATCTACGACTGGAACTACGAGGCCGTGAAGACGTCGATCTCGCGCGCCCTCAGGGGCGAGCCGAGCGTCGACAAGGTGCTCGCGGAGACGCCGGACGCGCGTCATCCGTTCGCCGGCGGCGCCGAGGGCTAGTGAGTAGCCATTGACCGCGCAGGCCGGAGAGCCTTCGCTCGCCGGTCTGCGCACCGTCGTCACCGGAGCCAGCTCGGGCATCGGACGGGAGATCGCCGTCGCCTTTGCCGCCGCCGGCGCCCGTGTCGGAATCGGCTTTCACCGCTCGGCTGTCGCCGCCCGGGGGCTCGCCGAGGAGCTCGGAGGCGGAGTCCACCCACTACTCCAGAACGATCTCAGCACCGCCGATGGGTGCGCGGCGATCGTCGACGATGCCTTTGCCACGCTTGAGCACGTCGACGTATGGGTCAACAACGCCGGCGCCGACGTGCTCACCGGCGAGGCGAGGAATTGGCCGGAAGAGCGCAAGCTCGACGCGCTGCTCGATGTCGACCTGAAGAGCACGATCCGCTGCTCGCGGCTGGTCGCGGCACGGATGACCCGCGGTGGCTGCATCATCAACATCGGCTGGGACCACGCGACGATCGACGGCATGGCCGGCGATAACCCCGAGCTGTTCGCCGCGGTCAAGGCCGGCGTGCTCGGCTTCTCGAAGTCGTTCGCGCGCTCGGTGGCGCCGGATATCCGCGTCAACGTGCTGTGCCCGGGCTGGGTCGAGACCGCCTACGGGCAAGGAGTCGATCGCGCGTTCTACGACAAGATCGCCGCCGCGACGCCGCTGCGCCGCTGGGGAACCCCGCAGGACATCGCGGCCGCCGCGGTATGGCTGGCTTCGCCGGCCGCCGCGTTCATCACCGGCCAGGCGATCAACGTCAACGGCGGCACGGTTGGCTGAAACGCTGTTCGTCACCGGCCGCCTGGCCGAGCCGGCGCTCCGTGGTGTGGTGTCCGCCCTGGAGATCGACCACCAGATCGCCGTGATGAACATCAGCGTGGCGGCGCTGATGACCACACGGTGGATCGCGCGGCGCCTGGAGGTGCCGCCGGGGGTCGACAACATCGTCATCCCGGGACTATGCGAGGGAGACCTCGACACGCTCGAGCAGGCCACCGGAGTGCCCGTGCGCAAGGGTCCCGCCGACGTCCGGGCACTGCCCGAGTGGTACGGGCGCGAGGCGATCAAAGCCGAGCTTGGCCCCCGCGACGTACGGGTGTTCGCCGAGATCAACGACGTGCAGTCGCTGACCCGCGAGCAGGTGATCGACCGAGCCGACGCCTATCGCGCGGCCGGAGCCGACGTGATCGACCTCGGGCTCTCGCTCGCTGGCTCCTGGCTGACCGAGGGTCCGTCAACCATCGCCGCCCTGCGCGAACGCGGGCTGTCGCTCAGCATCGACACGCTAGACCCCGAGCACATCCGCATGGCCGACACGGCCGGTGTCGATTACGTGCTGAGCCTCACCCCGGCGACCGTTCACCTGGCCGAGACCCTACGCGCGACCCCGGTTCTGATCACCGAGGACCCCGACGACCTCGATGCCCTGGGCAGGCTGGCGAGCCGGATGGACGCGCTGAGCCGCCCCTACCTGCTCGATTCGATCCTGGCTCCGATTAACTCGGGCTTTGCCGCGTCGCTGGCTCGCTACGTCGAGGTGCGCCGCCGCCATCCCGCCGCCGAGATGCTCATGGGCATCGGGAATCTGACCGAGCTCACCGAGGCCGACTCGACCGGGGTGACCGCGCTCTTGATCGGGTTCTGCCAGGAGGTCGGAATCGGCGCGGTGCTGACCACCGAGGTGATCGGCTGGGCGCGCGGGGCGGTCAGAGAAACCGTGCTGGCCGCGCAGATCATGCACCTGGCCCAGCGCCAGGCGCGGCCACCCAAGCACATCGATCCCGGCCTGGTCACGACCAAGGACGAGTCAATGCGAGCGCCGACCGAGGAGGAGCTGCGCGCGATGCAGGCCCAGATCTCGGATGCGAACTACCGCCTGTTCGCCGACGCCGACTGGCTGTACGCGTTCAACGGCCAGCGGTTCGTCCGCGAGGCCAACATGTACGCGGTGTTCAATCAACTGGGCGTGGAAGACCCGTCGCACGCCTTCTATCTCGGCAAGGAGCTGATGAAGGCGACGATCGCGCGCGGGCTGCGCAAGAGCTATCGCCAGGAAGGCCCGCTGGACTGGGGCCTCTTGAGCTTCCCCGAACCTCGACGGGAGGACGTCACCTGATGAAGAAGATCCTGGTCCAACTGGATACCGATGATCACCCCAGTGCCTTCGACGCGATCGCCGCTTACGATGCGGACGTCGACGTGGTGCTGGCCTATGGCGAGGTGACCGCGAAGAACCTGACCGGCGTCGTCCAGGGGGCGATCTTTCCGCGGGGCCCCGATGGGTTGGCCAACACCGCGTTCTGGGTCGGCGGCTCCAGGGTTCGCGACGGCGAGGCGGTGTTCGAGGCCGCCCAGAAGCTGTTCTTCAAGCCGTTCAACGCGTCGATCATGCTCGACTCGGACGGCTCGAACACGACCGCGGCGGCCGCCGTCGCCAAGGTCCACGGCGCGGTCGATCTGCAGGGCACCAAGGGCGCGGTGATCGGCGTCGGGCCGGTCGGCCTGCGGACGGCCGAGCTGCTGCGCCGGGAGGACGCGGAGGTCACGATGTTCACCTTCCCGCCCGACGTGATGGAGGGCGGCCACCGCCGCGCTTCGGGCGTCGCGGTCGCCGAGGAGGCCGGGTTCGAGGTCGTCGAACCCGCCTCCAGCGATGAGCTCGACGGCGCGCTGGCCGGCCACGCCGCGATCTTTGCGGCCGGACCCGCGGGCACCCAG
>JAFAWR010000346.1 GCA_019241635.1 Solirubrobacterales bacterium
CCGGTTCCGAGGATGGTGTCCAGGATCGTCTGTGGTGTGGTCTGCAGCGCCCAGCCGGTGCAGTCTTCGATCTGTTTGGTCGAGTGTGGCTCGTTGAAGCACCGGGCGAAGAAGAACTCCACGAAGCCGAGGTAGTCGTGCCCCAACAGGGCACCGGCCGCAGCCCATTCCGGGTCGGTCTCGACCGCATCCTCGAACGGCGACACGTCTCGTTCAGGGTGGCTGGAGACAAGTGTCACCGCGGGACCAACGTAGACGACGCTCGCCACGCGCTCAGGATGATCAGCCGCCAGCACGGTGGCCCACAACGCGCCGGACGACAGCGCTACGAGGGCGGCTCGCCGTGTGGCCGTGGCGTCCATGACCATCAGCGCGTCGTCAGCGAACTCGCTTGTGCTGTACGCCTCCGCGCCGACCGGGCGGTCCGAGCGTCCGTTTCCCCGACCATCGAAGGTGACCACCCGGAAATGCCTCGCCAGGTACGGGATCTGCGCCTTCCAGAACCGCGAGTGGACGATCGACCACGTCGGGAGCAACAAGATCGTCGGCTCGCCCGAGCCGTATACCTCGTAGAACACGCGCACGCCGTCGCGCGTGACGTAGCCAGTCTCATCCGGATAGCGCGCGCGGCTCTGCTCGTGGGCGGGCGCTGCCGTGGCGAGGGCCATCACAGCACCTCCGCGATCACCCGGGCCGCACGAGCCGCGCCGTCGGTGGCCACCGGCAGATAGTCGACGTCGCGACCGACCTCATCGGCGATCGCTGCAGCGATCGCCTCGGGCGGCGAATCGTCGATGTCCATCCGCCGCCCGGCGCCGTAACGCTGCAGTCGGTGGTGGACGTGGAGGTTCTGCTCGAAGTGATGCCTGAGCGGGAAGTAGAGGAACGGCCGCCGCGTGGCGGTGAGTTCCATCGTGGTCGAAAGGCCGCCGTGGCTGATGGCGATGTCGCCGGCCGCGAGCTGCCGGTAGAGCCGGTGAACGTACCCGTGTACTTCCAGCCCGTCTGCGTGGGGCAGGGAGCCGGGATCAAGGCGCGGACCGGCGATCAGGATCATCCGCAGATCTCCGACCAGCTCCTTGGCCATCGGGAATGCGGCCGCGGCGCTCCGAAGCAGCCGGCTCCCCACTGCCGAGCCGCCTGCGGCGACGATGCACACCCTCTCGTCGGGTCGATAGCCGAACTCGGCGCGCAGGCTCTCGCGGTCGGCGATCTCGGCAGGCGCGAAACCGGTGATGTAGCCGGCGAAGCGGAAATGCTCCTCGGTCCATTCAACGATGCCGGGCAGTTCCGGCCCCAGCGGTTCGTCCACGACGTCCTCGCGGTCCCCGACGAAGATCGATGCGTCGCGCAGGCGCGGGTAACGCGCGATGTGCTCGACCATCTGGGCGTTGGTGTCGGCGGCCAGGAACTGCTCGCGCTCCCCCCCGACGGGCATCGGTAGCACGCCGACGAAGTCGCTCATCCAGACGTACGGCGAGGTCTTCAGCCGAGGGTTCTCGTGGAGGAAGTAGTCGACCTCCCAGGCCTCGTCGGCGATCCACACGTCGAACGGCTCCTCGCGCACGAGGTCGTGGAAGACCATGAAGTTCGCGCAGAAGATCTCGTCCAGGCGGCGCAGCATCTGGAAAGCGTGGAGCTCGTGCTCGCCGGTCTCGGCGTCGACCCCGGCAGCCTCGGAGGCGAGGGCCGCGCTGGCGGGATGGACGATCTCACCGCACTCGGCGAGCAGACGCGTGACCGGCGGCTGCGCGAGCCAATGCACTTCCAGGCCGGGCACGCACCGGCGAAGCTCGCGGGCGACAGCGACGTCCCGCCAGGCGTGGCCCAGGCCGATCGGCGAGGAGACGAGCAGCGCCCGGCGCGGCCGGCGCGTCGCGACCGTGCAGGTGCGATGCCGCGCCGGCGGCTTCTCGAATCGGCTGACGAACTCGTGGATGAGCTGGTTGACCAGCACCGGATGCCGGGCGTTCGGGATGTGGCCGGCCCCGGCGAGCCGGAGGTGCTCGGCGCCGGTGAGCTCGACCAGGGCCAGGCCGCGCTCGAACGGCTGGCAGTTGTCCTGGTCGCCCTGGATGACGAGCACCGGGCAGCGCACGCTGCGGCAGACCTCCTCGACCTCCGCTTTGCTCGTGGCCACGGGCTCGTTGTCAACCACCAGCAGCTCGGGTGAGCTGTCGAGCCCGAGGGCGACGGCGTCCTCGACCTGCTTGGTCGAGTGCGGCTCGGGAAACATCTCGCCGAAGAAGAACTCGAGGAAGCCGCGGTGATCTCCGAGGATGTACCGGCGGTTGAACTTCTCCCAGCCCACCGGATCCCCGATCTCCTCTTCGAAGCTCTCGAGCGCGGCGGTGCGGAACGGATGCTCGGGGACGAGCAGGGGAACCCCCGGCGCGATCGCGACGATCCCTTGCACCCGCTCGAGGTGGGTGGCGGCGAGCTGGAGCGACGGCCAGACGCCGTCGCCACAGATCCCGGCCAGGACTGCGGTGCCCGTGCCCGTGGCGTCCATGACCGACAGGCAATCCGACGCATGCCACGCCTTCACCCACGGTCTACTCGCGTTGGGGTGGTCGGACTTGCCGTTGCCGCGGCCGTCGTAGCAGAGAACCCGGTGGTGGCGTGCGAGGTAATGGATCTGGCCCTTCCAGATCCGCGAGTGGCTGATCGGGTTCGGCGGCAGCAACACGATCGTCGTGCTGCCACCGCCGTGCAGCTCGTAGTAGAGCCGCAGCCCGTCGTCGGCCGTCGCGTACCCGGCCTCGTCCGGCTGACGCGCGGCGGGGCCCGTGTCCGCCACCGCGCGCCTGCCGTTGGTGTCCTCTCCGCGGGTCCCGATCGCGGTGTCGCTCACGTCACGGCCTTGCCTCGAACACCAGGTTGAACGGCGTCTCCGCGACACGGCGGAAGCGTGTAAAGCCCCCGGCCTCCACCACGTCGCGGATCCGCGCCTCGCCCGCCTGCGCCCCCAGGGCAAGGCCCACCTCCTGCGACAGCGAGGCAGGAGTGCAGAGGAGGGTCGAGAATGCGTAGTACGCGCGCCCCACTGGGTTCAGATTCTCTTCGATCCGATCACCTGCGTTGGGTTCGACGATCATCCACGTGCCATCCGGCTTGAGGGTCGAACGCACGTGCCGGGCCGCTCCCACCGGGTCGCCCATGTCATGCAGGCAGTCGAACATGGTGACCAGGTCGTAGCCCGTGCCGCTGTACGCCGCCGCCGGCTCGGCGCTGAAGCGGGCACGCTCCGCGACGCCCGCCTCCCCGGCGCGCTCGCATGCGGTGGCGATCGACCCGTCGTGATAGTCGGACCCGGCGAACGTGGAGTTCGGGAAGGCCTTTGCCATCAGGATCGTCGACGCCCCATGGCCGCACCCTACATCCGCGACGAGCGCACCGCGCTCGAGCTTCTCGACAACCCCTTCCAGCGCCGGCAGCCACTCGGCGACCAGGTGAGCGTTGTAGCCAGGGCGGAAGAAGCGCTCGCATCCCTCGTGGACGTCGTGCACGTGATCGCCCCAGGCGATGCCCGCGCCGCTACGAGCCGCTTCCGTGATCCGCGGCGAGTCCAGCACGGAGCCGAGGGCGATCTGGAAGAAGCCCGGCAGGTAGGCGGGACTGTCTGAATGCGTCAACGCGACGGTTTGCTCGGGGGGAAGGCTGTAGAGGCCGCTGTCGGGGTCGTAGGCCACGAAGCCGCCGGCGGCCTGAGCGTTCAGCCACTCGCGCACGTACCGCTCGGCCGTGCCCGTCCGCTCCGCGAGTTCGACGGGCGACATGCCACTGCTGGAGGCCAGCGCGCGGTACAGGCCGAGCTTGTCGCCCATGACGACCAGCGCCGCGTTCAGCGTCGCGCCGACCTCGTCGACGGCACGGAACACGAACTGCATCAGCTTGTCGCCGTCGACTTGGGTCGGCTGCTCGATGACACTCATGAGGTCTCTCCTTGGTTGGTGTTGTGTGTGTCGGCAGGGGAAGGTCGATTTCGGATTGACCTCACACCTCACCGATACGTCCCCGGGGTGACCACCCCGGCGTAGTAGAGAAAGTGCGCGCGGGTGTAGCTGCGGTTCCCGGCGATGTCGGGGTCGAGGCTGGATCCGAGCTGCAGGTCGGTGCCCAGGAACGGGGTGAAGCGCGGATAGACGCTGAGGTAGCTCGTGGGATCAGCGCGCAGTAACCCGATCAGCGTCTCGGTGACGATTCGCCCTCCCACCGGGCCGAGGTGAAGCCCAGCGGCCATCGCCTTGGCCTCGGCGAGGATGTAGAACCAAAGCGGTGTGCGGGTGACGAATGGTCTGTACACCGACCCGATGTCCGCGAGATCCGCGGCGCCGAGCCCTGGGAGGCGCATCGCGCGCGCGAGCGCCTGCCCGGAGGGCAGACCCCAGGTGAGCTGGCGAAGCAGGTTGCGTTGCGGCAGGACGGTCGGACTCGTTTGCGTGTGCGGCGCAATCGCCGGAACCGGCAGCGTGAACAGCACGCTCGAGATCGTGGTGTCGACCTTCTTGTTGTTCTTGACCTGTCCGTCGCCGAAGTCGAAGAACGTCTGCCACCCGATGTAGCGCCGAGGTGCCGGATAGCCGCCCAGCAGGTCGTCACGGTCGTAGGCCGGGGCGGCCGAGAAGTTGGGTTGGCTCGAGTCGAACACCAGCGCGAAGAACGGGTCGGCGGTTGGACTCGTGCTGTCGCCGGTGCCGCTGGTGAAGTTGGCCCGGTAGGACGGCCGGACCATGCTGTGGCCGAACCGGTAACACGCGGCCCCGAATTCGATCGGCATGAACGCGTCGCCCGGGGCGGGCTTGTAGAAGCGGTTGCCGTTCTGGAGGACGTCATTGACGACGTCCTGTCCGGCGATCTGCGGCAGGTGCTCGTTGACCAGCAGCCACTGGTAATGCCAGAGGGTCACCTCCCGCGCGAGCAGGAACGCGACATATGGATTCGACCGGTCGCCTGCGCGGTCGGCGGGAAGGCGCGTGAGGTCGAACTGCTCGAGCTCGTCGAGGACGCGGTTGTAGAACAGGATGTGAGCGCAGTGAAGGCCGGCGACGATCACGTTCTCGTCGTTGCGCGGGTCACCGAGGAGCGCGGAGTAGGTGCCGTCTCCGTTGGCCGACCGCGGGACGTCCTCGTGCACCCCGCCGGTGCCGATCTTCAGCTTGGGCCCTACGGTCCCGTCGGGATTCTCGACGTAGAGGTCGGGTCGAAGTCCAGGGCCGCCACCGAACACGGAATCGAGGTCGAGGGCTGGCGTGCGGGTGTTGGGCGAGGTGAGCGGATTCTGCGGGATGCCAAGCTGCGAGGTCTGATCGAACGTGATGTCGTGATCTATGAACTGCCCGACGAACGTCGATCCCGCGGTCATCGTCGGGTTGTCGGGGTTGGTCCCGTACGGGTCCGTGGGGGTGGGATTGCCGTTGACGGTCGGATCGACGATCAGGCGCTTCGGCCCGGCGCCGAGATCGTCCCCCGCGTCGAGGATTCCGCCCTGGCGCCCGACCTCGAGCAGCGCCGCCCGCACCGTGTCGGTGGCGTCCGCGAACGGAGGGAGATCGGGAAAGATCCGCCCGAAATCGACGCTCGACGCAGGGGCTCCGGCGCCCCCATGGGCGTAGTGACGCGGCGACAGCGGCGCCGGTCGCGTGATCGCCGCCGCCGAGGCGGCCGCAGGCGCGGCCATATCCGCGCCTGCGCCGACCGAGCCGGCCACCAAGCCGGCTCCGGCGGCGCCGACGCCCTTCAGGAAATCCCGGCGCGAGCGTCCGCGCCCCCGACTGCTCGCGGTCATCTAAAGCCCCCGTGTCGCGGTAGTTCAGTCATCCGCGGCGACGCTAAAGC
>JAFAWR010000058.1 GCA_019241635.1 Solirubrobacterales bacterium
CCACTGCACGACCCGCTCGTCGCCGTTGCGCTCAGCCGCGTCCTCCTGAAAGCGCGAGGTCAGGGTGTTGAACGACTTGACGTAGCGTGCGCCGCGCATCCGAGCCGCGTTGAGCGAGGCAGCGGTCTGACCGGGTTCTGGCATCGATCCCGAGCCGAACTGGTTTGTCGTGTCGACGACCACCTTTCCGCCGAGATCTCCGGCCTGCGCCAGGGCGTCGGGGATGGCTCCCCACGGAACCGAGAAGATCACCACGTCGCAGCGCGCCACCGCATCCGCGGGGGTGCCCACCGAGGCCCCCGGGCCGAGCTCGGCGGCCAGGGCGGTGAGCGTGGACGGGTCGCGGGCGAACGACAGCATCACCTGGTGTCCACCCTTGAGCGCCTGGCGGGCGCAGTTGCCGCCGATGTGACCGGCGCCGATCACTCCGATCCTCATGCTCACACCCCCAGCGCCTCGATGACCATCTCGGCCACCCGTCGACCCGAGTACTGCTGCTGTCCGGTGATCAGGCGTCCGTCTCGCACCACGAATGCCTTGAACAGTCCGCCCTGGACGTAGTTGGCGCCGCGGTCGCGCAGGACGTCCTCGACGCGCCAGGGCATCACCTTTTCGCCCACGAACGCGTCGCTGAACTCCTCCTCGGCGTTGGCAAAGCCGGTCACGGTCTTGCCTTCGACCAGGTAGGAGCCGTCGGACAGCTTGAGATCGACGAGCGCGGCCGTGCCGTGGCAGTACACCGCGGTTGGCTTCTCGGCCTCGTAGAAGTGGCGGATGACTCGCTGGAGGTCCGGGTGCTCGCGGAAGGTGAACATCGGCGACTGGCCTCCGGCGACCATGATCGCGTCGAATTCGTCGAGATCGAGGTCGGCGAGCGGCGGCGTGTCTTCGAGCAGCGCCAGCAGTCCGGGTGTGTTCACGAAGCCCATCGTGATCAGGTCCTCTGCCGACCACTGCGAGGGGTCGCGCGGGTCACTGAGCGAGTCCATCTCCACCTTGCCGCCGTCGGGGCTGGCGATCGTCACTTCGAGTCCGCGCTCGGTCAGCTCGTAATACGGATGGGTGAGCTCGGCGCCCCAGAACCCGACCGGCCAGCCCAGCGTGCTCGAGGTGGACGGGTTGGCCACGACGATCAGGACCTTCTTTCGCCGGGTGGACACGAGGTCCACGCGCATGTGGTGGTCGGCAACGACGGGAGATTTGCTCATCGATCCTCCTGGAGACACAGCTGACAGCGACGCAAGTTTCCTTCAAGAATTTAGTTTGAGCAGAAACTATATGTCCGAAGGCAAGGCTATTCTCGATCCATGACGCGTCGAGTTCGGCGAACCTTCCACGGGGGCTCGGTTAACGATTCCGTCGCCGGGGTGATTGCCAGCTGGCGGGCGACCAGGCCCGATCTGGATGTCGATCCAATCGCGATCACCGCGCGCCTGGCCCGTTTGCAGGCGTTGATCGCCCCCATGCAGGCCGAGGTGCTCGAGCGCTTCGGTCTCCGGGGTGGCGAGTTCGCCCTCCTCGCGACGCTGACCCGTCTGGCCGGCGAGGACGTCTCGCAGCGGCGGTTGGGCGACGAGCTCGGTCTGTCGGCGGGAACGATCAGCCTGCGCGTGGACCGGCTCGTGGGTCGGGGGCTTGCCGAGCGCCGGGCCGACCCCGCGGACGGGCGCGGAGCGCTGATCGAGATAACGGCGCGCGGGCGGGAGGTGTTCCAGGCCTGCGTCCCCGAACATCTGGCCCGCGCCCGCGCGCTGGTGGCCGGGCTGTCCGAGAACGAGCGAGAGGAGCTGGGCGGCTTGCTCGGCAGGCTGCTCTACGCGCTCGAGGGCGCCCGAGACGACGACTTCGCCACCACGGAGCTCGGACTGGTCGTGGAGGGCGCGGCGGTGGCGCTCGAGCGTCAACGGGCGGTCGGGCTGGCGCCGATCCCCGGGCTTCTGGTGCGCCATGTCGATCCCGCCGGGCCGGCCGCGACGAGCGGCATCCGGCCCGGGGATCTGCTGAGGACCGCCGACCGGCGTCCGCTGCGCAGTCGCCATGACCTCGAGATGGCGCTGCTCAGCTCGCGAGCGCGCCGCCGGCCGGTGGCGCTCGAGATCACCCGGGGGACCGAGCCGATCCGGCTCGCCCTAGCCGGATCAAGATCCACTAAGCAGATGGCGTAGCTGCCGCTGGCCACCGCCGCCCAGCGAGGCGCTCATGCGAGGTGGCTCGGCAGAATGTCGTATCACGACACTGTGGTCACCGGCCGATAGGCTGGCGCCCCGCCCAGCGCGTGGCTACCGTAGAACTGAGATGTGTCACCGCGCACAGACACGGGCCGCCGGTTAGCGTGGTGATCGACCTCAATCCAGAGACAGCGTCGCACTCGGCGTCTACATCCCACGCGACACGAGTTCTCGAAGCCGATCCTGATCTCGGCGCGGGGATTCCGCGTGCCCAGTGGGAGCTCGCCGTGGGCGCCTCCGTGGCACCGACGTTCGAGTTCGAGCGCGGACCGTGGCGGTTCGAGCCGCAGCCCGAGCTGGGCAGCTTCGGCGCGCTCATCCTCGATGGCCTGATTCTGATCCGGATCGATGCCGCGAGCCGCTCGCACATCGAGATGCTCGGCCCAGGCGACGTGGTCAGCCCATGGGTGGGGACCGGGGCCGACCTGAGCACCCCGACCGTGCTGACCGCGTCAGTCGTGGCGCGGGCGCGCGTCGCGCTGCTCGATCGGCGCTTCGCGCTGCGGACGGCTCGCTGGCCCGAGGTGCATGCCGCGCTCATCCAGCGCTGCATCGATCGCGCGCGGAGATTGAGCCTGCAGTCGGCGATCAACGCACTGCCCCGGATCGAAGAGCGCGTCGAGGTCACGCTGTGGGAGCTGGGCTACCGGTTCGGCCGCGTCACCCCCGAGGGAATCGTGGTCGAGTTGCCGATCAGCCACTCCCAGCTGGCCGAGATCGTCGCGGCCCAGCGCCCCTCGGTGAGTACCGCCGTGGTCCGCCTGGAGGACCAGGGGCAGATCTCGCGCACCGCTCGGCGTACCTGGCTCTTGCGCGGCTCGCCGCCCGAGATGCTCTCCGATCTGGCCCGCCAGAGCGGACTCGAGGCCTAGCGCCGACGCGGCGCTACCAACGGCGCCAGTGGGCGCGGCGGTAGGGGTCAGCGCGCGGTGGCCCGCTCGTGGACGCGCCGGCGCAGGTCCGAGTCGAGGTCGACGTGCACGTACATCCCAGCCAGTTCGTGCAGATCGATCTGGTACCCGCGCCGGGCGAACTCGGCGGCCAGCGCGGTCAGATCGCCCGACGCGAGCTCAGCGATCTGCTGCTCGAGCTTCGGCGCATGTGTGTGGTTCTCGACGAAGAACCCGTCGCGGCGACAGTCGCTGCACGGAGACCACGCGTGAGAGATACCCCATTTGCCGGTTCGTGTGCTGCTGAGCGTCGGCAATCCTTCGCACACGGACAGCCGCCCGCGCCGTTGGTCGTAGCGCGAGGGGCCGAACGTTCCGGCGACGGTGCGGCGCGAGGTGCGCTAAGCGGGCTCGCCGCGGTGACGGCGCCGATACTCGCGGCCGGCGACCTCGCGCGTGTAGGCGCGAAACTCGCGCTCGAACGGTGTCCACCAAT
>JAFAWR010000142.1 GCA_019241635.1 Solirubrobacterales bacterium
GCCCTCCTGCAGGAGCTGGGCCTCCTGCACGACATCCTGTTCGTCCATCCCAAGGACGTGCAGGACGGCAAGGTCGAGCTGACGCAGCACGACATCACCACCAACCTTCCCTACCGGCCGGAGGTGGCGCTGTCATTCGACCATCACGCCTCCGAGCTGCGTCGCGTGGTCGGTGAGCGGGACAACCGGGTGATGACCGCGGATGCCGCGTCGGCCGCGCGCGTGGTCTACGACTACTTCGGTGGCGCGGAGCGGTTCCCGAACGTGAGTGCCGAGATGATGGACGCGGTGGACCGTGCCGATGCGGCGCAGCTGAGCATCGACGACATCCTCGACCCCCAGGGTTGGATCCTCCTCAGCTACCTGATGGATCCGCGCACCGGCCTGGGCCGCTTCCGCAACTTCCGGATCTCCAACTACCAGCTGATGATGCAGTTGATCGACAGCTGCCTGAACCTGTCGATCGAGGAAATCCTCGAGTCCCCGGACGTGTCCGAGCGGGTTGAGCTCTACCGCGAGCACGCGGGTGCGGCGGTCGAACAGATCCGGCGCTGCTCGGTCGTGCACGACCGCGTCGTCGTGCTTGACCTGCGCGATGAGGGGATCATCCATCCGACCAACCGCTTCCTGGTCTATGCGCTGCACCCCGAGTGCACGGTGTCGATCCACGTCCTGTGGGGCCTCAAGCAACAGAACACCGTGTTCGCCGTCGGGCGCTCGATTCTCGATCGCTCGTCGAAGGTGAACATCGGCGAGCTGATGCTGAGCAACGGCGGCGGCGGACACGAGGCGGCCGGGACCTGTCAGATCGACAATGAGCGCGCCGAGGCGGTCCTCGACGAGCTCGTGCAGACGATCATCGACGGCGAGCGCGAGCTCGTCGCCGGCTGAGACGCCGTCGACCAGCACCCGGGCGCCACGGCGCCCCGCCCCCCGGGCAGAATGTGGCCGGACGATGCCGTCCGCCCTGGCCAAGCTCAACGTCCTTGATTTCTCGCGCGTCCTGGCCGGCCCATTCGCGACGATGATGCTGGCCGATCTCGGCGCGACGGTGACCAAGATCGAGCCGCCCGGCGGGGACGAGACCCGCCACTGGGGGCCGCCCTACGACGAGGCCGGCGAGGCAACGTACTTCCAGGCGGTCAACCGCAACAAGCGCAGCCTGGTCCTCGACCTCACCGACCCGGCCGACCTCGGCACCGCCCGGGAGCTGGCTCGGGAGGCCGACGTGCTCGTCGAGAACTTCCGTCCCGGGGTGACCGATCGCTTCGGCCTGGACTACGCCACGGTGCAGAAGGAGAACCGGGCTGTGATCTACTGCTCGATCACCGGGTTCGGGCGCGGCAAGGGCGCCACCCTTCCCGGATATGACCTGCTGATTCAGGCGCTCGGGGGGCTGATGAGCGTCACCGGGCCGCCCGAGGGCGAGCCCCAAAAAGTCGGGGTTGCGCTGGTCGATGTCCTGGCCGGGCTGTTCGCCAGCGTGGGCATCCTCGCGGCGCTCGAGCACCGTCGCGAGAGCGGCGAAGGGCAGCGGGTCGAGGTCGACCTGCTCTCGGCCCTGCTCGCCGGACTCGTCAATCAGGCATCTGCCTACACGGTCGCGGGCGTGGTCCCGGAGCGAATGGGCAACCGGCACCCGAGCGTGGCCCCGTACGAGCCGCTTCAGTGCGCGGATCGGGAGCTCGTGCTGGCGATCGGGAACGACCGCCAGTTCCGCTCGCTCTGCGAGATCCTCGGCGCCCCCGAGCTCGCCGAGGACCCCCGCTTCGCCAGCAATGCGGAGCGAGTGGCGAATCGCCCGGCCCTGCGCGAGGCGCTCGAGGATCGCCTGACCGGACGGCCGGCGGAGGAGTGGGCCGGCGAGCTCACCCAGGCGCGCGTCCCGGCCGGGGTGGTGAACGACATCGCCGCCGCGTTCGCGCTGGCGCGAGATCTCGGGCTGGCCCCGACGGTGGCGATCGAGCGCGATGACGGCACCCGCGTCGAGCTTGCCCGCAACCCGATTGGGCTGTCGCGTACGCCGCCTACCTACCGG
>JAFAWR010000002.1 GCA_019241635.1 Solirubrobacterales bacterium
ACGACCAGCGCGGCGCGGTTCACCCGGTCGGGCACCCAATCGGCCCCGGTGCTGCTATGCCGCGAGCGCTGCACGCTGACCGGAATCCGCGCGGTTGTGGTCAACGCCGGCAACGCCAACGCCGCGACCGGGCGTCCCGGGTTCGAGAACGCGGCCAAGATGCAGGGAGCGGCGGCGATCGCGTCCGGCGTCGGCGCCGAGAGCGCGGTGGCCGTGGCCTCGACTGGCGTGATCGGCGTACCGCTGCCGATGTCACCGGTCATGCAGGGCATCGTCGCGGCGACCCACGCCCTGCGCAGCGACGGCGAGCGCGACTTCGCCCGGGCCATCCGCACCACCGACGTGCTCGACAAGCACGCCTGCCTAGAGGTTGAGCTGGCCGGCGGCACGGTTCGCCTGACCGCGCAGGCCAAGGGCGCGGGGATGATCTCGCCGAACTTCGCCACGCTGCTGTGCTTCGTGCAGACCGACGCCGCACTGTCGCCGGAGACCTGCGATCTGCTGCTCACGGTCACCGTCAGGCGCTCGTTCGAACGAGTGAGCGTCGACGGGCAGCTGTCGACCAGCGACACCGTCATCCTCCAGGCCAGCGGCGCGTCCGGGGTGCGCATCGAGCCGGAGACCGACGACGAGGTGCGCTTCGGCGAGGCCCTGGACGCGCTGCTGCGCCAGCTCGCCCTGTACATCGTGCGCGACGGCGAGGGCGCTCGGCGCATCTGTCGCGTGGTCGTGCGCGGCGGAGACGACGGCGCGGTGGACCGTGTCGCGCACGCTGTCGCCGACTCGCCGCTGATCAAGACCGCGCTCTACGGCGGCGATCCGAACTGGGGGCGGATCGTCCAGGCGGTCGGGATGGCCATGCCGGGCACGGCCCCGCTGGAGGTCGACGTCGACATCGAGGGCGTCGCGGTGTGTCGCCGCGGGGCCTACGTGCCGCACGACGCCCGCGCGCTCGGCGAGGCGGTGCTGGGCACGGAGATCGAATACGAGATCGGCCTGCCGGGCGAGGGAGCCGAGACCGAGCGCTTCTTCTCCGACCTGGGACACGAGTACGTGACGCTCAATGCCGAATACACCACCTAGCTTCACCTACGACGAGAGCCGCGTGCGCGACGTCGCGACGCTGCTCGAGGCCCTGCCCTACATCCGGGAGTTCCACGGCAAGACCGTGGTGATCAAGTACGGCGGCGCGGCGATGATCGACGCCGCGCTCAAGGAGGAGTTCGCCCGCGACGTGGTGCTGCTCAAGTACGTCGGGATGAACCCGGTGATCGTGCACGGCGGCGGCCCGGAGATCACCGGCTACATGCAGCGCCTCGACCTCCCGGTGCAGTTCGTCGACGGCCTGCGGGTGTCGAACCCCGAGACCGTCGAGGTGGCCAAGATGGTCCTGGTCGGCAAGGTCAACAAGGACATCGTGCTGCTGATCAACCGCCACGGCCAGCCGGCCGTCGGCCTGTGCGGGGACGACGGGCTGCTGTTCCGCGCCACGCGTAAGGTCGCGCCGAGCGGACAAGACATCGGGTTCGTGGGGGCGATCGAGCGCGTCGACACGGGCGTGCTTACCCACGTCGCCCAGGACTACATCCCGGTGGTGGCCAGCGTGGGCGCCGACGCCGAAGGCAACTCGTACAACATCAACGCCGACGAGGCAGCCGGCGCGGTGGCGCGGGCGCTCGGCGCCTACAAGCTGATGTTCCTGACCGACGTGCCCGGCTGGCTGCGCGATCCCGCCGACCCCGACAGCGTGGTCTCGGAGGCCGGCGTCGACACCGTGCAGGAGCTGCTGGCCGGCGTGGCCGGCGGGATGCGCCCGAAGCTCCAGGCGTGCGTGGACGCGATCCACGGCGGGGTGTCCTACGCGCACATCGTGGACGGGCGGGTGCCGCACTCGCTGCTCCTCGAGCTGTTCACCAACGCGGGGCAGGGCACCAAGATCGGACCGCTGACATGAGCCTGGCCACGCTCAAGGAACTCGAGGCCGAGCACGCGGTGCCCACCTACGTGCGCAACCCGGTCGAGTTCGTGCGCGGCCAGGGTTGCCGGCTGTGGGACGCCGACGGCCACGAGTACCTCGACTTCCTGGCCGGCATCTCGGTGCTGAACGTGGGCCACTGCCACCCGCGCATCGTCGAGACCGTGCGCGAGCAGGTCGGCCGGCTGACCCACGTGACCAACCTCTATTACACCGAGCCGGCGCTCCGCCTCTCGGCCCGGCTGGCCGAGAGCTCGCTCGGCGGCAAGGTGTTCCTGTGCAACGCGGGCGCCGAGGCCAACGAGGCGGCGATCAAGCTGGCCCGGCGCGCGCGGTCGCAGGGCAAGGTGGTCGTGCTCCAGGGCGCGTTCCACGGCCGGACCTACGGGGCGCTGTCGGCCACGCCGCAGGAGTCAAAGCAGGCCCCGTTCGCCCCGCTGGTCCCCGGGTTCGAGGTCGTGGCCAAGGACCCGGGCGCGCTGGACGGCGCCGTCGACGAGAACACCGCCGCGGTGCTCCTCGAGCCGATCCAGGGCGAGACCGGGATCCACCCGCTCTCCGAGGAGCTCCTGCAGGCCGCCCGCGAGGCGTGCGACCGGACGGGCGCGGCGCTGATCTTCGACGAGATCCAGACCGGGATGGGGCGGACCGGCACGCTGTGGGCCTACGAGCAGACCGGGGTCGTCCCCGACGCGATGACCAGCGCCAAGGCGCTCGGCGGCGGACTGCCGATCGGCGCACTGATCACCGGGCCGCGCCTGGGCGACGTGCTCGGACCCGGCGATCATGGCTCGACGTTCGCCGGTGGTCCGCTGGTCGCGTCCGCCGCGCTGGCCGCGCTCGAGATCTGCTCGGATCCCGAGCTTCTGAGGCGGGTGCGCGTGGCCGGTGAGCGGTTGGCCGGCGGCCTGGGTGGCTTGCCCTACGTATCGGAGGTGCGCGGACGCGGCCTGATGCTCGCGATCGACGTGGCCGGCGGCATCGACGCCGCTGAGTTGGCCCGCCGCGCGCTGCTCGAGCAGCGACTGGTTCTCAACGCGACCGGCCCGGTCACGATCCGGCTCGAGCCGCCGTTGGTGGTCTCCGACGAGGAGGTGGACGAGGCCGTCGCCCGGTTGGGAGCACTCGCGCCATGATCGGCGAGGAGCTGCTGCTGCCGGAGCGGATGACCGTGAGCGGCGCCGGCGAGGCGCTGGCCGGCCGGCTGGACGTCGAGGACGGTAGGCACCGCGAAGGCCACCGCGCCTATTACGACACGTTCGATGGCCTGCTCCACGGGGCCGGGCTGTCGCTCGTCCACGCCGACGGGAGGCTGTCGCTGCTCGAACGCGACACCGGCGCGCTCCGCGCGACTCTGTCGGCTCCGGCACCGGGCAAGCCGCTGTTCGCCGCCGACCTGCCGCCCGGAGCGCTCCGCGACGCGCTGCTTAAGCTCACCGACGTCCGGGCACTGCTGCGGCTGGTCCGGGTACACGCCCGCGAGCGTCTGATCGCCGTGCTCGACGGCGAGGGCAAGACCGTGGTCAGGCTCGCGCTCGTGCAGGCGACGGCACGTGGCAGCGCCCGGGCGGCGAGCACTCTGCGCCCCCGCATTCGCCTGACCGGCGTGCGCGGATACGACAAGGCGCGCCGTCGCGTGCAGTCGACGCTGGTCGACGAGCTCGGCTTCAAGCCGGCGGACGAGCCGCTCGTCGACGAAGCGGTGCGCGTGACCGGCGGCGTGCCGGGCGGCTTCCCGTCCAAGCTGGATCTGCCGCTGCGCCCCGACCAGCGCACCGACACCGCCGCCGCGGTCGTGCTCCACCGGCTGCTCGAGGTCATCGAGGCCAACCTCAGCGGCGCCATCGACGATCTGGACAGCGAGTTCCTGCACGACCTGCGGGTCGCGGTCCGCCGCTCGCGGGCCGTGCAGCGTGAGCTCAAGGGCGCCTTCCCGCCCCAGGAGCTCGCACGCTTTCGCGCCGAGTTTCGCTGGCTGCAGCAGGCGACCGGCGATGCTCGCGATCTCGACGTCCACGTGCTCGAGTTCGACGCGATGCGCGCGCGCGTCCCAGAGGCGATGCGGGGGGACCTCGATCCGCTGCTCGGCGTACTCCGAGCCCGGCGGGTCAAGGCTCGCCGCCGCATGGTCGCCGCGCTGCGCTCAGAGCGCAACCAGCGTCTGCTCTCCGCCTGGCGGGAGCTGCTCGACGGACTCGAGTCGGCCCCCGAGGGGGACCGCCCCGACGCCGCCCGGGCGATCACCGAGATGGCCGGCGAGCGGATCGGCAAGGTCTACCGGCGCATGGTCAAGATGGGCCGCGCGATCGACGAGGCGAGCCCGGCCGAGGACTATCACGAGCTGCGCAAGAAGGGCAAGGAGCTCCGCTACCTGCTCGAGCTGTTCGGCGCCCCGCTGTATCCCGGCGAGGTGGTCAAGCCGATGATCAAGACGCTCAAGGGACTCCAGGACGTGCTCGGCCGCCACCAGGACCGCGAGGTTCAGATCGAGTTGCTGCACGCGCTGAGCGGCGAGGTGGGGCGGGCCGACGGCGGCGAGGCGGCGCTCATGGCGCTCGGCGCATTGATCGCGCGGCTGGCCGAGGACGAGCGGGCCGCGCGCGAGGAGTTCGCCGGACGCTTCGCACAGTTTGCATCCAAGGAACAGCGGCGCCTAGTCAAGGAGACCTTTGCGTCATGAACGATCACACACCTCTGCCCACCACGACCTACGAGGCGGACCCGTCCCATGTGCACCGGGTGCTCCTGCTCTACAGCGGCGGGCTCGACACGAGCGTGATGCTCAAGTGGATCCAGGAGCAGTATCAGGCCGAGGTGGTGGCGCTGACCGTCAACCTCGGCCAGCCGGGTGAGGACTACGAGGTGATCCGGGGCAAGGCGCTCAACCTGGGCGCGGTCGACTGCCACGTCGTCGATGCCCGCGAGGAGTTCGCCCGCGAGTACATCGTGCCGGCGATCAAGGCCAACGGGACCTACGGCCTCGGCTACCCGCTGTTCACCGCCCTGGGCCGGCCGCTGATCGCCAAGCTGGCGGTCAAATACGCCCGGGAGTCGGGCTGCGACACGATCGCTCACGGCTGCACGGGCAAGGGCAACGACCAGGTCCGGATCGACGCCACCGTGGCCACACTCGGCCCCGAGCTCAAGGTGATCGCACCGGTGCGGGGCTGGCGGATGGGGCGCGACGAGGAGGTGGCCTACGCCCGAGAGCACGGGATCCCGGTCAAGGGCGGCTCGGAGCAGGCGCCGTACTCGATCGACGACAACCTGTGGGGGCGCTCGAGCGAGGGTCGCTGGATCGAGGAGCTCGACCACGCCCCCGAGGACGACGTCTTCCAGCTGGTCACCCGGCCCGAGGAGGCGCCGGACGAGCCCGAGATCGTCACGGTCGAGTTCGAGCGCGGCGTCCCGGTGGCACTGGGTGGCGAGCGGCTCGGGCTGGTCGACCTGCTCGAGCGGGCCGGCGAGATCGGCGCCCGCCACGGAATCGGGATCGTCGATCACATCGAGGACCGGATCGTGGGCCTGAAGGTGCGCGACATCTACGAGGTGCCGGCGGCGGCGATCCTGCTGCTCGCCCACCGCGAGCTCGAGAAGTTGGTCGGCACGATCCACCAGAACCAGCTCAAGCCGGTGCTCGATCAGAAGTGGGCCTATCTGGTCTACGCCGGGCTGTGGTGGGATCCGCTGCGCGGCGACCTGGACGCGTACATGGACGCGGCCAACGCCCAGGTCACCGGGACGATCGGGATCAAGCTGTACAAGGGCTCGGCTCGGGCGGTCACTCGCTCCTCGCCCCACGCGGTCTACGACGCCCAGCTGGCCACCTTCGCGGAGTCCGGCGGGCTGTTCGCCCAGGCCGCCTCGCCCGGCTTCATCGAGCTGTGGTCGCTCCAGTCCCGGATGGCCTGGCGCCTGCGCGACGAGCCCGGCGGGTAGGCTCCGGCGACGATCGACGTCCGCGGGGCGCCGTGCCGTCCGCGCCCGGCCTTACCGTCGGCGCGGATGACCGACTCGCCCTCGTCGCTCCCGGCGCCGGCTCGACCGCGCACAGTGCGGCTGAAAACCGGGCTGGAGCCACCTCCATCCGAGCGGGCGCCTATGCTCGGACGACGGACTTCGTCTGACCCGAATCCCTGTACGTGACCCCACCCTGCGCCCACCTGCACGTCCATTCCGAGTACTCGCTGCTCGACGGGGCGTGCAAGATCGATGCCCTGGTCGAGCGTGCCGCCAGGTTCGACCAGCCGGCGGTGGGCCTGACCGACCACGGGGTCATGAACGGTGCCGTCGAGCTGTTCACGGCGTCCCGGAAGCACGGGATCAAGCCGGTGCTCGGGTGCGAGGTGTACGTGGTCGACGATCACGAGCGGCGGGCCCCGGGGCGGCTGGACCGGTTTCACCTGACGCTCCTGGCGGCCACGCCGGTCGGCTATCGCAACCTGGTCAAGCTGTGCTCGGCCGGCTTTCTGGAGGGGTACCAGCGGGGCAAGCCGTCAGTCGATCTCGCGCAGATGGCTGCGCACGCCGAGGGCGTGATCGTGCTCACCGGCTGCCTTCAGTCGCGCTTCTGCCAGCACCTGATCGACGGCCGCCTCGCCCAGGCGCGCGCCCACGCCGATGAGCTGATCCAAACCTTCGGCGCCGAGAACGTCTACTTCGAGGTGCAGAAGAACGGCCTGGCGGCGCAGGACCAGGCCAACGAGGGGATCGTCCGGATCGCCCGCGAGGCGGGTCGCCCGCTGGTGGGCACGGGCGACGTCCACTACCTGCGCCGCGAGGACTACAGCCACCACGCCGCGCTGCTGTGCGTACAGACCAAATCGACGCTGGATCAGCCGAAGATCAGCTTCGAGGCCAACGAGTTCTACCTGCGTTCGAACGATGAGATGGCCAAGGCGTTCGCCGAGTGGCCCGAGGCGCTCGCCTCGACGCTCGAGATCGCGGAGCGCTGCGACGTCGAGCTCGAACTCGGGCGTCAGCTGATCCCGCGCTATGCGACGCCGAGCGGCGAGAGCGAGGGCGAGTACCTGCGCTCGCTGGTCCGGCAGGGCATGCGCGAGCGCTACGGCGATCCGGTCCCGGCGGAGGCCCTCGAGCGGGCGGACTACGAGCTCGGGGTGATCGAGCGGATGGGTTTCAGCGGCTACTTCCTGATCGTGTGGGACTTCGTCAAGTACGCCAAGGACTCGGGCATCGCCGTGGGGCCGGGGCGCGGCTCGGCCGCCGGATCGCTGGTGGCCTATTCGCTGCAGATCACCGACGTCGATCCGCTGCGCTACGGGCTGCTGTTCGAGCGCTTCCTCAATCCCGAGCGGGTGTCGATGCCCGACATCGACATCGACTTCTCGGTGCGCGGGCGCGACCGCGTGATCCGCTACGTGACCGAGAAGTACGGCAAGGAGTCGGTGGCGCAGATCGTGACCTTCGGCAAGATGTTCCCGCGTGCCGCCACGCGCGACGCCGCCCGCGTGCTCGGTCACGACTATGGCGCGGGTGACCGACTGGCCAAGCTCATACCCGATCCCGTCATGGGCCGTCCGCCCAGCTTCGAGGACTGCCTGAAGCCGGGTCAGCCGCTGCGGGCCGAGGTGGATCGCGATCCCACCGCCCGCCAGATCGTTGAGGTGGCCAAGGGACTCGAGGGGATCGTGCGCAACAGCTCGATCCACGCCGCGGCGGTGGTCATCGCCGATCGCCCGCTGACCGACATCGTGCCGCTCCAGATCGCCGACGCCGGCAGCGACGAGGACGGCGAGCGAGTGTTTCGGACCGTCACCCAGTTCACGGGAAAGCCGGTCGAGCACATCGGCCTGCTCAAGATGGACTTCCTGGGGTTGCGCAACCTCGACGTAATCGAGGACGCGCTCGACATCATCGAGCGCTCGACCGGCGAGCGCCCCGACATGACCACGCTACCGCTCGATCACGCGCCCACCTACGCGATGATGGCTCGTGGCGACTCGATCGGCGTGTTCCAGTTTGAGTCCGAGGGGATGCGGGAGGCGCTCAAGAAGGTCAAGCCGGACGAGTTCGACGACCTGGTTGCGCTCAACGCCTTGTATCGGCCGGGAGCGATGGACCAGATCCCGACCTACGCGCGCGGCAAGCACAACCCCGACGCGATCTCCTATCCCGACGAGCGCCTGCGGCCGATTCTCGAGGCGACCAAGGGCGTGATCCTCTATCAGGAACAGGCGATGCAGATCGCCAAGGAGATCGCCGGGTTCAGCGGCGCGAAGGCCGACGACCTGCGCAAGGCCATCGGCAAGAAGAACCGCGAGGCGATGGCCAAGCTCAAGCCGGAGTTCGTGGCCGGATGCCGGGCCTCCGGCACCAGCGAGCAGGTGATCGAGTGGCTTTGGACGACCAACGAGCGCTCGGCCGACTACAGCTTCAACCGCTCGCACGCCGCGTGCTACGCGCTGATCGCCTACCGG
>JAFAWR010000026.1 GCA_019241635.1 Solirubrobacterales bacterium
GCGAGCCGGGGCGCTTCCGCGAGAAGATCGGCCCCGCGTCGCAGATCGCCGAGCGCCTGATGACACCGATCCTCGAGGACCTGCCCTTCAGCAGTGGGGACCGGGTCCTGGCCTTCGTCAACGGCATGGGCGGCACGCCGCTGATCGAGCTCTACGTGATGTACGCCGAGGTGGCGAAGATCGCCCAGGGCCACGGACTGACGATCGAGCGCAACCTGATCGGCAATTACATCACCTCGCTCGAGATGCAGGGCTGCTCGATCACGCTGGTCAAGCTCGACGACGAGATGCTCCGTTACTGGGACGCCCCGGTGAACACCCCGGCCCTGCGCTGGGGCGTGTGAGCACGCTCGGGAGCCAGCACCACGTGGCCATTACACGCGACGCCACCGTTGACTGGATGAACCGGTTCGCCGGCGAGATGTCCGAGCACCGCGCCGAGCTGGTGGCGCTCGACACCGCGATCGGCGACGGCGACCACGGGACGAACATGAACCGGGGGATGACCAAAGCGCTGGAGAAGCTCGGCGCGGCGGAGCAGGCCGATCCCGGCGCGGTGCTCAAGACCGTGGCGATGGCATTGGTGTCAAGCGTGGGCGGGGCGGCCGGACCGCTCTACGGCACGCTGTTCCTGCAGATGGGCGGCGCGCTCGCCGGGCAGGGCGAGGTCGACCTGGATGCCTACGCCGGGGCCTGGCGCAAGGGCCTCGAGGGCGTCCAGGCGCGCGGCAAGGCGGAGCCCGGAGACAAGACCATGGTGGACGCGCTGATCCCGGCGGTGCAAGCGCTGGAAGCCGCGTCCGATCTGCAAACCGGTCTGCGCGCGGCGGCGCAGGCGGCCGAGGAAGGCATGAAGGCAACGACGCCGCTCATCGCGCGCAAGGGACGCGCCAGCTACCTGGGTGAGCGGTCGAAGGATCACCAAGACCCAGGCGCGACCTCCACCTACTACCTCTTCAAGACTGCCGCCGAGGCGCTGGCGGGCTGAAAGGAGAAACAGGCATGGCGAAGTATGCAATTGCACTCGACCAGGGGACGACCAGCTCGCGGGCGATGGTCTTCAACCACGAGGGCCGGGTGGAAGCGGTCTCGCAGAAGGAGCACGAGCAGATCTATCCCAAGCCCGGGTGGGTGGAGCACGACCCGAAGGAGATCTGGGCTCGCTGCCAGGAGGTGATCGACGAGGCGGTCGAGAAGGCCGGCGCCAGTACGGATGACATCGCCGCGCTCGGCATCACCAACCAGCGCGAGACCGCGGTGGTGTGGGACCGCAACACGGGCGAGCCGGTGATGAACGCGATCGTCTGGCAGGACACCCGCACCGACAAGCTGGTCGATGAGCTCTCGGCCGACGGCGGGCAGAACCGGTTCCAGAGCAAGGTCGGGCTGCCGCTCGCGACTTACTTCAGTGCGCCGAAGGTCCGCTGGATCCTCGACAACGTCGACGGCGCGCGCGAGAAGGCCGAGAACGGCGACCTGATCTTCGGCAACATCGACACGTGGTGCATCTGGAACCTGACCGGGGGAACCGACGGCGGCCTGCACATCACCGACGTCACCAACGCCAGCCGGACGATGCTGATGGACCTACAGAAGCTCGCCTGGGATGAGGAGATCGCCTCGACGATCGGCGTCCCGATGTCGATGCTGCCCGAGATCAAGGCCTCGAGCGAGGTGTACGGTGAGGTCAAGTCCGGAAGCCTCAAGGGCGTCCAGATCGCCGGCGATCTCGGCGACCAGCAGGCGGCCACGTTCGGCCAGGCCTGCTTCGACACCGGGGATGCCAAGAACACGTACGGCACGGGCAACTTCATGCTGCTCAACACCAGTACCGAGGCCGTGCAATCGAAGTCGGGCCTGCTGACCACGGTCTGTTACAAGATCGGCGATCAGGACGCGGTGTACGCGCTCGAGGGCTCGATCGCGATCACCGGGGCGCTCGTGCAGTGGCTGCGCGACAACCTCAAGATGATCAAGGCGGCGCCCGAGGTCGAGGAGCTCGCGCAGTCGGTCGAGGACAACGGCGGCCTGTACATCGTGCCGGCGTTCTCCGGCCTGTTCGCGCCGTACTGGAAGTCCAACGCCCGCGGTGTGTTCGCCGGCCTCACGCGCTACGTCAACGCCGGCCACATCGCGCGCGCCACCCTCGAGGCGACAGCGTTCCAGACCCGCGAGGTGATGGACGCCATGGAGGCCGACTCGGGCGTCACGCTCAATGAGCTCAAGGTCGACGGCGGCATGGTGGCCAACGATCTGCTCATGCAGTTCCAGGCCGACATCCTGGGCGTGCCGGTGGTCCGTCCCGAGGTGGCCGAGACGACCGCGCTCGGCGCGGCCTACGCGGCCGGGATGGCCGTCGGGTTCTGGGACTCCGAGCAGGAGGTCCGCGACAACTGGGCCGAAGACAAGCGCTGGGAGCCCAACATGGACGCCGACAAGCGCGACGAGTACTACAAGTACTGGAAGCGGGCGGTCACCCGGACCTTCGACTGGTTCGACGCATCGAGCTGAGACGGCTCAGGCGTGATGGTGAGGGCGGCCCTGGTGGCCGCCCTCACACACTCGGTAGGCTGGCCTCATGAGCACCACGCTGAGCACCGATGTGCTGGTGATCGGCGGAGGTGCCACGGGCTGCGGCGTGGCCTGGGACGCGTCGCTGCGCGGCCTCGACGTGGTGCTGGTCGACCGCGGCGACCTGGCGGAGGGCACGAGCGGTCGCTTTCACGGGCTGGTCCACTCGGGCGGCCGTTACGCGGTCAAGGACCCGAAGGCGGCCGAGGAGTGCATCGGCGAGAACCGCATCCTCAGGCGGATCGCCGCCGACTGCATCGAGGACACCGGCGGGTTCTTCGTGACCACGCCGTGGGACGACCCGGAGTACGCCGACCGATTCAAAGCCGGCTGCGCCGCCACCGGCGTCGACTGCGAGGAGATCGACCTCGCGGCCGCCCTGCGCGAGGAGCCGCGAATCAACCCGAGTATCTCGCGCGTGTTCCGGGTGCCCGACGCCAACATCGACGTGTGGAAGACGGTCTGGGCGCTGGCCCGAGGCGCCCAGGATCATGGCGCGCGCGTGCTCCCCTACCACGCCGCGGTGGCGATCCACCGAGAGGGCGACCGCGTCACCGGTGCCCGGGTGCGGGGCGCACGGACCGGCGAGGAGATCGACATCGAGGCGCGGGTCACCGTGAACGCGAGCGGGGCCTGGGCGGGGCGGGTGGCCGAGCTGGCCGGGATCGAGGGAGTCCGGATCCTCCCTGGCCGCGGGATCATGATCGCGATGAACCACCGGCTGGTGAACACCTGCGTGAACCGCTGCCAGATGCCCACCGACGGCGACATCATCGTCCCGATCCGCACCGTGTGCGTGATCGGCACCACCGACGAGCACACCGAGGACCCGGACGACCACACGGTGTTCCAGTCCGAGGTCGACGCCATGCTCGACGACGGCGAGAAGCTCGTGCCTGGCTTCCGCGAGGCCCGCGCCCTGCGCGTGTGGACCGGCGTGCGCCCGCTGTTCGAGGACGCCAAGGCGGGCAACACCGAGACGCGCGACGTCACCCGGGCGCATGCCCTGCTCGATCACGAACAGCGTGACGGGGTCACCGGCTTCGTCACGATCACCGGCGGCAAGTTGACCACCTTCCGGCTGATGGCCGAGGACACCGTCGACGCGGTGTGTCGCCAGCTTGGCCAGGAGCGCGCGTGCAGCACCCGGACCGAGCCGCTCCCGGGTTCGGAGAACGGCGAGCCATACCGCCTCGGCGAGCGCCTGGAGCGCAAGGAGCAACATCTGAGCGACGCGCAGCTCATCTGCGAGTGCGAGATGGTGAACCGCGGCAAGCTCGAGGACGCCATCCGCCGCCGCGCCACCACCAACCTCGACGACATCCGGCGCCTGTTGCGCCTGGGGATGGGGCCGTGCCAGGGTGGGTTCTGCATCTACCGCGCCACCGGGATCCTGCACGGCCTCGATGGGCTCTCGGCCGAGCAGGCCAACGAGGCCCTGCGCCACTTCCTCCAGGAGCGGTGGAAGGGCGTGTGGCCGATCCTCTATGGGGATCAGCTTCGCCAAGCGCGTTTGGATGATTGGATTTTTCAGGGGGTGCTGGGCGTGGGGCATCCGCCATCGAGCGAACTGGATCGGTCGGCGACGTGAGGGGCGAGCTCCACTACGACGCGGTGGTGATCGGCGCCGGGACCGCCGGGCTGGTCGCCGGGGCCCGGCTGGCCGAGTCGGGCGCGCACGTGTGCGTGCTGGCCAAGGGCATCGGCTCGACTCACCTGGCGCCGGGCACGATCGACGTGCTCGGGTACGCACCCGACCGCGTCGCCTCGCCCAGGGAAGCCTTGAGCGAGCTGGTGGCGGCCCGGCCCGATCATCCCTATGCGCTGATCGGTCTCGACACGGTGGATCACGCATTGGCCTGGTTTGAATCCTGCGTCGGGGCTGGTCCGCTGGCCGGCTACCGCTACGTCGGCCGGTTCGAGCACAACCACCTGCTTCCGACCGCCGTGGGCGCCCTGCGCCCCTCGACGCTGGTGCCGGAGACCATGGTGGCGGGAGATGCGAGCGCGCCCGAGCCCGTGTGCGTGGTCGGCTCGCGCGCCCTGCGCGATTTCCACCCGGCGCTGTGTGCGGCCAACCTGACCCGGGCAGGGATCGCCGCCCGGGCGGTGGAGGTGGACATCGACGTCTCACGGGCGGACGAGAACGCGCTCGGTCTGGCCCGCCGCTTCGACGACCCGGCGTGGCGCGCCGGCTTCGCCGCCCGGCTGGCGCTGAAGCTCCAGGCCGATGAGCGGGTGGGCCTGCCGGCGATGCTCGGCGCGCGGGATCCGGGTGGCGCGTGGTCTGACCTCGAGCACAGGCTGGGCCGGCGGGTGTTCGAGATTCCCACCCTGCCTCCGTCCGTGCCGGGAATGCGGTTGTACGAGATCCTCCGAAGCGCACTGCGGCGGGCCGGCGGGAGGCTGATCCTCGGCGCCGAGGTGGTGGACGCCGAGCGCTCCGGCTCGCGCGTCAGCGCCGTGCTCGCGCGCACGGGCGGTCACGACACGCGCTACGCCGCGCCGTCGTTCGTGCTCGCCGCCGGCGGGTTCGCCTCCGGGGCGATCGAGCTCGATTCGCGCTGGATCACGCACGAGCGCGTCCTCGGCCTTCCGCTGCGTGGCGTTCCGGCCCCGGAGCAGCCTCGGTTCCTCGGCGACTACCTGGCCGAGCAGCCGATGTCTCGGGTGGGTGTCGCGGTCGACGGCGACCTGCGCGCCGAGGGCGCGGACAATGTGCTCGTGGCGGGCGCCGCGCTTGGAGGTGCGGTGCCGTGGCGAGAGCTCTCGGGTGAGGGAATCGCCTTGGCCAGCGGCTTCCGGGTCGCGGAGCTGGCCGGGGCCGGGGCGGCCGCCACGACGGGAGCGGCCGCGTGAGCTCGGTCACGACGGGGGCGGCGGCGTGAGCTCGACCAGCACGCCGATCGACGACCTGCTCCGCGGGTCGCTCGACCACTGCGTGAAGTGCACGATCTGCGAGACCCAGTGCCCCGTGTCCAACGTGACACCCCTGTTCCCCGGACCAAAGTACGCCGGCCCACAGGCCGAGCGCTACCGAGTCGGCGACGAGCCGTCGGTCGAGTGGTCGGTCGACTACTGCTCGGGCTGCGGGATCTGCTCGCAGGCCTGTCCCCAGGGGGTGAAGATCGCCGAGATCAACGCGCAGGCGCGCCACAAGCTCAAGCGGCAGAACGGCATCCCGCTGCGTGATCGGATCATCACGCGGCCGACCTGGCTGGGTCGAGCCGGGACGCCGGTCGCCCCGCTGGCCAACTTCACCCTGGGCTTCAAACCGCTTCGTGCGCTGGGCGAGAAGACCCTTGGCGTGCATCGGAACGGCCCGGCGCCCAAGTTCGCCGGCCGGCGGTTCTCGAAGTGGGCGCGCGGTCGCAGCGGTCCGGTGAGCGGGCGCCGGATCGTCTACTTCCACGGGTGCGGCACCGAGTACTACGAGCCGTGGGAGGGCCAGAAGGTGGTCGAGATCCTCGAGCACAACGGCTTCCGGGTGGAGGTGCCGAAACAGGACTGCTGCGGGTTGCCGCTTCAGTCGAGCGGCTTGTTCGACGATGCGCGCAAGGTCGTCCTGCGCCTGGCCCGCGCACTCGCGCCGCACGTGCGCGAGGACCCGGAGACGATCATCGTGGGCAACGCCACCAGCTGCACGCTGATGCTCAAGCGCGAGGCGCGCGAGATCCTCGGCCTGGAAGACGACCTCGATCTGAAGCTCGTCTCCGAGCGCACCTACGACATCTGCGAGCTGCTGCTTCTGCTCCACGACCGCGGCGAGCTCAAGACCGATTTCAAGCCGGTTTCCGAGCGGGTGGCCTACCACGCCCCGTGCCAGCAGCAGGGGCACTACATCGGCAAGCCCGCGCTCGAGTTGCTCGCGCTGATCCCCGGCCTCGAGGTGACCGAGATGAACGCGCGCTGCTGCGGGATCGCCGGGACCTACGGGCTCAAGGCCGAGAAGTACGACATCGCGATGGCGGTCGGTGCGGAACTGTTCGGCCAGGTGCGCGACTCGGGCGCCTCGACTGTGGCGTGTGACTCGGAGACGTGCCGCTGGCAGATCACCCACGGCACCGGGCTGGGGTCGGTTCACCCGATCGACTTCCTGCATCGCGCGTACGGGCTCTGACGTGGTCGGCATCGTCGTCGTGTCGCACAGCGACGAGCTGGCGCAGGGGGTGGTGGCACTCGCGCGAGAGATGGGCGGCGCCGAGCTGGCCATCGAGGCCGCCGGCGGCACCTCCGATGAAGGCGTGCTCGGAACGGATGCCGAACGCGTGCGCTCGGCCATCGAGCGCGTGATGTCCGAAGACGGCGTGCTGGTGCTGATGGACCTCGGCAGCGCGCTGATGAGCGCCGAGTTCGCGGTCGAGCTGCTCGAGGATCCACCCGGGCGCGTGTTGCTGAGCGAGGCGCCGCTGGTCGAGGGCGCGGTGGCGGCCGCCGCGTCGGCCGGCGGTGGTGCGTCGCTCGATGAGGTCGCCGGCGAGGCGCGCGGGGCGCTGGCCATGAAGTCCTCGCAACTCGGGGTGTCGGCAGAGGAACCGCTCGCGTCGCCGGATTCGCCCTCGGTCGCCCGGGCGGATGCGAAGGCCTCGATCGCCGTGCGCAACGCGATCGGGCTCCACGCCCGCCCGGCGGCGCGATTCGTCGAGACCGTGCGCGGCTTCGACGCCGACGTACGGGTGGCCAAGGCTCCCGACGGGGCGCCCGTCCGCGCCACCAGCATGACCAATGTGGTCGCGCTCGGCGCTCGGTTCGGCGACACGCTGCTGGTGAGCGCGTCGGGGCCGCAGGCGCAGGAGGCGCTCGCGGCGCTCGAGGCCCTGGCCGGCGCGGGCTTCGGCGACGGCGTGGACCCGCAGCAGCTCCCACTCACTCCCCCTGGGGTGGGGCGGCCACGTACACCAACGATGACGACGGTACCGGCGGCACCGGACGGCGTGCTGACCGGCGTGGCGGCGTCGGCCGGCGTCGCAGTAGGACCGGCGCATCATCTGCATGGAGCCTTCGAGCCGCCGCCGGACCGTGCTGTGGATGGACGCGAGGCCGAGCGCTTGCAGGACGCGATCGGGGCCGCGAAACGTGCGATCGAGCAGGATCGGGCAACCGTCGCGGAGCGCGCCGGCGACGCCGAGGCGGGGATCTTCGACGCTCACCTGATGCTGCTCGACGACGAGGCGCTGCTCGAACCGGCGCAGCGGGCGATCGAGGCCGGGTCCACCGCCGAGTCCGCCGTCTACGACGCAGCCCAGCAGGTCGCCGAGCGTTATCGCGGGATCGATTCGCCGCTCCTGCGCGAGCGCGCCACCGATGTGCTCGATGTGGGGCGCCGCGTGGTGCACGCGCTGATTGGTCAAGACGAATCGGACGCCCGGCAGGAAGGCATCGTGATCGCCGGTGAGCTCACCCCGGCCGACGCCGCCGCGCTTGACCCGGACAGCGTGACCGGCATCGCCACGGCGCATGGCACCGCGACCGCCCACGCCGCGATCCTGGCCCGCGCACTCGGCTTGCCCGCCGTGGTCGGTCTCGGGGACGCGATCCTGATGATCGACCAGGGCACGGTCGTGCTCCTCGACGGCGACGCGGGGACGCTCCAGATCGACCCGCCGGAAGAGGTCGTGCGCGAGGCGTCCGAGCGACGCGAGCGCGCGGCGGAGCGCAGCGCCCGCGCCCGTGAGCGCGCCCACGAGCCCGGCGCCACCAGGGACGGCATGCGGATCGAGGTGTTCGCCAACCTGGGCTCGGCCGCCGAGGCGGCGCGCGCGGTGGAGCTGGGCGCAGAGGGGGTCGGCCTGCTGCGCACCGAGTTCCTGTTCCTGGACCGCGCCGAGCTGCCCGGCGAGGATGAGCAGGCCGAGACCCTGCGACAGATCGCGGACGCCCTCGGCGGGCGCCCGCTGGTCGTGCGCACGCTCGACGCCGGTGCCGACAAGCCACTTCCGGCACTGCCCATGCCGCCCGAGGCCAACCCGTTCCTGGGCGTGCGGGGCATCCGTCTCACCCTGCAGCGCGGCGACGTCCTCGCCACCCAGCTGCGAGCGATCCTCCGCGTGGCCGCCGACCACCCGGTCAAGGTCATGCTCCCGATGGTCGCCACGCTGAGCGAGATCGAAGCCGCTCGCGGCGCCCTCGAGCAAGCCCGGGCCGACACCGGGATCGCCGCCCCGCTCGAGCTCGGGATCATGGTCGAGGTTCCGTCCGCCGCGCTCATGGCGTCGAGCCTGGCCGAGCACGTCGACTTCTTCTCGCTCGGTACCAACGACCTCACCCAGTACACGATGGCGGCCGAGCGCGGCGACGAGCGCTTGGCCTCGCTGCTCACCGGGCCGCAGCCGGCCGTGCTCCGGCTGGTTCAGGCGACGGTCGCGGGAGCGCGGGCCCACGGCCGTTGGGTGGGGGTGTGCGGCGAGTTGGCCGGCGACCCGCCGAGCGCCTTGCTGCTGGCCGGCCTCGGCGTGACCGAGCTCAGCATGGCCCCGGCACTCGTGCCCGAGGTCAAGCAGGCGCTTCGTGAGGTTCAGCTCGCCGATGCCCAGGCGGCGGCCCTCAAGGCCCTCGAGGCGCAGGACGCAACCGCGGCCCGCGGCCTCGGGGCCGCTCTGCTGTGAGATACG
>JAFAWR010000043.1 GCA_019241635.1 Solirubrobacterales bacterium
CGTGAGCGCCTACACCCAGGCCGCCCTGTTCCAGCCGGGCGTCAAGACCGAGATGCTCGCCCGGTTCTCTACCGTCGCCGGCGAGAGCGGCAGCCCCGACACCTGGCGCGATCCTCGCGGCTTCGCGCTGAAGTTCTATACGAGCGAGGGCAACTACGACATGGTCGGCAACAACACGCCGGTCTTCTTCGTCCGCGACCCGATGAAGTTCCAGCACTTCATCCGCAGCCAGAAGCGCCGGGCCGACAGTGGCCTGCGCGACCACGACATGCAGTGGGACTTCTGGACGCTCTCACCCGAGTCCGCTCATCAGGTGACGTGGCTGATGGGCGACCGCGGCATCCCCAAGACCTATCGCCACATGAACGGCTACTCCAGCCACACCTACATGTGGGTCAACGCCGGCGGCGAGAAGTTCTGGGTCAAGTATCACTTCAAGACCGATCAGGGGATCGACTACCTGACCCAGGACGAAGCCGACCAGATGGCCGGTGAGAACGCCGACTATCACCGCCAGGACCTGTTCGAGGCGATCCGAGACGGCGACTTCCCGAGCTGGACCCTGTACATGCAGATCATGCCGTTCGAGGACGCCAAGACCTACCGGTTCAACCCGTTCGACCTGACCAAGGTGTGGCCGCACGGCGACTATCCGCTGATCAAGGTCGGGACGATGACGCTGAACCGCAACGTGACCGACTTCCACACCGAGATGGAACAGGCCGCGTTCGAGCCCAACAACTTGGTCCCCGGCATCGGGCTGAGCCCGGACAAGATGCTGCTGGCCCGCGGCTTCTCCTACTCGGATGCCCACCGGGCGAGGCTCGGGGTCAACTACAAGCAGATCCCGGTCAACACCCCGCACGTGCCGGTGCACAGCTACAGCAAGGACGGCGTCGGACGCACGGTCAACGTCACCGACCCGGTGTACGCGCCGAACTCCTACGGCGGCCCCCAGGCCGACCCGTCGGCGACTGACCACGCCGGGCTGTGGGCGGCCGACGGGGAGATGGTCCGCTCCGCCTACAGCCTGCGCGCCGGGGACGACGACTTCGGCCAGCCCGGCACGATGGTGCGCGAGGTGCTCGACGATGATGCGCGGGAGCGCCTGGTCTCGAACATCGCGGGCCACCTGTTGCAGGGTGTCTCAGACAAGGTGCTGGCCCGGGCGTTCCAGTACTGGAAGAACGTCGATCAGCAGCTCGGCGAGCGCATCGAGCACGCGGTCGGAGCTGGAGTGGGCGCCTAGGCTGCGTTCTGCGCGGGGAGCGCGTCCGGGCGCTGGCTCCGGGCGGGCTCCCCCGTCCCATCCGCGAGCTCGGCGATCAGCTCGGCCAGCACGTCGGGCTGGTCGATCATCGAGAACGTCCGCGCGCGCTCGATCAGCTCAAAGCGCGCATTGGGCAGCACCTGGGCCAGGCGACGACCATCCTCTAAAGCGAAGAACGCGTCGTCGGCCGACCAGGCGATCAGCGCCGGCTTGGTGAAGCGCGGTAGCCGCTCGGCCGCCTTGATCGTCGTGTCGGTGTTCAAGGAGGCGGTGAAGCGACGGAGGTCGTCCCGCACACGGCTGTCGGTCTGGGCGGGCCCGACCCACTCTCGGACCAGGTCCTCGATATCCGCGTGGGCGAGCGCCCCATAGGCCATGCGACGTCCGGCTCGGGTGCGCATCGGGGCCATGGCGGCGGTGAACAGCGGGCCCAGCTTGGCGGCGGTGATCAGCGGCCGGAGGATCGGCGGAGGGAAGTGCTCGAACGCGTCGCAGCTGGTCAGCACGAGCGCGCCCACCCGGGCCGGCGCGGTGGTGACGACGATCTGGGCGATGGCACCGCCGGTGTCGTTGCCGACCAGAACGACGTCATCGAGGCCGAGCGCGTCAAGGAACTCGGACACCAGCGCGGCGATGCCCTCCATGGTCTGCTCGGCGCCCGGGTTCATCGGTTCGGTATGGGCGCCCAGCGGCCAGGTGGGGGCCAGGCACAGCGAGCCCCAGCCCGCCAGCCGCTCGCTCTGCGCCCGCCACAGGGACGAGCCCATCCCGTATC
>JAFAWR010000388.1 GCA_019241635.1 Solirubrobacterales bacterium
GCTGCCCGATCGTCCCCGCGGCCATGGAGGGCCGTCAGATCGCCCAGTGGGACAAGGATTCGTGCTCGGACGCCGGCTTCCTGAAGATCGACCTGCTCGGGCTGGGGATGCTCTCGGCGGTGGAGCGCTCATTCGAGCTGATCGAGCGCACGCGCGGTGAGCAGATCGACCTCTCGCGGATCCCCTACGACGATCCGGCCACGTACGAGTGCATCCAGAAAGCCGAGACGACCGGCGTCTTCCAGATCGAGAGCCGGGCCCAGATGCAGTCGCTCTACCGGACGAGGCCGGAGAACCTGAAGGACCTCACGGTTCAGGTGGCGATCGTCCGCCCGGGGCCGATCCAGGGAGGAGCGGTCAACCCGTATATCGAGCGACGCCAACGCCTGCGCGTGGATCCCGACTACCAGGTGCCCTACGAGCACCCCTCGCTCGAGCCCGCCCTGCGCGAAACGCTCGGCGGGATCATCTTCCAGGACCAGGTGATCGAGGTGGCGATCGCCTTCGCCGGCTTCTCGGTGGGTGAGGCGGAGGGTCTGCGGCGCGCGATGAGCCGCAAGCGCTCGGAGGCGGCGATCGAGGCCTACCACAAGCGGTTCGTGGCCGGCGCGCGTCGCCGGCACGGGGTGGATGTGCAAACCGCAGAGCGGGTGTTCTCGATGGTCCGCGGCTTCTCGGGCTTTGGCTTCCCCAAGGCGCACGGCGCCGCCTTCGGTCTGCTCGCCTACCAGTCGACCTGGCTGCGGGTCCACTACGGCCCGGAGTTCCTGTGCTCGCTCCTGAACGAGCAACCGATGGGCTTCTATCCGCCCGACGCGCTCGTGCACGAGGCGCAGCGGCGAGGGATCGAAGTGCTGGCCCCCGATGTCAATGAGAGCGACGCCACGTGTGAGATGTCAGGCGGCGCGGTGCGCATCGGGCTCGGCTACGTGCGCGGGGTGGCCGAGCAGGAGGTGCGCGAGCTGGTCGCGATTCGCCAGGCCGGTGGACGGTTTCGCAGCCTGGCCGATCTGGCCTCGCGTGCGGGCTCGAGCTCCGCCTCGCTCGAGCTGCTGGCCTGGTCGGGGGCATGCGACTCGCTGGTGGCGGGCTCGCCCGCATCGGCACGACGGATCGCGCTGTGGCAGCTCGGCGTGGCCACGCCCGGGCGGCGCGTGCCCGGCGGGGTGCAGCTGGCCCTGCCGCTCGATCTGCCAGCGCCGCCCCGGCTGCGCGAGCTGACCGCCTGGGAGTCGATGCTGGCCGACTACAGCTCGACCGGGCTGACCGTGGATGCGCATCCGCTGTCACTGCTGCGCCACCGCCTGCCCGAGGGGCTGGTGACCAGCCGGGATCTTGCGGCCGTGCGCCATGGCACCCGCGTGCGGGTGGGCGGGATGGTGGTGGCCCGCCAGCGTCCGGGGACGGCCAACGGGATCGTGTTCCTGTTGCTCGAAGACGAGCACGGGACGATCAACCTGATCGTCCCCGCACCGGTCTACGAACGCCATCGCCTGACCGTGAGAACCGAGCCGCTGGTCATGGCCGAGGGCAAGCTGGAGCGCCTGCCGGCGGCCGGCGGCGCGATCAACGTGCTCGTCGACCGGGTCCAGCCGATCTCGGGGTTGGGTGGGGATCAAATCATCGCCGCCGAGGTCAAGGACTTCTCGATGCTCGACGAGCAGGTGCGCCGGGGGCTGGCCGAGCAGCGCGCTGCACAGGAGCAAGCCTCGCGCGACGCCGAGGCCGAGGACTTCCGAGCGGTCGCTCCGCCGGTCCTGAGCTTCGCGTCAGGGCGGCGGCGATGATGGGGATCTCCGCCCGCCCCCGGCGAGTGATCCTTTCCCCGGGTGAGCACGGTAAGGTCCCGGCCCGTGCTTGCCGTCCTGCTGTTCGCCGCCTTCTGGGTCGTGCTCGGCTTCATGGTGTTCTTCTTCGGGATCCGGGGAGGCCCGAGCGCCGCGATGGACGTGCCTGGCCGGCGGGGCTCGTATGCCGGCCGGCGGGCGATGGCCTGGGTGTTCGTGGTCACCTACATCGCCTTCGGCATCGTCTTGCCGGCGCTGTTCTTGATCGGCAATCACAACAGTGCCAACGGCCAGGTCGGCGGAATCAAGCTGACCGCGGCCGAGAAGCGTGGGCGCGAGATCTTCGGGGAGCGCTGTGGCCTCTGCCACACGCTGGCCGCGGCGAACGCGGTGGGCAAGGTGGGACCCAACCTCGACCAGATCCAGCCCACCCAGCAGCTCGTGCTGCACACGATCGAGTACGGCTGCCTGCAGAACCCGCCGAGCGGCAGCCAGGAAGCCTGCCTGGGCGAGGGCACCATGCCGGCGGACGTCGTCCAGGGGATCGACGCCACGGACGTGGCGAAGTTCGTATCCAAGGTGGCCGGCCAGGAGTAGCCGCCCGAGGCCCCGGGGTCGCGGCGTGCATCGCCGCGGCTGCGCGCTCGCCTCCAGAAAGCCGCATCTTGCGCGGATTGCCGGCAGGCGGATCGCACTCCGTCCACGGCCGTTGTTAGGATCGACGCCCGATATAGCTGAAATCCCGCGCCGCTCGGTACCAGGTGAGCGGCGGGAGCGGGGGACCCAAGTTGTTGGGGCGAATCGCGCTCGTCGCGAAGCGCCGCTCTTTCGGCGCTAGCCCGTCAGCTAACCCCGTAAGCACGAGAAAGAGGTCGATGCATGCCTGAAGCAGGCGTTTCTACGCGTGCCCGGCGGCGCAGCGTAACGCCGTGGTGGGAGGAGCTCGATGGCGACGCATTTCGGTTCCCGAACGCGTATGAGGTGAAGCCAGCAAAGCGCCGGGTGGCGGTCGCTGAGCGCCCGTCGACGGCAGCGGCTCCGGTGGCGGCTGCTCCTGCTGCGGTGGCTGTGGTTCCGGAGGCATCGACACCTCCCCTAGCCGCGGGCGAACGCCGGACGGTGACGATCCGGGGCCGCGGAGCGGAGCGCAACCTACCGGTGGCGCGGCCGACGCTACGCCGGCATGAACGGCCGGGGTTCAGGCCCGACCGGGCGGCGATGTGGGCCGTGATGCTCGGGGTGCTGCTGATCCTGGTCGCCGCCGCGAGCGCGCACGCCGCGATCCTGCACTGACGGCGCTCTCGCGCCACCAATGGCCTTGGAAGGTTCGCGGCCCGTGGCGCGTCAGGCATAGGTACCCGGCCGTTCCGGCCGGCGCTTACGCGGCTCCGAATCCGCGCTGATCCGGTCTTTATCCCCCGACGTATATAAGGAAGCAGGCCAGTTCTGCCCGTTGTTCGGCTGGACGTGGGGGCGAAGGTCAGCTAGCGCAATTGTGCGTCTCGCCCTCTTGTGCACCCGGCCTCGCCGACCTAGACTTATGAAGCGTAAGCAGGTCTCGAAAGTGAAGGGCAGAAGGGCCCGCACAGCCCCCGGACCTACTGGTGGTCAACTATGAAGACTTCGATGAGCAGATTCCAGATCCATGACGACCTGACCGCCCCGGAGGGCTCGGTTCCGGTGCTGCGAGGCGCGCTCGCGACCGGCGGTCAGCTGCCGAACTTCCTCGGCGTGCTGGCGGGCTCGCCAGCGGCGCTCCGGGCCTATGCCCGGTTCCGCTCGGAGCTCCGCCACGGGAAGCTGTCGCTGGCCACGCTCGAGCGGATCGCGCTGGCGGTGGCGGAGTACTACGGCTCGGAGCCCGGCATCGCGATGCATTCGCGGACCGCGAGGGCGGCCGGGCTCGCGCTCGACGAGGTTGCCCAGGCGCGGCAGTTCAACTCCAAGGACCCCCGGGAGGCAGCGCTGCTGCGCTATCTCAGGGCGCTGCTCGAGGAGCGCGGCCGCGCGCCGATGCACCTCCACGAGGAGGCACGCGAGGCGGGCTGGGACGACGAGCAGATCCTGGAGGCGATCGCCACGGTTTCCCTCGAGGGCTTCACCGCGATGGTCAATGTCGGCGGCGAGGTGCCGGTCGACGGCTCGAGTGAGGCATCGCGCGCCCTGCAAGCGGCGTAAGCTTCCGGCCGGCGATGGGAGCTGCTCAGGACACGGCTTCAACGGGCGATCGGGCCGGCTGTTGCCCGCTCTATCACGAGGCGGTCGAGCTGGTCGGCCGTCGCTGGACGGGCGCCATCCTGCGGGTCCTCATGGATGGCGCTCTGCGTTTCTCGGAGATCGCTCAGGCCGTTCCCGAGCTGTCGGACCGCCTGCTGTCGGAGCGCATGAAGGAGCTTGAGCGCCGCGGGATGGTTCAGCGGCGGGTCATCTCGGGCCCGCCGTTGCGGGTCGAATACTCGCTCTCCGAGATGGGCCACGAGCTCGAGCCGGCGCTGGCCGAGCTCGAGCAATGGGCTCGCCGCTGGCTCGGCGATCGCCGCGCCGCGCGTCGTCTCTGATCAGCGCAGGGTGGCGCGGTGCGTCACGCGACCATCCACCCACGACAGAGCTGAGCCGTGGAGCCGTAGCGACGCCGGATCGATGCTCGGACCGGAGTCGAGGATCCGGTCGCCGCCGGCGCCGGCCGCGTGAACCTCGATCGCGCGCCGGTGTCCCACGATCGAGGTCTCCGAGGCGATCCAGGCCACGGCTCCATCCGCGATCGCCACGATCGAGCCGATCGACTGGAAGGATTCGGCCCCCACGGCCCGGGTGGCCGAGAGCTGATTCAGTTGGGAGCCGTCGGTCAGCCGGCGGACCACAACCACGGCGCGAACGGTGTCGATGCCGAAGCTCGTGAGTCCATAGGCGGCCAGATTTCCCGCCACCGCCACCGGCCCGACGCGGGCTTCGGAGATCGAGCGCGACACGTGGCCCAGCCGGAAGCTCCGGCCGCGGGCGGCGGAACACCCGTACACCGCTTGCCCCGATGTGTAGACGCGCACGCGGACATCGCCGGCGAGCGTTGTGGCGTGCGCCGGGCCGCACCCGGCGATCGGCTTGAAGCCGGGGACTGGGGGGGTGCCGGCGGTTGATGTGGCACCGGTGCTGGACTTGGCCGCCGACGACCCGCAGGAGGCGAGGAGCGCGAGCGGCACGACGATCCACGGACGAACCCTCACCCCGCCGAGGATAGCCCCGCATGTGGCACCGCCCGGCGAGCAAGTAACGTTCGGCGGGCCATGGCTGCGACGGTCTCCCCGCTCACCCCAGAGAACGTGATGGCGCTCGTCCAGGAGCAGGACATCAGGTTCGTCCGCCTGTGGTTCACCGACATCCTGGGCCAG
Source organism: Solirubrobacterales bacterium (assembly GCA_019241635.1). Taxonomy (GTDB): domain Bacteria; phylum Actinomycetota; class Thermoleophilia; order Solirubrobacterales; family Solirubrobacteraceae; genus Palsa-465. The sequence continues at coordinate 5,174 of JAFAWR010000388.1, forward strand.
CTCAAGGCGTTCTCGATCAACGCCACCGAGCTTGCCGACGCGTTCGAGGGCGGGATGGGCTTCGACGGCTCATCGATCACCGGCTTCAACCCGATCGAGGAGTCGGACATGATCGCGATGCCCGATCCGAGCACGTTCCGCACCCTGCCCTGGCGCCCGGAGGAACAAGGGGTGGCGCGGATGTTCTGCGACATCGTGACCCCGGAGCGGACGCCGTACGAAGGGGATCCCCGCCACGTTCTGCGCCGGGCGCTCGACCGCGCGCGGGCGATGGGCTTCGACCACTACTTCGTGGGTCCGGAGCTCGAGTACTTCTACTTCCGGAGCGCGACCTCGACCGAGGTCCTCGACGAGGGCGGCTACTTCGACCTGACCACCCTGGACGCCGGATCGGACCTGCGCCGCGAGACCATCCTCGCCCTCGAGCAGCTCGGCATCCACACCGAGTACGCCCATCACGAGGTGGGACCGAGCCAGCACGAGATCGACATTCGCTACGCCGACGCGCTGAAGGCGGCCGACGACTGCATGACCTACCGCATCACGGTCAAGGAATACGCGATGAAGTACGGGCTGCACGCGACGTTCATGCCCAAGCCGCTGTTTGGCAAGAACGGCTCGGGCATGCACACGCATCAATCGCTGTTCCGTGGCGAGCAGAACGCCTTCTTCGATGCCGACGATCCGTACTACCTCTCCGACGTCGGCAAGGCGTTCATCGCGGGCCAGCTCCGGCACGCCCGGGAGATCTGCTCGATCTTCGCCCAGTGGGTCAACTCCTACAAGCGCCTGGTCCCCGGATACGAAGCGCCCGTGTACGTGGCATGGTCGCGCCGTAACCGCTCGGCGCTCGTGCGCGTGCCGATGTATCACCCGGGCAAGGAGCGCGCGACGCGGATGGAATTGCGCTGCCCGGACCCGGCGTGCAACCCGTACCTGACCTTCGCGGTGCTGCTGCAGGCCGGCCTGGAGGGGATCGAGCACCGCTACGAACTGCCCGACCCGATGGAGACCAATCTGTACCACCTCTCCTCGGAGGAGCGGCGCCGGCTCGGAATCGAGCAGCTCCCGGCCACGTTGGGCGAGGCGATCGAGCTGACCGCCGAGTCAGAGCTCGTCCTCCGCGTGCTCGGCGAGCACATGTTCAACCGCTACATCGAGATCAAGCGGCAGGAGTGGGACGACTACCGGGTGCAGGTCACGCCGTGGGAGCTCGAGCGCTACCTGCCGGTGCTGTAGCTCAGCCGCACTTCCGCACGTAGCGACACGCCACGACCGACGGCTGCTCCACCGGCCGACCGGCCGCGACCGACCAGGCCAGGCGGATGAGCTGGGCGTGTGACCAGGCCAGCGGCGTGGCCGAGAAGGTCGGAGTGCCGGGCGCGAAGCCGGGCTGACCCGACGGCGGGTTCTGGTCCCACACCTGCTCGGGGATCAGGCCGCCCGAATTGGCGGTGGCGGCCATCGCCCGCAGCTCCGGCGCGGCGTCGTGGCCGGCGGCAAGCTCGTACTCGCCGCGCTCGCCGGCGAAGATCGGCCATACGCGCCCGATTGTGGTCTGGCTGCCCGGCGGGAAGCCAACGTTCCACGGCTGGCCGCTGCGCTGCTCGCCGTAGCCGTCCCCGCTGTAGCGGTGCCAGAATGTGCCGTTCGGGGTCGTCGTCGAGAGCTGGGCGTCGACGACGCGGATCGTCGAGAGGATGTTCGGATCGTCGGGGGCGATAACGCCGAGACGAACGAGCTCGAGGAAGCTCGGGTCGACCACCGCCCGCTGGTCGAGCGTGGGACCGCTGTCACCCACGCTGTAGGTGGTGGCGGCGTTCGGGTCCCCGTCCTTGGTCAGGCGCAGGTAGTACGCCGGGATCGACGGGCTTGTGTACGGGCCGGTCGTCGTCAGCGTCCAGGCGTTCAGGTGCGCTCGCCAGGCGTCTGCGGTGGCGAGGTAGCGAGTCGCGTCGGCCGTGTCGCCGCCCTGCTGGGCCAGGCTGGCCGCGCAGACCAGCCCGGCGATCTCGGCAGCGATCGTCGCCGGCGAATATCCAGCCTGGTTCTCCCAGCGCTCCTGGGGCGTGTAAGGCGCGGCGTGGCCTTGGTTATCGTGCCAGCCGACGAGGAAGTCGGCGGCTCGCTTGACGTGTTCCCAGGTGCCCGGGTCGTGGGCGCCGAGCTGCCAGGCCAGGATGATCGGATCGGCGACCTCGTCGAGCTGCAGGTTGGTCAGGGCGGGCTTGCCGGTGACGTCGGAGTTCTGCGGGAACGACCCGTCGGGTTGCTGCTGGCGGAACAGCAGGAAGTGCAGGGCGCGGCGCGCGCCGGCGCTGTCGCCGTCGGCGATCAGCGCGGTGGCGATCTCGTAGAGGTCGCGCGACCACACGAGGTGGTAGGGCCCGCTGGGCACCTGAAGCCCGGTTCCCCACGCCCACGGCATGGTCGGCGAGGCGATGAAGGCGCCTCGGTTCATCTTGTCCTCGCTGGCGGCCAGGACCATCTCGGAGAGCGCGTACTCGCGCCGCTCGACCGCGGTGGCGAGGCTGTGCGGGGGCTTGCGCAGCGAGGCCAGGTAGCGGTGCCAGCCGCTGGTGTAGCCGCGCACGACCTGGTTCAACCCAGAGCGAAGCGAGGCCCGCGCGGTGGACAGCGCGGCGCGGCGACTGACGCCGAAGGCGAGGGCGAGCGTCATGCCCAGTTGGCCGGGGCGGCCGGTCAAATCGGTCGAGAGGGTCGTGCTGACGATGCCAGCGTGTGTGGCGCAGCGGGTGACCCTCACCGCGGGCCGGCCGATCAGGGCGATCCCCATCCGCGAATCGCTGGCCAGCACCCCGGACTGCGAACAGGATCGGGGGGCCGCGTCGGTCTGGTTGGAGGGCGCGGCATCGGCCAGGATCGTTACGCGGTGGCGACGGCCGTCGAGCGACTGGAAGCTGACGTACATCACGACGGTCGAGCGGGCGGGATCGGTCACGTACGTCTTGGTCAAACGCCACCGATGCCGCTTGTCGGTGTTGGTCTGCCGGTAGCTCAGGCTGAGCGGGTCGGCGAGCGCGACTCGATGCACTGTCGCGTTACGCTCGGGCACGCCATCGACCGCGAACTGCAGATCGCGGAAGCTCGGCGTGTCGAGCCGCGGGTAGTAGACCTCGCTGAGCTCGCCGCCCTCGAGCGTGAACCACACCTTGCTGGCCAGCGTGCGCGAGGTGCCAAAGCCCTGCTTGTCGGCCGGCAGCCAGTTCGGCGTCGGTGGCGTGTCGCCCTGCGCGGCGGGCCGCGCGGCCTCCAGGTGGACCACGGCGGGCCGGAGGCTGACGGCGCCGGCGAGGAGCGCGAAAAGCAGCGGCAGAACGACACGCGGACGCGTCATGTACTGCTTACTGCCCCGTGCAGGCGGCCCCTAACCGGTCAGCGCGGCGCGGCCCACCTGGGCGCCGGCACGCCCCAGGCCCGGTTCAGCAGCCACCCGGCGAGGGTCAGCAGGACCACGCCGATCAACACGTCGAGCATCTGGCGCGGTGTGTGGAGAAGGCCCGAGGCAACGATGATCGTGGTCGCGCCGGCGGGAGGATGCGCGGCCCGCAGCACTCGCAGCACGCCGCCGGTGAGCGCTACGGCGAGCGCGATCGCGCAGACGCGGGGCACCGTAATTCCCGAGACGTAAACGCTGGGGGAGTTCAGAAGGCCGAAGATGGCCAGCGACAGCGCGCCGGCCAGCACGCCCACCGTGTGCCCGAGGATCGTGTTGCGCGGCGAGCCGACTTCGGCCATCGGCGTCTC
>JAFAWR010000198.1 GCA_019241635.1 Solirubrobacterales bacterium
GAACAGCGCGTAGCGCTCGCCGTCGGGAAAGATGCCGATCAGGCCGAACAGGGCCAGTGCGACCGCCGCGCTGGACCCCATGATCAGGCTGAACAGGAACTGGCCGCGGACGTAGCCGAACACGGCGCGCTGGACCAGCAGCGGGAAATCGTCCTCCGGCGTGCCGTCGCCCGGGGGCATGATCCGCCGCACCAGCCGCCCGATGTCGTCGCCGTAGACCAGCAAGTAGATCGACAGGACGAAGATGAGCACAAGGTCGAAACCGGTCGTGACGACCTGGGTGAGGAGATCGCGGGAGAACGAGACGATGTCGCTCGAGCGCTTGAGGATGTTGTGCTCCAGGGTCTGAAGCGCCGTCTGCCCCTGTTGCTGAACCTGGATGTGGAGCCCCCGGCGGTCAAGCCAGCGCTGCAGGCTGGCCAGGTCGCGGTTGGCCTGGTTGATGAAGTGCGGAACGTCGCGCTCCAGGTGGCTGACCTGTGTGCTGATCGGGTTGGCCAGCAGCACGCCGCACCCGCCCACGAACGCGAACACGCACAGGTAGATCGCGAAGATGGCCATACCGCGCGGAAGGCCCCGTCGCACGAGCATCCTGACCAGCGGGTTGAGGATCAGCGCGATCGTGCTCGCCGCGAGCAGGATCAGCAACACCGTCCCCGCCGCCCGGGCCAGGGCCCACAGCGCGAGCAACGCCAGCGGCAGCAAGACCAGCTGGACCCAGCGCGGGACGACGACCGGCGGAATCGGAGCGGAATCGGCGGGTGCCATGGGGTCCTCCAGGCCGCCGGCGAGGCCGCGCGCGGCGGGGGCCGGCTCCGTGTCGCCGGCGTCCGACGCTTCGCCGCCGAACCGCCTGGGGAACCTAAGGGCCATTCAACTGGAAGTATGAGCACCCACACGACATGACTGGGAACGTTTCCATCCTGTTCGTCGGCGATGTGGTCGGCGGAATCGGCAAGCGCACGCTGCTGGCGCTTCTCCCTGCGCTGCGCGACCGCTTCGCCCCCGATTTCGTGGTCGTCAACGGCGAGAACGCCGCCGGGGGGGTCGGGATCACGCCGAAGATCGCGCGCGAGCTGCTGGCCTCCGGCGTCGACGTGATCACGCTCGGCAACCACACCTACCGGCATCGGGAGATCTATCCCTACCTCGACGAGGAGGAGCGGATCCTCCGGCCGGCCAACTTCCTGGCCAGCCAGCCCGGGCACGGGTTCTGCGTGGTCGACTCCTCGGCCGGGGTGCGACTGGGCGTGGTCTCGCTGTCCGGCAATCTGTTCATGAAGGCGGGCCGCCCGGCCTTCCCCGAGGCCGACGCGGCGCTGCACGCGCTCGACGGCAAGGTCGATCACGTGCTGGTCGACATGCACGCCGAGGCGACCAGCGAGAAGGTGGCGATGGGCTGGTACCTGGACGGCCGCGCCACCGCGGTGGTCGGCACCCACACCCATATCCCCACCGCCGACGCCCGCGTCCTCCCCGGGGGAACCGCGTACATCAGCGACGTCGGCATGACCGGACCGCGCGGTGGCGTGATCGGGGTGCGCCGCGAGCAGGCCGTGACCTCGATGGTCACCCAGATGCCGATCCGGTTCGAGACCTCGACCGAGGACCCGTGGCTGAACGCCGTGGTCATCCGGGCCGACGCCCCTCGGCACGCGGTGTCGATCGAGCAGGTGCTCGAGCCGGCGCCCGGCGTCGTCTGAGCGCTGCGGCGCGGGGGCTGGAGGGGATCGGGGTCGCCCTGCGCGCGGCGCCGGTCAGGGCGCGCCGGCGACGGCTACCGGGGAAGCTTCGAGCGGCCGTTCGCCGATCACCGCCGCCATCGCTCGCCCGATCTCGGACGGGAAGCTTCCGAACAGCGCCACGACCAGCGGCGCGTAGAACCAGACGATGTAGGAGTAGAGCCAGTAGCCGGCGCCGAGTTGGAGCGCGATCAGGATCGCGGCGGCGAGCCCGGCCACCTCGACCAGGCCCCGCCGGCTTGGGACGACCATGACCGCGAGCACCAGCGCCACGGTGGCGCCCTGGACCAGGTGCTGCACGGCCCCGAGGCCGCCCCACAGACCCCAGATCGAGAACGGCGAGGTGCGGCCGGCCTGGTAGGCGATCGTGTCGTGCCAGAACGCGTGCAGGTTGCCGTCGAGCAGGACCGGGAGCATCACCACCACGATCGCCGCGGCGTAGGCCAGCACGTAGCGCACGACAGCGCCCCGGCGCGGCGGCGGGTCGACACCGCGGAGCAGCAACGGCGCCAGGGCCAGGGGCGCGAACTTGGTCAGGCCGGCCAGTGCGCCGACCACCCCCCGGGCGGGTGCGGACCCGATCACGAGCAGCGCGAGCACGACCAGCAGCGAGACCAGCGCATCGTTGGTGTTGGAGCTGAGCGTCCACAGCGTGAACGGGTAGGCGGCCCAGGCGTAGGCCATCACCACTCCCAGCGTGGGCCCACGCACCCGTCGGCCCAGCCAGTACAGCCCGAACAGCGTCAGCAGATCGAACACGATCGCCGCCGCGTGCGCGGCGGGCAGGTCGTCCCAGGTGCCGCTCCAGCCGAAGATGGCCCGGAACGGGACGTACGCGTAGTAGGCGACCGGGCCGTAGGTGTCGCCGCTCGCGTTGTCCTTCGGCCAGCCCCCGTACAGAGCGTGGCCGTGCAGAAGCTTGTCGGCGCCGATCACACCGGCGTAGCCGACGTCGATCACGTTCGAGTTGACCACGTTCAGGCCGACGCGGAACCCGACCAGGAAGATCGTGCCGATGGCCAGCCAGGCCACCGGCACGAACAGGCGCAGCGGCTCGCGGGGGCGCCCGCGGCCAAAGCCGAGG
>JAFAWR010000221.1 GCA_019241635.1 Solirubrobacterales bacterium
TAGGAGACAGCTAATGACAACCACCGAGACGAAGAACGGCGTCCCCTCGTTCGACGCCGCGTTCGAGCAGGTCAAGGGCAGCAGCGAGCAGATCCTGACCGCCGCCCGCAAGGCCGGCAATCTGTACCTCGATTCGTACGAGAAGGCTGTGGATCGCACCACCGACCTGCAGCTCAAGCTGGCCGGTCTGAGCCAGCAGGAGTGGCTCAAGAGCCTGATCGAGGCCCAGGTCGACGTGACCCGCGAGCTCGCCGGCTCGTACACCACGACCGCGCGCAGCCTGCTCAAGTAGCGTTGGCCGACAGCCGTTACTGATAGAAGCACCGGTGGGAGTACCACCGGTGCTTCGTCGTTTTTAGGTGCATTAGGGCTTTTCGCCAAGGAGGTCGAACATGAGCGCTGTACCGCAATGTCCACCGGTCCCCGCCCCCAGCCGCCTGGGTTCGGGACTTCTCGACAGCTGGCTCGACGGGTGCGCGGCCACGCTCGACGGCCTCGGCAGGTGCTGGACCGCCGCGCTCCAGCGCGGCCCGACGGCGTTTGACTTCCAGCGTTGGATCGCCACGGCGACGACGCGCGAGTGGCCGGGTTGGACCACGCCGCATGAGATCGTGTTCGAGGCGCCGCTGGCCCGGCTGCGCGACTTCTCGATCTCCAAGCGCCGGGTCACGCCGACCCTGGTGCTTCCGCCCCAGGCCGGCCACGACTCGTGCATCGTCGATTACTCGGCCGAGCAGAGCCAGATGCGGACGATCCTCGAAGCCGGGCTCGAGCGGGCCTTCACGCTCGACTGGGTCGGAGCCACCCAGGAGACCAAGGACGCCTCGATCGAGGACTACATGGACGTGGTCGACCGCGCCGTCGAGCACTGCGGCGGTCGAGTCAACCTGATCGGCGACTGCCAGGGCGGCTGGCTGGCCACGATTTACGCCGCGCTCTATCCGGAACGGATCAATACGCTGACCATCGCCGGGGCGCCGATCGATTTCCATTGCGGCGAGCCGGTGATCCACGAGGTCGTGCGCCGGGTCGCACCGACCGGCGACCTGCGCTTCTACGAGGCGCTGGTGGCCGCGGGCGGCGGCGTGCTCGAGGGCCGGCACATGCTCTCGGGCTTCATCATGATCCAGCCGGGAGCGGAGATCTCGCGCCAGATCGATCTGCTGCTGAACCTCGACGATCCCGCTCACGTCGCGCGCTACCGCGAGTTCGAGGACTGGTTCAAGCACACCCAGGACGTCCCGGGCGCCTTCTACTTGTGGATCGTGCGCAACCTGTTCCGAGACAACGCGCTGATCAGCGGCTCGCTTAAGGTCCGCGGCCAGCAGGTCGACCTCTCCCGAATCGATATGCCGCTCGAACTGATGGCCGGCGCCACCGACCACATCACCCCGCCCGATCAGGTCTTCGCGCTGGCCACCCACGCCTCGACCCCTGAGTCGCGCGTGACCCGGCACGTCAGTTCCGGCGGTCACCTCGGGCTGTTCATGGGCCACGAAGCGCTACGCGAGCACTGGCCGCGGATGCTGACCAAGGTGTTCGGCCACTCGCGCGCGGGTAGCCATCGATAAAACCCACTCCGATCCGAGGGAGGATTCGATGGCAGATCGAGCGCAGCGAGCGGAAGGCAAGGCCGAAGAGGTCAAGGGTCGCGTGAAGCGGGCCGCGGGCGCCGCCACCGGCGACCGGAGCACCGAGGCCAAGGGCGCCGGCGAGGAGGTCAAGGGCAAGGCCAAGAACGCGGTCGGCAAGGCCCGCAGCGCGGTCAAGAAGTCGACGCGCTAAGGGTTCTCACTCGGCGACATAGTGCCGGGCGCCGCCCGGGTCCACCCAGACGCGCAACACGGCCTGCGTACGCGGGTCGCGGAAGCGTTCGCTGGTCGGCTGCCAGTCCGGCTGGGCCCTCTCGGCCTCGCCGTGTCCGCGGCCCCAGCGTGGGCGCCGCTGCTCCGACGCCGGGACCGATGACGCCAGCGGCGGCAGCCCGGCCAACGCCTCGTCCGCCGCCTCGCGGGTCTCGGCCTGCGCCACCACACCGACCCGCCGCTCGAGCTCGGCCACATCGATTCGCCCCTCGGCGGCGTGGCGCTTGAGCGCCTCGAAGAAGTGCTCGCGATCCGCGTCGCTCAGCAGCACGGGGGCTACGCGCGGTCGAGCTTGACGGCGGTCCCGTAGGCCACGATCTCGGTGAACTGCCCGCCGATCTCCGAGGAGTCGAAGCGCACCCCGACGATCGCGTCGGCGCCCAGCAGCCGTGCGTTCTCGGACATGCGGTCGATCGCGTGGCGCCGGGAGTCCTCGAGCAGCTGGGTGTACTCGGACACCTCACCGCGGCGCAGCGCCCGGAATGACGAGGTCACGCCGCCCACCAGGCCCATGCTGCGCACGACCAGGCCGTAACACACGCCGAGGTTCTCGCTGATCCGCGCGCCGGGAAGCTCGAGCCCGGTCGTCATGGGCAAATCCGCCGAAGCGCTCATTTGGGCGCAACTTACCACCGTCCGGCGCCCGCTACCGTTCGAGCCAACGATGCCCGCGCGCCGTCTATGCACTGCGATCACGCTCCTCGCCGCCTGCGCCGTGGCCGCGTGCGGCAGCAGTAGCAGCAGCACGAGTAGCCCGAGCGCCGCGGCGAGCGCCAGCACCGCGTCGAGCGCCACCAGTTCGACATCCACCGCCCAGGCGGCGACCGGGCATCTCGGGCCCGAAGGGATCCCGCTCGAGGCAGGGCCGGCGCTCGCGCCCGCCTCCTCGACCACGCAGGGGGCCACGGTCGACGGCGTTCAGTGCGCGCCGATCGAGCAGCTCGCCTACCACATCCATGCTCATCTTCAGGTCTACGTGGACGGCCAGCCGCGGACCTTGCCGGCGGCCATCGGACTGATCGGCCCGGTCGCCCAGCAGACTCCATATGGGCCGTTCTACGGCGCCCAGCAGTGCTACTACTGGCTCCACACCCACGCCTCGGACGGCGTGATCCACATCGAGTCGCCGACCAAGCGGATCTACACCTTGGGCAACTTCTTCGACGAATGGCACCAGCCGCTCAGCCGCACTGAGGTCGCCGGGGACAAGGGCAAGGTCGCCGCGTTCTTCAACGGCAAGTCGTGGACGCAGGATCCGCGGACGATCCCGCTGCTCCCGCACGCATCGATCCAGCTCGACGTGGGCGCGCCGACCGTGCCGGCCAAGATCGTCTCGTTCGCCGGAACGAACCTCTAGGCAGGCGCGCCGCGGCGGCGCCGGCGCACGACCTCGAGCCCGATCCCGACCACCACGAGGAGGACAAGGCCGACCGCGGTCACGGTTCCCACGTCGTTGAGCACGTCGAGGACTGGCGGCCCCGCGTAGTAGGCGCCCAGGCCGATCCCCACGGTCCAGACGACGGCGCTGACCGCGTTGGTGATCAGATAGACCGCCGGCCCGGCGCGGTGGATGCCCGCCACCCAGGCGGGCGTGAGCAGGATCGCGATCACGGTCAGCCGATTGAACACCTCCTCCCCGCGCTCGACCGCCTTGAGTCGCAGCTTGAGCAGCGGACCGGGCGCGGTCATCATGGTCCGGCCCGCGTACCATCCGACCACCCAGCCGACGATACCGCCGGTCGTCGCTCCGACGAAGGCCCAGATGAGGACCGGCGTGAGGTCGAGCTTGTGCTGGGCGGCCACGATCGCCGCGGCGATCAGCAGCGGCTCGCCGGGACCGGGCACCCCGGCCCAGCTGGCGAACGCTCCCAGCGCCAGCGCGGCATAGTCGATGTTGGCGGCCGGGACGTGGCGCAGGATGTGCAGCGCGAGGACGAGCAAGCCCATCGATCGTGGCACACGCCGCGGCCTACACTCCCGCGATGCTGATCATGCCGTCCGAGCACGGACCCGTGTACCGCCCGTCCCGGCGCGAGAAATGGATGGTCGGCGGTGTGCTGGGCGTGGTGGCGGCGCTCGCTGTGGTGCTGGTCATCTCGTTCGTGAGCTCCGGCCCGAGCTCCGGCCACGGGTGTATCTACGCCAACATCCCGGGCGCCGTCGGCGCCGAGCAGGTCCACGAGTGCGGCGACACCGCGCGGGCGACCTGCCGGTCGGTCTATGCCCCGGGGGCCTACACGCACCAGGCGGCGCTGACGGTCGCGGCGGAGTGCCGGAAGGCGCGGCTGGCGGTCGGCTCGTAGCGCGGACGCCCGGCAGGGATGCCGGGCGTAACCGGCCCCACGGACGCCGCCGCAGGCGGCCCCAAATCGCCCGTAAACCCGGTGCTTGCGGGATCGACTTATCCAAGTGTCCAGACCCCCTATCGATTTGCTGGACGTGGGGACATGGGAGCTGGAGCGACGCGGGACGACACTCCTGGCCAAGTTGGCGTCGCCAGGGGTTGCGCGACGTACCCAAGCACAAGGAGATCGTTTTGCCACTCGAAGCACCTACTTGGCTCAATGCGGGCGACACGTCGTGGCAGATCACCGCCGCGACGCTGGTTGGCCTGATGAGCGTTCCCGGCCTGGCCGTGCTCTACGGCGGCGTGATGCAGAAGCGCTGGTCGATCAACAGCATGATGCTGACCTTCGCCACGTTCTCGATCGTGCTCGTCGTGTGGGTCCTGTGGGGCTTCAAGATGGGCTTCGGCTCGCCCTTCCACGGCCTTTCGCACAGCGGGTTCTTCGGGAACTTCATCGGGAAGCCCGGGCCGGTGCTGTCGCACACCGAGCTACAGCACCAGGCGAGCATCCCGCTGATCGGGACGATGTCGTTCCCGAAATCGGCGCTCGTCTACTTCCAGTTCGTGTTCGCCGCGATCACGCCGATCCTGGCGCTCGGGTCGGTGCTCGGGCGAGTGAACTTCAAGGCGTGGATCCCGTTCTGCTTGCTGTGGATCACCTGCGTCTACGCCGTCGACGCGTTCCTGCTCTGGGGCGGCGGCTTCTTTGCCCAGAAGGGCGCAGTCGACTTCTCCGGCGGTTACGTGATCCACCTGTCGGCCGGCGTGGCCGGGTTCGTAGCCGCGGCGGTGATCGGACCGCGTCTCCAACGCGACCGCGAGATCGACGCGCCCAACAACGTGGCGATGGTCGCGGTCGGGGCCGGACTGTTGTGGCTGGGTTGGAACGGCTTCAACGGCGGCGATCCGTACGCGTCGAACATGTCGGCTGCCGCGGCGGTGCTCAACACCAACCTGTGCACCGCGGTGGCGCTGCTCGTGTGGATCGCCTGGGACTACCTGACCGGCCGGAAGCCGTCGCTGATCGGCACGGTCAACGGCATGATCGTCGGCCTGGTCGCGATCACCCCCGCGGCCGGCTACGTCAACGGGTGGGGCGCGATCGCGATGGGCGTGATCGCCTCGACGCTCGTGTACTTCGCGCTGAACTACCTGAGCCGCCTGGCCTTCTTCCGCAAGGTCGACGACACGCTCGGCGTGGTTTACACCCACGGGTTCGCCGGCCTCGCCGGCGGCCTTCTGGTCGGCGTCTTCGCCGACCCGCAGATGGCGCTGTTCTACAAGACCGGCAAGCACGGCTTGATCGCCGCGGGTGGCGTGGCCGGCCTCGTCCACGGGAACTTCAACCTGCTCAAGTGGCAGTTCCTGGCCGCCGTGTTCGTGATCTGCTGGACCGCGCTGGTCACGTTCGTGCTGCTCAAGCTGGTCGGCGTGTTCGTGCCGCTGCGGATGACCGAGAAGAACATGGAGATCGGCGACGTGGCCGAGCACGGCCACGAGGTGTATCCGTCCGACGTCCCATCGCTCGGCTACCCGGGCGGGATCCCGGGTTACGCCGCCGGCGATCCCGGCCGGGCCCCGGCGCCCTCCACGGCCTGAGGAAGGGATCACGGGAGCTCGGTCACGCTGAGCATGTCGCACTCCACGTCGCTGGCCATCGTCTCGAGCGCGGTGGCCGGCGACGGCTTGGAGCGGGTGGCGCGGTCGGCCTCGGAGGCGCTCGGGCATCCGGTGGCGGTCATCTGTCCGGCGCCGGGCACCCCGGTGCTGTGGCCGGCCGAAGCGGTGCCGGCCGCGCGGCTGGATGAGCTCGCGGCCGCCGCCGAGGCGATCGTCCGCCTGCTCGGCGAGGGTCCCGACTGGGAGGCGATGCTGCTGGCCTCGCTGCTCTCGAATCCGGAGACCGGGATCGCGGGACAGGAGGAGACCTACCGTCTCCTGATTGGCGTGATGCTCAGGGACCCGAGCGAGCTCGAGCAGCTTCGGGACAGCACGATCGCGCCGCTGCTCGCATACGACGGCGAGCATGACACCGAGCTCCTGGTCACGCTCGAGACGTTCCTGGCCCGCCACGGCTCGACCACCGAGACCGCCGAGGCCATGCAACTGCACCGCCACACCGTCGGCTACCGCCTGTCACGCGTCCAGGAGGTTTCGGGGCTCTCGCCCTATGAGTCCGACGGGCGCGAGCGGCTGAGCCTGGGATTGAAGGCCGCGCAAATCCTCGCGGCCTGGGACCGACTCTCACAACCCGGATAGGCTCGCGCCTATCGAGACTTGTAAGGAGGAGATGACCGTGGCCACCACAGAGAGCGAACAGACCGCGATGGCCGCCGGCGCGACCAGCCCCACCGAGGTGCTGGAGTTCGCCGCCGAGCGCGGAGTCGAGATGGTGGATCTCAAGTTCGTCGATCTGCCCGGGACCTGGCAGCACATGACGCTGCCGATCGGCGCTCTGGATTCGGGCGACTTCGAATCCGGGCTCGGGTTCGACGGCTCCTCGATCCGCGGCTTCCAGGAGATCCACGAGTCCGACATGCTGCTGATCCCGGACTCCTCCACCGCATTCATCGACCCCTACTACACGCGCGCCACACTGTCGCTGATCTGCTCGGTGGCCGATCCGGTGCTCGGCGAGCCCTACGCGCGCGACCCGCGCTTCGTGGCCGGGAAGGCGGAGCAGCACCTGGTGGCGACGGGGGTCGCCGACGTTGCCTACTTCGGCCCCGAGGCCGAGTTCTTCGTGTTCGACCACATCGCCTACGAGCAGGTCGGGCATCGGGCGTTCTACGAGGTCGACTCGGGTGAGGGCTTCTGGAACACGGGCAGCCCGGTCACCGGGGCACCAAACCTGGGCTACAAGCTGCGCCAGAAGGAGGGCTACTTCCCGGTCCCGCCGGCCGACTCGATGGCCAACCTGCGCTCGGAGATGGTGGCCACGATGGAGTCGCTCGGGATCCGTTGCGAGTTCCACCACCACGAGGTGTCCTCGGGCGGCCAGGGTGAGATCGACATGCGCTTCCAGCCCCTGCTGCGCATGGCCGACCAGATGATGATCTACAAGTACGTGGTCAAGAACGAGGCGCGCGCCGCGGGCAAGATGGCCACCTTCATGCCCAAGCCGATCTTCGAGGAGAACGGGTCGGGCATGCACGTGCACCAGTCGCTGTGGAAGGACGGCGATCCTTTGATGTACGGCGCCGGCGGGTACGCGCACCTGAGCGATCTGGCCAAGCACTACATCGGCGGTCTGCTCGCCCACGCACCGGCGCTGTTGGCCTTCTGCGCGCCGACGACGAATTCGTATCGGCGGTTGGTGCCGGGATATGAGGCGCCGGTGAACCTCGTGTACTCGGCGCGGAATCGCTCGGCCTGTGTGCGCGTGCCGATGTACCACGAGGCGCCCAAGACCAAGCGGATCGAGTTCCGCTCGCCCGACCCGACCGCCAATCCGTACCTGGCCTTCTCTGCGCTGATGATGGCCGGGCTGGACGGGATCAAGCGCGAGCTCGACCCGGGCGACCCGCTCGACGCGGACCTGTACGACCTGCCGGTCGAGACGCTGGCCGGGATCGCCACCGTGCCGGCGTCCTTGGAGGCGTCGCTCGATGCGCTGGAGGCCGACAACGGGTTCATATGTGAGGGCGATGTGTTTACGCCGGGGCTGATCGAGGCGTATGTGCGCTACAAGCGCGAGGAGGAGGTCGACGCGATCCGGATGCGGCCGCATCCGTGGGAGTTCGCGCTGTATCACGACGCGTAGGTGGTTCGTGGGCCGTCGTGCCCTTCGCCGTCCCGTGCGTCGCCTCTCCCACCCTGGCGTCGCCGTAATTCCGCGAGGGACGGCGAAGGGCATCGGCGGCCCCATCACCCTATGCGCTCGGAGGGCGCCTCCCACGGATGCGGTTTAGTCCGGCTCCGCGTCTTGGGAGAGCCGGGGAGGGTTCGAAGGGGGTGCTTAACTCGCCAAGCCTCCTTCTCCGCCACCGTCCGTGCCACATAAGCGCCTTGGAGACGCTTATGTGGTCGAGGCGGCCGCCGCGGGGGCGGTTTGGCGAGTTAAGCACCCGGCTCAGGCGGAGTCACGGCGTTTGACTCGGGCCATCACGCGTTGCCACACGCTGGGCGGGCGGGGTTGGGTCTTCAGCCATTCCTCGCGCGTGGGCAGGCGGCCGGCCTTGCGCGCTTTCATCACGCACTCGGTGTGGGCGTGGCGGCGGCGAGTGCGGTCACCCTCGGGAAACAGCAGCATGTGCTCGCTCAGCGCCGGCAGCTGGCGGCCGCACAGCGGGCAGCGGTAGGTGGCGGGCTTCAGGTTCTGGGCCCGGCGGAAATGCCACCAGCGCGGCTCGGCCATCCGTCCAAGCATCGCACCGCCGTCCGGGCCGGGCGGGTATCTTCGAAGGCGTGGAGCACCGCGACGAGCGCATCCTGGTCGAGACCGACCGCTACCGGATAACCGGGCTGCTGCGACTGCCGCGCGACGGATACCGGAGCCGGTTGACGGACTACCTAAATTCGTCCGACCGGACCTTTCTGGCCCTCACCGACGTGGAGATCGTGCCGCTCGACGGTGGCCAGGCCGAGCGGCGACCGTTCCTGGCCCTGTCGCTGGGCCACGTCGTGCTCGCGGTGCCGCTCGACGGGCAGCCGATCGAGTAAGCCGTCCGCGGTGGTCCGAGGGCGGACGTAACCCGGCAGCGCGGGCGTCCCACTGCAGGACCGTACCCCGGCAGCGCGAGCGCCCGCAGGCGGACCGTAACCCCGGCAGCGCGGAGAGGTATGTTTTGTCTATGGCTACGCGCCGCGCCGACGACCTCGAAGGCCTCAGCCGCAGCGAGGTCCTCCGCGCCTCGCCGCGGATGTTCGACTCGACCCTGTTCGAGAAGTTCTCGCGCGTCCACTGGACCGTTCCGCCGCTGATCTTCGTGCCGGTTGTCACGATCCTGCTGATCGAGGGCTTCGTCCACGGGGCGGGCTGGTCGACGGCCTATTGGCTGCCCGCCGGCTACCTGTTCTGGACGCTGACCGAATACTGGCTGCATCGCGTGGTATTTCACTTCGAGCCCGAGAAGGGCATCGGCGCGCGCCTTCACTGGATCATCCACGGCGTGCACCACGACCACCCGAACGACCCGCTGCGGCTGGTCATGCCGCCGGCGTTGAGCGTCCCGCTCGCGGCCCTGTTCGTGTGGGTGTTCTCGCTGGTGATCGGTAGCCCGGGCTTCCTTCCGTTCGGGGCGGCCTTCCTGGCCGGCTACCTGGGCTACGACATGCTCCACTACCACGTGCACCACCACCGGCCGAAGTCCGCGTTGGGCAAGCGGCTGCGTGAGCTGCACATGCGCCACCACTTCCAGAATCACGAGCGCGGCTACGGGGTGAGCGCGCCGTTCTGGGACCACGTGTTCGGGACCGCTCCGAAGAAGACGAGCCAGTAGCGCCGCTCCAGATTCCATGAGCGTGGGTGCGGCAATCGCGGGTGTCGCGATGGCGCTTCCCGAGCGGATGGTCTCCAACGACCAGCTCGCCGCCCGGCTGGGCGTCGATCCGGCCTGGATCGCCAAGCGTACGGGGACGCACGAGCGACCGTGGGCCTCGGGCGAAGAGAGTCTCAGCGAGTTCGCGGCCCAGGCCGGCCGGGCAGCGCTCGAGCAGGCCGGCGTCGAACCCGGCGAGGTCGACCTGGTGCTCGTGGCGACCTCGACCGCCGATGACATCACCCCGAACGCCGCGCCGCTGGTCGCCGGCTTGATCGGCGCCACGCGCGCGGGCGCCCTGGACGTCGGCGCGGCCTGCACCGGCTGGGTGTCGGCTCTGGCCATGGCGTGCGGGCAGATCGAGTCCGGCCGGGCCGTGCACGCGCTGGTCGTGGGCGCCGACTTCCTCTCCCGCTTCCTGGACTTCGACGACCGCGACACCGCCCCGCTGTTCGCCGACGGCGCCGGCGCCGCGGTGCTCTCGGCCACCGACTCGCCGTCCGCGCGCGTAGGGCCGATCGTCCTCCGCGCCGACCACTCGGGATCGCACCTGATCCGCCTGAGCCGCGGCGATCGCATCCGCATGGAGGGACAGGAGTCATTTCGCGCGGCGGTGGCGGCGATGACCCGGGTCACCGCCGAGGCGCTCGAGGCTGCGGGCTGCGGCGTCGAGGACATCGACCTGTTCGTCTACCACCAGGCCAACTCTCGGATCATCCGTGCCGTCGGCGAGCGCCTCGGCCTCGAGCCGGATCGGGTGGTCGATTACGTGGGCCGCTTCGCCAACGCCTCGACCGCGACGCTGCCGATCGCCCTGTCGGTGGCGCAGTCAGAGGGCCGGCTCGAACCCGGTCATCGCGTGCTGCTGGCCGCGTTCGGCGGGGGGCTCACCTGGGGCGGCACTGTCGTCGGGTGGAGCACGCCGGGCCTCGCCGGCGGCAACGGTCACCCGAGTGTGATGCCGATCGGGTAATACCCGGCGTGCTTGGTCCGGGGACGCACGCTCTGCCGGATCACCCGTAGCACGTGCCGGCGCCGCGTCACCCGGTGGGTGGTCACCTTGCGAAGGTGACAGTCGGCGGCGATCAGCGCGGTCTTGACCTGAGCGAGCGTCTGGTGGATCAGGTTCGGGACGCGACACGCGGTCGCCGAGAACGGCACCAGGCCGTGATCGTCGACGCGCACCGCTCCAGGTGTGGGCGTCACCAGGTAACGGTTCTTGGGCCCGAAGCGCCAGTAGGCACCCGACGGCACACCTTCGACGACCGTGTTCACCGCGGGTCGGTACACGAGGTGGGCGAACGCGTTGTAGATGTTGTCGATGTCCCACGCGTCGATGGTCACCGACGGCTGCACGCCACCGAACGGCGACCAGGTCGTCACGGCGATCGGGGCGCCGCCCGCCACGCGGTAGTTCCGCCCTGCCGTTGTGGTCAGGAACGTCCCGTTCGCGGGCAGGGGGTTCAGGTGCGACAACGGGTTGCCCACGTTGTCGATGTCCCACTGGTCGACCAGGAACGGCTGCGGATCGCCCGCGAACACCGACGTGCTGGTGACGAACATCGGCGCGCCACCGGCCACCACATACACCGCACCCGTGTCGGTCTCGAACAGCGTGCCGTCGGCCGGGACCGGGTTGAGCTGGCTGAACTGCTGCGGGGTGATCACTGTGTAGGTCTGCTCACCGCCCACGTCGCTCCAGTCGTTGACGTACAGCGGAGCGCCACCGGCGATCTCCCAGAAGCTCGTGGTTCCCGACACCTGAACGAAGGTGCCGTTGGGAAACAGGAAGCTCCCCGAAGCCGCGCCGGCGTCGACATAGTCGCTGTCGATGTTCAGGGTGACTCCGCCGTAGGTGGCGTTGTGACCGCCGCTGTACTGATGAAGGCGCTGGTGGTTCGCCCAGTCGGCGGCCGGAATCGAGGCGCTCGTGGTGGACTGCTGGCCGTTCCATTCGGCGTTCCAGATCTGATCGGGCTCGGTGTAGCCGGAGCCGTACTGCCTGACGAGATCGGTGACGCCGGAGTTCGCGCTCGAGTACACCCCCGAGGTGTAGCCGTGAGCGTGGAGCTCGGTCGTCCAGGCGCTCAGGAAGGCCAGCACCGCGGGGGTGTTCGTGCTGCCCCGGTTGTAGGCCTCCATGTCGTCGTAGATCGGGTTGCCCGGCCCCAGGCCGACCGCCGCGGCCTGGTTGACCGCGTCGTCGGCCGCCGCCGTGCCCTCCGCCGACGCCTGAGACGGGACAATCGCCGCGCAGCCACAGCCGTTGTTCGGCGCCTGCAGCCCGACATAGATCGGCAGAAGCATCCAGCCGGCGGCAGACTCCTGCTCCACCCAGCTCGCGCTCAGGTTGGGCTGTGAGCAGGCCTCGTTGGCGCCGCCGATGTAGACCCCCGCGGCCCGGTAGGGAGAGGATCCCCAGGCCGACATGGCGGAGCTGCTCGGGGTCGAGCAGACATCGAAGCCGGGGCCGGTGTAGACGGGATCGCCCGCCCGGCGGGTGGCGTGGGCCCGCGCGGTGGCCGGGCGCGCGGATGGCGTCCGGGCCTGGTCAGGCGTCGCGGCTTTTCCGGACGGGGCCGCGTGGGGCAGCGAGCCCACGCCCAGGGCTCGGGCCACGGCGCCGGGGTCGCGCGACCAGGTCGCGGTGACCACCACGCCCGCGGACGGGACCGGCAGCTGGGTCGACGATCCGGCCGGCGGCTGCGCGCGCCGGTCGCCTGCCCCCGGCAGCGCAGAACCGGTCGTGCGGTTGGCGCCGGCGCCGTGCGCGGCCAGTGGGGCGACCAGGATCGCCTCGGTACGGCCGACCGCGTGGGCGGGACAACGCTCGCGGACGCTTGGCTGCCCCAGGTACACGGCGTGGCGGTCGAACCGGACGCACACCGTGGGGTCCTCGGCGAGGTCGTAAACCGGCCACGCCGCGGGGACCACTAGGCGGTAGCCGTGGTAGCGGACGACCTTGGTGGCGGCCTGCAAGTTTCGTTGCAGGGCGACGCCGCTCGCGGGCAGCAGCAACAGCAGCGCGATGAGCGCAGCCGCAGTGAGACTCAGTCGGGGTCGGAATCGGAGCAATCCAAGCATCCGTACATCTCCCGGCGCGCCGGCCCGCACCCAGGCGATCGAAACTAGCTCGCGGACGAACGAGCTACCTGGTGATCGCATGCTAACGCGGTTGGGCGACGGCTGCAGTCGGGCTAAGACGGTTCTCAGCCTCGGGGGGACGTTGAGCCGGGCCGTCGCCGGACGCTGCCCTGCGTCCAGATCGCCTGCCGGAGCACCTTGAATTCCCGGCGTCGGTGGCCCTCCTTGCCGCCAGCGGAGAGGGCGGGATTCGAACCCGCGATGGAGTGTTAACCCCATACTCGCTTAGCAGGCGAGTGCCTTCAGCCACTCGGCCACCTCTCCGGGTGGGGCCAGTCTAGAGCCTGATCGCGGGGCGCC
>JAFAWR010000275.1 GCA_019241635.1 Solirubrobacterales bacterium
CCCGACGTGTAGCAGCGCTACACGAGGGTCCGAGGACGTAGTCAGGCGCCGCCAGGGGCGCCTCGAATGCGAGCGTACTTACGGGAGGGGCCACTAGCCACAGCTCGCTTGCGCTCGCGCGCGACGCAGGCGATTCGCCAGGGACAGCGGTTGCGTAAGTTCTACGGAACCGCTGTCAGCCTGGCCGACGGGGGCAACCGGCGTCGCCGATACGCCCGCCCGTGCGGTCGGCGTGGATTGTGTCACCTGCCAACCGCGCTGTGTACCCCGTCAGCAGACGAACTCACCCACGGTTGGTTGGTTAGGCGGTTAGTCGGGACATCTGCGAAAACGGCAAACTGGAATGGCGCGTACTCAGTATCGAGGTAACAGTGAGGAACGCGCCAATTCCATCGCACCGCGCCGGGCGATAGGTATTGGCCGAACTGTCACATCTCCATGGTTCGTTTGGACGACCCCGTCAGTCGAACGGACCCTTTGGTCGCGCGAGATCAAGTGTTTGGTTCGGGACCTCGTTTGACCGGGGGGCGGCTGCGAGCTAGCGTCTGCGGGAGTGGGGCGCTTCGCATGGGGGACAGCCGCTCTGACCGCGGCCATCGGCCTGGTCGTGATGCCCTCGGCTGCGCAGTCCGAGCAGGCCACGGCCGGGGTCGGCCTGAGCGACAGCGCCGCGGCGCTCGTGTGCACGCTGGATCAGCTTCCCGGCTGCCCGCCGGGGGGCCTGGGCCACGCCCTGTTCGACCGCTATCAGGCCGTGGCGGCCGACCAGACCGGGGGCGCGAACGCGTTCAGGTACACGCGGACGGGGATCCCGTGGGACACGGTCAGCACCGGCGGGAGCGCCATCGGCAGCCCGTGCGTCCGCGAGACCCGCCCTCCGGGCTACTACGGCACGCCGTGGATCGACCTGGCCGAGGACTACGTGCTGTCGGCGCGGCGCGCCGGCCTGGATCCGTTGATCGCGATCACCACCAACAGCGCCGGCCGGTACGCCGGCAACGGCAACCCGGCCGATCCCGCCAACCCGTCGGTCAACCAGTATGGGTGCGGGTTGCGCGGGCTAGTCTCGGCGCTCGACGCGTTCGCCGCCGACCACGGGATCGCGCCGCCGACCGAGTACGAGACCTACGACGAGCCCGACGGCGCGCGGGTGAGCAACACCTGCAACCCGACCCCGGATGGGGACCTCCCGCTCCATCAGGCCGACCAGTGCGCGGCCTGGTACTACTACGAGGCCGACGCGGTCAACCGGGCGAGCTTCGGCGATGCGCTTACGCTGGTGGCGCTCTCGGCCGACGGCGACAGCGCCAACGACGCGAACCTGGTCGCGGTCAAGGCGTACGCGACCTATCTGACCCAGACGATCGGGCTTTATCCCGCGGTGTGGTCGTTTCACCCCTACGAGGATCTGAGCGCCACCGCTTATCTGGACGACGGCGCGCTCGCCCACGGCGACACGGCCCTGCTCAGTGCCTACATTGCCTCGCTTTACCCGCCCGGCCGCCGGCAGCCAGCGATCTGGGTGACCGAGGCGGCGGCGCAGCTCACCGACCCCGTGGGTACCTATCTCGGGACGCCCCAGGGCTGCAGCGACGGAGAAGCCGATGACCCATCGCCCTACGGCCTCGGCGGCTGCCTCGACGGCAATCCCAAGGCCCAGGCCTATGCGGCGAGTGACTTCCTCAATCTGGGTCGCCTCGGCTCGGCCTTCCCGGGACAGATCACCCGGGTGTACTGGCACCAGTTCGACAGCCTGGCCGACCACCCGACCGGCTGGGATTCGGGTCTGGTGGCGCCCGGGGATCGCTACGAGCGGGCCAGCTACTGCGTGCTCAGCGGGGACAGCGTCGCCCAGGCGCTCGCCGATCCGGATTGCGACAGCGTCGCGGGGGCGGAGGACTCCGAGGACAGCGCGCGGGGCTATCCAGAGGCGGACGGCGCCCCGGCGAGCGCGACCCCGGTCGACGTCCAGGGGCGCGGTTCGGCGGGCGCGAGCACGGCGATGACCGCCTGCCCGCAGCCGTGGTGCAGCTTCAGCCTGGTGCGCCTGCGCCTCAGCGAGCTCGCGGTTTCTCGGGTGACCACCGGCTGATCGCGCCGGCGCGTCAGCGCCGCCGCCGGCCGAACCAATCGCCCGGGAGCAGGTCGGCCATCGAGCCCCAGTCGGCATCGCCGGCCGAAGCCGCGGCCGCGGCGAGTCCCGCGCACACCAGCGCCAGTACCCCGAACACGGCAAGCCCGGCCACCGCGGCGAACGGAACCGCGAGCACCAGAGTGCGCGTGCGGCGCACGAACGGGCGCGCCAGCACGACCGCGCCGGCGACGAACAGGACCACGCCGAGCACGATCAGCGCGACGTCGGCGCCGCTGCGGAGCATCTCGTGCCAGACGAGGCGGATCGTGTAATGGGTGATCGCCCCGCCCACGCCGGTCTCATGGGCGCGACGGATCGCGGTGACCACAGGAATGCCCACGCCGAGCACCTGCAGGACGAGCCCCCAGGCGACCCAGCGCCCGCGGGCGCGGATGGGGGAAAGCTCGGACCGGCGAGGCGGGGCGGGGAGCACGCTCATTGCACCGGAAAGCGTAACGCCAGGGCGTCCCGGCGCCCAGGGGCTCAGACCCGGTAGCGCTCGGTGACCGACGCGAGCTGGGCGGAGAGCTCGTTGAGCTTCTCGGCCGCCATCTGGGACTGGTGTGCGCCCTCCAGAAACTGCTCGGTTCCCTGGTTGACATCGCCCATGGCCTGGGCGATCTGCTCGATCCCGACGCTCTGCTGGTGGGCGGACGCCGCGATCTGCTGGGCGGCGCCGGCCGATTCCTGGATCGTCTCGGACAGGCTGCGGATGCCCTCGCCGGCGCGGTCGGTGAGCTCGAGCCCGCGTTCGACCACCCTGGTCCCCTCCTGGCTGGCCTGGACCGCGGCCTCGGTCGCGCTCTGGACGTCGCCGAGGATCGCCTCGACCTGCGCCGTGGCGGCCTTGGACTGCTCGGCCAGCTTGCTGACCTCCTCGGCCACGACCGCGAAGCCCTTGCCGTGCTCGCCAGCCCGGGCCGCCTCGATGCTCGCGTTGAGCGCGAGCAGCTTGGAGCGGTCGGCCAGCCCGTTGACGGTGGCGGTGATCTCGCCGATCTGCTGGGTGCGATCCGACAGGGTGACGATGTCGCGGGCGATCTCGTCGACCCGCTCGCGGATCTCCTCCATCGCGGTCGTGATCGCGGCCACCGCCTCGGTGGCCAGATTCGAGACCTGAAGCGACTCGTTGGCCCGGTCGGCTACGTCGCTGGCCATCTGCGCGGTGTCCTCGGCGGCCAGGCGCAGCTCGTTGACGGTCGATGACGTCTGGCTGATGGCCGCCGACTGGGAGCTCGCGCTGTCGGTGTGCTGGTTGACCGACGCGAGGATCTCGGCCGTGGAGACTCCGATGTCCTGGGCGCCGGACTGGATGTGACGCGAGATCTCGGCCAGGCCCTCGACCATGCTGTTGAGGCTCCGGGAGAGGCCGCGGAGGTCCTCGCTGCCGTCGGCGTCCACGGTGCTGCGGAGGTCACCGTCGGCCACCTGGGCCGCGAACTCCGAATAGGCGCGGATGGCGGCCTGAAGGGCCTCGCGGGACTCGCGCTCGACCTCGGCCGAATCGGCCAGCTGGCGGTGGCGCTCTTCGGTCAGGGCCTGCATCCGCCGCAGGGCCAGCCCGAAGCGGACGCCGGCCGCGACCAGCGTGGCGGTGGCCAGGCCAAGGGCAATCTGGCTGACGTGCGTAAGGGACCCGACAAACAGGATGAGCAGCGACAGGCCGGCCGCGACGCCCGGGATCGTGAACCCGGAGCTGGTTTCCTTGAGCTCGGACTCATCAGGACGATAGGCCGGCACCCAGACGGCCAGTGAGAACAGCAACAGCGAGAGCGGCCAGGCCAGGGAGTTCCAGAAGAAGCCGAAGTGGGTGGCGCCGATGCCGCTGCCGAACAGCGCGCAGGTATCGCCAATGGCGTTGGATAGTCCGCCCGCCGCCATCAGGTACCAGCGTCGGCGGCGGCCGGCGGGCAGCATCGCCGCGGCGATCAGGGTGAGGATCATCAGCATGATGTCGCCCACCGGGTAGATCAGGTTCCACGCGACGGTCACCGAATCGGCGCCCGCGGCCTTCTGGATCGTCCCGAATCCGAACGCGACCAACGCGGCCGAGGCGGTCAGCGCGGCCACCACGCCGTCGAGGTAGTTCGCGGCGGTGAACTTCCGCACCTCCTGGCGCATCAGCAACATCACGCCGACGTAGGCCACCGGGAAGAAGCCGGCCCACAGGTAGTTGGGCAGTGACGGCGTGGGGGGTCCGGACTCAATCGTGTTTGCGACGTCGCCGATCGCCCACAGCGCCATGCCGGTTCCGAGGGCCAGGCAGAAGCGGCGGTCGCGCGGGCTGACCACCGCGCGGGTGAGGACCAGGACGCTTGCCAGCACCTCGAACGAGGCCACGCCCCAGCCGTCGACGAGCGTGCTCGTGTCGCCGGTCGCGCGGACGACGAGCGAGACGGCGTACCCGAGTGTCATCAGGCCGAGCAGGCCGTAGAAGGCCTTCGTGCCACCGCTCATCGGCTCAATCTTCGCGTCTCGCTGCCTCATCCTTGCCTTCCGATCACGTGCGTTTGTCGCGTTATCGGCACCGGCCAATTCGGCCTATAGGCGGGCTTCAGCAAGTCGTCCGTTATCGGACGGTGTTAACGCTCACGTAGCGTCGATTGCCAGGATCACGTCCGAGGCCTTGATGATCGCTGTGACCTGACTGCCTTCGCTGAGGCCGAGCTCGCGGACGGCCTCGACCGTGATCGACGCGACGAGCCGCTGGCCGGCCACGTCGAGCACGACGTTGGCGATGGCTTCGCCTTGATTGACGGCGGTCACTGTGCCCGACAGCTGGTTGCGCGCGCTCAGCTTCAACGTAAACCTCCTGGGACGGGTAGCTTCCACATGAGTCCGGAACCGTCGCAGAGGAGAACGTCCGTGTCGAGCACCGTGTCAGAGAAGCAAGCCCGAGAGGTCGCCGAGGCCGCGCGCGAGTCGGAATGGAAGCTGCCGAGCTTCGGCAAGGAGCTGTTCTTGGGCAACTTTCGCCTCGATCTGATCCATCCGCAGCCGCGGCTCGATCCGCAGGCGGTGGAGAAGGGCGAGCGGTTCCTGACCACGCTGCGCGAGTTCCTCGAGGCCGAGGTCGATCCGCTCGAGATCGAGCGCGAGGCGAGGATTCCCGACCAGGCGGTCGAGGGCCTCAAGCGCATCGGCGCGCTGGGCATGAAGGTGGCCGAGGAGTACGGCGGGCTTGGGCTCTCCCAGGTCTACTACAACCGCGCGCTGGCCCTGGCCGGGACCTGGCATGCCTCACTCTCGACGCTGCTCAGCGCCCATCAGTCGATCGGCGTGGCTGAGCCGCTGCGGCTGTTCGGCACCGAGGAGCAGAAGCGCAAGTGGCTGCCGCTGGTGGCCAAGGACAAGATCAGCGCGTTCCTGCTCACGGAGCCCGACGTCGGCTCGGACCCGGCCCGGCTGGCGGCGACGGCCACGCCGGTCGGAGGCGGCTATGAGCTGAACGGCCGCAAGCTGTGGGCGACCAACGGCGCGATCGCCGACATCGTCGTGGTCATGGCGCAGGTCCCCAAGGGGGATGGTCATCGGGGCGGGATCAGCGCGTTCGTCCTGCCCTACGACGCCGACGGCGTGACCGTCGAGCATCGCAACGCGTTCATGGGGCTGCGCGGGATCGAGAACTCGGTGACCCGGCTGGACGGCGTCTTCGTGCCCGAGGAGAACCGGATCGGGCGCGAGGGGGAGGGGTTGAAGATCGCCCTGACCACGCTGAACACGGGGCGGCTCGCCCTGCCCGCGATCTGCGTGGGCATGGCCAAGTGGGCGACCAAGATCGGTCGCGAGTGGTCGACCGAGCGGGTGCAGTGGGGCCGGCCGATCGGCAAGCACGACGCAGTCGCCCAGAAGCTCGCCTACATCGCGGCCAGCGCGTTCGGGCTGGAGGCGATGCTCGACGTGGCCAGCCGACTGGCCGACGACAAGTCAAACGACATCCGGATCGAGGCGGCGCTGGCCAAGCTGTACGGCTCGGAGATGGGATGGAAGGTGCTCGACGAGCTGATCCAGGTGCGCGGCGGGCGTGGCTACGAGACCGCCGCCTCGCTCAAGGCGCGCGGCGAGAAGCCCGTGCCCGCTGAGCAGGCGCTGCGCGACATGCGGATCAACCGGATCTTCGAAGGCTCGACCGAGATCATGCATCTGCTGATCGCGCGCGAGGCCGTCGACCAGCACCTGCAGGTGGCCGGCGATCTGCTCGAGGGCGGTGGCGACGTCAAGGCGCTGGCGAGCGCCGCCGGCCGCGCGGGTGCGTTCTACGCCAAGTGGCTCCCGCAGCTCGCTGTGGGCAAGGGGCAGGTTCCGCGCTCCTACGACGAGCTCGGGACACTGGCGCCGTACATGCGCTACGTGGAGCGCGCGTCGCGCAAGCTGGCCCGCTCGATCTTCTACGGGATGACGCGCTGGCAGGCCAGGCTCGAGTACCGCCAGGTGTTTCTCGGGCGCCTCGTCGACATCGGGTCGGAGCTGTTCGCGATGGCCGCGGCCGCGGCTTACGCCGACACCCTGGGTCGCGAGCATCCCGAGCGCCGCGCCGAGGCCCAGGAGCTGGCCGAGCTGTTCTGCCGCCAAGCCAAGCGGCGAGCTCAGAGACTGTTCGACGAGCTGTGGGACAACGACGACGACGCGGGTCGGGAGGCCGCCGCCAAGCTCCTCGACGGCCGATACGCGTGGCTCGAGGAGGGCATCGTCGATCCCTCGGGCGACGGGCCGATGATCCCCGAGGAGGTCAAGGAGTCCGCGGCGGGGGTGGCCAGCTGACCGCGGCGCTCAGGCCACGCGCCGGATCCGCGCCGCCGGCTCGCCGGTCGGGCGCTGGCGCAGCCACTGCGTGAGCTCGGCCGCGGGAACCGGGCGGGTCAGGTAGTAGCCCTGGGCGAGGGTGCAGCCCAGCTGGTTGAGCTCCTCCCAGTCCCGCTCGGTCTCGACTCCCTCGGCGACCACCTGGAGGCCGAGGTTGCGGCCCAGGTCGATCGTCGAGCGGACGATCACCGCATCGTTGTCGGACTGGGCCATGTTCATCACGAATGAGCGGTCGATCTTGATCTCGTTGACCGGGAGCTGGCTCAGGTAGGCCAGCGATGAGTACCCGGTGCCGAAGTCGTCGATCGACAGCGCGATGCCCATCGCGGCGAGCTTGTCGAGCACGCGCTTGGTGCGGACCGGATCGGAGAGCATGGTCGACTCGGTGATCTCGAGCCGGAGCAGCCCGGGGTCGACGTCGCGCCTGATCAGCAGGCGCTTGACCTGCGTGGGGAAGTCGGCGTCGAGCAGGTTGCGCACGGAAAGGTTGACCGCCACGCCGAGGGTCATTCCTCCGTCCTGCCACTCGCGGCACTGGCGCAGGGCCTCGTCGAGCACGTACAGGGTGAGCGGCTTGATCAGCCCGGTCTGCTGAGCCAGGGGAATGAACTCGTCCGGGCCGACGATCCCTCGCTCCGGGTGATTCCAGCGCAGCAGTGCCTCGACCGACTGCACCTCGCCGCTGGCCAGCGCGGCCTTCGGCTGGTAGTAGAGCACCAGCTCGCGCTGCTCGAGGGCCCGGCGGAGCTCCGAGACCAGCGTGAGCCGGAGCGGATCGGACTCATCGCGCGTGCCGTCGTAGAAGACGTAGCCGGCCTTGTTCTCCTTGGCGTTGTACATCGCGGCGTCGGCGTGGCGCAGCAGCGTGTCGACGTCGCGCCCGTGGGCGGGGAACATCGCGATGCCGATCGAGCCCTCGGCCGGCAGGGCCAGCCCTTCGACCATGACCGACTGCTCGAGCGCGGCGCGCATCTTCCCGATTACGACCGCCACGTCGCTGGTCGTGCGGGGCTGCGAGATCAGAACGCCGAACTCATCGCCACCGAGCCGGGCCACCGTGTCGGAGG
The DNA here is from genome assembly GCA_019241635.1 of Solirubrobacterales bacterium. Taxonomy (GTDB): domain Bacteria; phylum Actinomycetota; class Thermoleophilia; order Solirubrobacterales; family Solirubrobacteraceae; genus Palsa-465. The sequence goes on from JAFAWR010000275.1 coordinate 8,005, forward strand.
AGCGCAGGATGCCGCGCAGGCGCCGGCCGACCTCCACGAGCAGCACGTCGCCGGCGTGGTGGCCGAGCGAGTCGTTGACGTCCTTGAAGCGGTCGAGGTCGATCATCGCCACCGCCAGCTGGCCGCCGTCGCGCCGGGCCAGGGCGATCGCCTGGTCGATGCGGTCGCGGAACAGCGTGCGGTTGGGCAGCCCGGTCAGGCCGTCGTGGAGAGCCTGGTGCTCGTTGATCTCAGCTTGGCGCAGCAGGGCCTCCTCGGCGGCCTTGCGCTCGGTCTCGTCCTGGACCATGAGGATCCCGAACCTGGGCTGCCCCTCGATATCCCGGACGATCGACAGCGAGGCCGACACCCAGATCACCTGCCCGTCGTCGCGGACGAGGCGATGTTGCTGGTGCAGCGAGTTCGAGTCACTCGCGACCAGCTCGCGGACTCTGGCCACGACGCCCTCGCGGTCCTCGGGATGGATGTAGTGGGCGAATTCGCGCTCGATCTGACAGACGGACTCGACGCCGAGCAACTGGACCATCGCCGGATTCGCGTCGATCACCTGTCCCTCGGCGCTGATCAGGAGCACGCCGCTGAGCGCGCCGTGGTAGATCGCCTCGAAGCGGGCCAGGGCGTCGAGCTGCGTGCGCTTGGCCTCGGACTCGGCCGCGCGGCTCACGCCCTCGGACAGCACTCCGGCGAGCAGCTCGAGCGTCTGGCGGTCCTCCTCATTCAGTCGCTCGTCCTCGGAGGTGCTCATCACGCTGACCGCTCCGACTGGCCGCTCGCCGGCGAACAGAGGCACGCAGATGTGCGAGCGATCGCCGACCAGCTTGCGCAGTTTCTGGTTCAGGCGCGGATCGTCCTCGGCGTGTTCGATCAGGACCGGCTCCCGGGCGGCGATCGCGAAGCGCGAGACGCTCTCCTTCAGGGGCCTCCGGTTGTGCAGGAAGCGCGTGGCGATGCCGCAGGCGGCCCGGGTGACCACGTCCTCGCCGTCGATCAGGTGAATCATCGCGCCCTCGGCGCGGGTCAGGGCCTGCGCTCGCTCGACGATCACCTGGATGACGTGCTCGAGGTCGCCCGAGGCAGCGGCGGCGATGTCGCGCTGGGTGGCGATGATGCGCTCGAGCCGGGCGGTTTTCTCCTGCAGGGTCAGCTCGGTCAGCTTGGCTTGGGTGACGTCCTCGATCATCGCGATCGCGACCTGCGCCGAGTCGTTGCCGCCGGCTTCGCTCCAGACGCTCACACGGCACCAGATGATCTCGCCGTCCTTGCGGATGTAGCGCTTCTCGTACTGGTATGAGGACCGTCCCTGCTTGATCATCTGCCGGTACTGCTGCTCGGAGATCTCGACGTCGTCGGGATGGGTGAACTCGGTGAAGCGCACGCCGACGAGCTCGCCCGCGTCATAGCCGAGCATGCGCTCGACGGCGGGGTTGGCCTCGACGGCGCGGCCGTCCCGGCCGACGCTGATGATCCCCACCGAGGCAAGTTGGAAAAGGGTGCGGAAACGCTCGTCCCCGTTCGGTTGGTGACTCCGGCGCCCGTTTGCGGCATCGCCGGAGCTCCGGCCCCCGTTGGCGGCATCGGTGAAGCGGCCCGGATCGGGACCCGGGCGGGTGGACGACGCTCGATTCCCGGGCGCTTGGGTCCTCCGCATGGTCGCGTTATCGGTAGAAGCCCGAATTTGCTTAGTGGATCCCCCGCAACCTAAGCGGACGGGCAGGACGGCCGGCCCTAGACTCCCGCCATGTCGACGGCCGGCGCGCCGCGTGAGCTACGGCGAGATCTCTTCGTAGTGCCGGCCGCGAGTGTTTGGGCTGAACAGGGCGACGATCGCCGCCGCGACCAGGAACCCGCTGACCACGAGCATCGCTCCGAGCACCGACATGTTGGGAATCTGGGGCGCGATCACCAGCACGCCGATCCCTCCGCCCAGGTGACCGACGCCGTCGACCAAGCCGAAGCCGGTCACCCGCGCGCGGGTCGGGAAGCTCTCGGTCGACAGCGTGTAGGTCATCGGGACCCAGAGGTTGAAGCCGAAGAAGACGATCGCCGCGCCGATGAACGCGATGCCCAGCGAGCTGGTCCCCGCCTCGGCCACGATCACCCCGCCGACCAGCGTGATCGCAGCTCCGATCGGCAGCCAGAACTTGCGCTCGAGCCGATCGGCGAAGGCCACGGCGAACAGCGCGCAGGCCAGGAACCCGAATGCGCCCACGGCGGTGATCAGACCGGCCTCCGACGGCGCGTATTTCAGCGAGCTCAGCATCGAGGTGAAGCCGGCGGAGAACCCGAACACGGTCACGTAGGCCAGGAACCACACGGCCAGCAGCTGGAACACGCGCCGGGTGTACGTTCGGTCGCTGAACAGAGCCCGGAAGGCCAGGCTCGACTCGGGGGTGGTGCGGTCCATCGGAATGTCGTCGGGCACCGGCTCGAGCGGGCCGTGCCTGGCGGCCACGACCTCCATATCGCTCACGACCTTGTCGGCCTCATCGAGTCGGCCCTGGCCAACCAGCCAGCGTGCCGACTCGGGCAGCTCGAGGCGCAGGAGCACGCCGATCGCGGCGAGCAGCGCGCCGACCGCGTACATCCAGCGCCAGCCGTCGGAGAAGCTCGGGCTGGCCTGGGCAAAGGACAGGCCGTGCGGCCACGGCGCGGACGGGGTGGTCAGGAACAAGCCGAGCCAGATGCCGAGCAGCGCGCCCAGCGAGGACATGATGAAGATCACCGAGATCCACCGAGCGCGGTTGCGTCGCGGAGCGACCTCGCCCACGTAGGTGTTGACGATGGCCAGGTCGGCGCCCACGCCGACGCCGGTGATGATGCGGGCGATCACGAACTGGGGGTAGTCGGGCGCCAGCGCGTTGTACAGCGAGCCCACTCCGGTCAGGAGCATGGTGAACAGCAGCATGTTCCGCCGGCCGATCCGGTCGGAGATCGGGGCCAGCACGAGGGCACCGACCACATAACCGGCCAGGTTGAGAACCACGGGGATACGCAGAGCCGTGACCGCGTTGGCCGGCGTGCAGCCATGCTTGAGCGCCACGCAGCTCTGGATGAACGACACGTTGATGTCGAATACGTCATAGAACGCGAACAGGAAGCCGGTTCCGATGATCCCCACGAACACGAACGGCATCGACCACACGCTGATCCGGTCGAGCCGCGCCAGGATCGACTTCGGGGTGTGAGCGCCGGCGGGTGTCGCCTGCGTTCCCTGCCGCTGACCCCCGATGGATGTAGAACTCATCTCGCCACCCTCGCTTTCCTCGTCTCTGCCCCAAATTCGTACCCGTGGCTCATGGCACGGAAACCGCATAATCAATTCGCGCGAAGGAGGCGTGGCCGTGAAATCATCTGACAGATTGAGCCGGGCATGAGGCTCGGTGGGCGGACGGTGGTGGTGACCGGCGCCGCCGGGGGAATCGGCCGGGCGCTGGCGCTGCGCTGCGCCGCCGAGGACGCGCGGGTGGCAG
>JAFAWR010000342.1 GCA_019241635.1 Solirubrobacterales bacterium
CGCTAATGCGAGTTCCTCTTCCCGGTCGGGGACGAGGCGACGAACGACTCGTAGATCTCGGCCAGGGCCTTGCGCTGGCGCGAGGTCAGGTACGGGTCGACGGCGATCGCCTCGAGGGTGGCGTTGACCTCGGGCTCGGACCCCGGAGGGGCCATGCCCGCCTGCTCATAGAGGGCGTCAGCGGACAGGCTGAGGGCTCTGGCGATGCCATCGAGGACCTGCTGAGAGGGTGCCCGGAGCCCGCGCTCGATCTGGGACAGGTATGGGTTCGAGATCCCGGCCAGCTCGGCGAACTGGCGCATCGAGAGCTCGGCCAGCTCGCGCTGCTGGCGGATGATCTCGCCGAGAGCCGCTCTGCCACGCGCCGCCATGCGCGTTCAGGATAGACCGGCGCGCCGGCTCAGAAGATTCTCACGGCCGCCCCGCAGGGGGAGCCCGGGCGCGGGCGAACCCGAATCTGTGCGCACCAGTACGGCGATCCGGAGCTACGAGGAGCGGATCCTCGCCTATGAGCGCGGGGTGGCGCCCACGCGGTCGCGAGCGCCCGCGCCGTCGCGAGCGCCCGCGCGGTCGCGACCCCTTCCCACCCGCGCCCGTCCGCGCCGCCGCGCCCGCCCCACCTCCTTGCTGCGCTTCCGGGTGCGACGGATCCTCGCGCTGGCTGTCGTGTTCCTGGTCCTGGATGCCTTCGCCTCGTTCGCCGGCGCCATGCTTCGCCCCTCGAACGTGGGAGCCGGCGTGCGAGTGGTCGAGTGGTTGCGGGACAACGGCGCGGCGGGCCTGGTCTCCGATGTCGAGGCGATGTACTACTCGCTGAACGCCCCCTCGACTGGCGGCGCGGCGCTGAGGGCACTGCCCACGGTGGGGATCTCCGGGGCGGTGCGGCCGGGGAGCTACGCGCCGGCGCCGATCGCACCGGCGATCGAACCGGCGCTGCCCGGCGAGGGCGTCTGGCACGGCACCGGCCCGCTCGTCGCTGGGGCATCGCCCGTGCTCGTCACGAGCTTCCGGCCGGACCCGCTCTATCCGCAGATGGTGGCCGGGGTGGCCTGGATCGACACCTCGCGCGTGGCGCTCGCGCTCTACCCGGGTCGGTACGAGCCGCCGAACGACGGCGCCCCGGCGGCGGACGTTCCACCGCAGCTTCGCTCCGGGCTGGTGGCCGCGTTCAACGCCGGGTTCAAGCTCGAGGACTCCGGGGGCGGGTTCGTCGACCAGGGTCACGTGTACGCGCCGCTGCGCGACGGGCAGGCGACGCTGATCGCCTACCGAGACGGCCGGGTCGACGTGCGCACGTGGACGGGCGGTCCGGTTCCCGCCGCGGACGTCGTGTTCGCCCGTCAGAACCTGCCGCTGATCGTCTCCGGTGGCCGGCTTAACCCGAACCTGAGCGACGGCCCGGAATGGGGGGCCACGCTCGGCAACGCGGTGCGGGTCTGGCGTTCGGCGGTCGGGGTCGACGCGCACGGGAACCTGTTGTACGGCGCCGCGGATCTCCAGACCGCCGCGAGTATCGCGCGGGTCCTCCAGCGGGCCGGCGCGATCCGCGCGATGGAGCTCGACATCAACTCCGAGTGGGTGACCTTTGACTACTTCGGAGGCTGGGACGCGTCCGGTCCGCACAAGCTCCTCCCCGATATGACCCGGGACCCGACCCGCTACCTGACCCCCGACGACCGGGACTTCTTCGCCGCCTACGCGCGGCTCAGGTGAGGCTCACGGTGCCGCCGGTCTCGGCCGACCGGTAGAGCGCCTCGATGGTCCGGGCCTGGGCCACCGCGTCGGCCCGGCCGAGCAGAGGAGCCGCGTCGCCGCGGATGGCCGCCGAGAAGTTCTCCGCCTCCAGGCCGTACGAGTTCGCCTTCTCGATCTCGATGCGCTCGGTGTCCGCGCCCCGGCGCCGTTCGATGACCGGGTTGCGGCAGTGCCAGGGGTCCTCGAGCAGCAGCGATCCGTCGTCGCCGACCACCTCGAGCAGGTCGCGGCTGTCGAGCGCCAATCCCGCGTCGAAGTGGCTGATCACCTCGCCCGGGTGGCGCATGGTGGCGGCGAACGCCACGTCGACGCCGTCTCCGCCGAGGACCTGCTCGGCGCTCACGCGCTCGGGCTCGCCGGCGAGCAGGCGGGTGGCGTTCACGCAGTAGCAGCCGACGTCCATCAGGGCACCGCCGTCGAGGCCGGCCTGCAGCCGGACGTCCTGGTCGCGCTGCGAGACGAAGCCGAACGCGGCTCGGATCATGCGGACCCTCCCAACCGCGCCCTGGCCGAGCAGGTCGGTGAGCCTCGCCGTTTGCGGACTATGACGCCACATGAACGCCTCCATCAGCAGCCGCCCGTTTTGCTCAGCGACATCGAACGCGCGCTCGACCTCTGCGGCCCGGCGGCTGAGCGGCTTCTCGCACAGGACGTGCTTGCCGCTCTCCAGCGCGTGGATGCTCCACTCGATGTGGAGTGAGTTCGGCAGCGATATGTACACCGCCTCGATGTCCGGATCGGCGAGCATCGCCTCGTAGCTCCCGTGGGCCTTGGCGATGTCGTTTTGGCGTGCGTATTCCTCGGCGTTGGCTCGGTCACGGCTGGCCACGGCCGCGATCTCGACGCCCTCGGCCTCGCGCGCGCCGGCCAGGAACAGGCGGTTGATCTGCGCGGTCGAGATGATTCCCCACTTCACGGCGGACATCGGCCCGGCACACTAGTGAAATGCCCTCGGATCACGTCACCGCGTTCGCGCCCGGTCGGGTGAACCTGATCGGCGAGCACACCGACTACAACCAGGGACTGGCGCTGCCGTTCGCGATCGCCGACGGCGTCACCGTGTGGGCTGCGCCGCTCGGCGACGGGCGGGTCGAGGCGACCGCGCGCGACGTGGACGAACGCGACAGCTTCTCGCTCGACGAGGTTGGCCGGGCGGAGGGGTGGCGGGCGTTCGTGCGCGGCGCGGCGGGCGAGCTGGCTCGTGCCGGGGTGTCGCTGAGCGGCGCGTCGCTCGAGATCAGCGGGACCGTGCCGCGCGGCGCGGGGCTCTCCTCCTCGGCCGCGCTGGAGGTCGCGCTCGTGCTCGCCCTGCTCGCGGTCGCCGGCGTGCCGGAGCCCGACCGGCTCGAGCTGGCGCGCCTGTGCTCGCGCATCGAGAACGACTGGGTGGGTGCCCAGACCGGGCTGCTCGACCAGATCGCCTCGCTGTTCGGCGAGCCCGACCGGGCGCTCGAGATTGACTTCCGGTCGCTGGCGGTGCGCCCGGTGGCGCTCTCGCTGGGAGACTTCAGGCTTATCGTGCTCGACTCGGGCGAGGAACACACCCACGCCGGGTCGGGTTACAACCAGCGCCGCGCCGAGTGCGCCGAGGCGGCTTCGCGGCTGGGGTTGGAGAGCCTGCGCGATGCTTCGTTGCCGATGGCCGACGAACTCCCGGCGCCGCTCTCCTCGCGCGTTCGGCACGTGGTCAGCGAGAACCAGCGGGTTGGTGAGGCGGTCACGGCGCTTGAGCGCGGCGACCTCGGCGAGCTCGGCCGCCTGCTCGACGCCTCACACGCCAGCCTGCGCGACTGCTACGAGGTGTCCACCGACGCGGTCGAGGACGCGGTGGGGCGGTGCAAGGCAGCGGGCGCGCTGGGGGCGCGGATCATGGGCGGCGGGTTCGGGGGCAGCGTGCTGGCGCTGCTGCCGGCCGATGCCGAACCGCCGGACGGTTCGGTCGAGGTGCGGCCGGGCCCCGGGGCGCGGGTGTCGCTCGCGTGAGCGCCGTCGTCGAGCTGACGCCCGAAGGGGTGGATTTCGCCGAGGTCGTGGCGGTGGCGCGTTCGGATGCCGCGGTCGTGCTTGGCGATCGCGCCCGGGCCGAGATGGAGCGCAGCGCCGCCGTAGTGGCCGCGCGCGCCGACGCCGATGAGCCGGCCTACGGGATCTCCACCGGCTTCGGGTCGCTGGCCTTGGTCCGGATCCCGGCTCCCGCCCGCGTCGCCCTGCAGCGCTCGCTGATCCGCTCGCATGCCGCCGGGATGGGCCCCGCGATCGAGCGCGAGGTGGTGCGGGCGATGATGCTCCTGCGCGCGCGGTCGCTGGCCATGGGGCGCTCGGGGGCGCGGCCGGTGGTGGTCGAGCGGATGCTCGCGCTGCTGGGCGCCGGGATCACGCCGTTCGTTCCCGAACATGGGTCGCTGGGGGCGAGCGGGGACCTGGCGCCGCTCGCCCACTGCGCGCTCGTGCTGACCGGCGAGGGCGAGGTCATCGATGGGTCGGGGACGCGACGCCCGGCGGCCGAGGCGCTGGCCGCGGCCGGGCTCGAGCCGCTCGAGCTCGGGGCCAAGGAGGGGCTGGCGCTGATCAACGGCACCGACGGCATGCTCGGGATGCTCGTCCTGGCCGCGTGGGACCTCTCGCGACTGCTCCGCGTCGCCGACGTCGCCGCGGCCATGTCGGTGGAGGCGCTGCTCGGGACCGACCGGGCGTTCGCCGAGGATCTGATCGCGCTACGCCCCCAGCCCGGGCAGATCGACAGCGCGTTCAATCTGCGCACGCTGCTGGCCGGATCGTCGGTGGTGGCGAGCCACCGGGTCGGAGATCCGCGCGTCCAGGATGCCTACTCGCTGCGCTGCGCTCCGCAGGTGATCGGCGCGGCCCGGGATGCCCTGGGCTTCGCCCGCGAGGTCGCTTCGGTGGAGCTGCGCTCGGCGATCGACAACCCGATGGTGCTGCCCGATGGCCGCGTCGAGTCCTGCGGCAACTTCCACGGCGCGCCGGTAGGGCTGGCCTGCGACTACCTGGCCATCGCCGCCGCCGAGGTGGGCGCGATCGCCGAGCGGCGCACCGATCGGTTGCTCGACGCCGCCCGCTCGCACGGACTGCCGCCGTTCCTGGCCGCCGATCCGGGCGTCGACTCGGGGATGATGCTGGCCGGCTACACACAGGCGGCGATGGTGGCCGAGAACCGCCGGCTGGCCGCGCCGGCCAGCGTCGACTCGCTGCCGACCAGCGCGATGCAGGAGGACCACGTGTCGATGGGGTGGGGAGCCGCGCGCCGCCTGCGCACCGTGGTTCGGAACCTCAGCCGGATCGTCGCCATCGAGGCCGTGGCCGCGGCGCGTGCGCTCGAGTTGCGCGCGCCGCTCGCGCCCGCGGCCGGCACCGGCGCGGCGCTCGCGGCGCTGCGTGAGGCCGGCGTCGCGGGGCCGGGCGAGGACCGCTTCCTCGCGGCCGAGCTCGCGATCGGCGAGCGACTCGTGCACGACGGCGAGCTGATCGCCGCGGTCGAGCGCGAGCTGGGCGAGCTTCGCTGACGGCGGCCT
>JAFAWR010000379.1 GCA_019241635.1 Solirubrobacterales bacterium
GTGGCGGTGTCGGCGGGCGCGGGTCCGCTGGCATCGTGCCTGCTGCTCAGAACCTAGACCCAGACGACGTACGAGGGAGAGATGAACCTAGCCACACTTGCCGACCAGTCCGCCGAGCGCTACGGCGATCGTGTGCTCGCGGTCTTCGACGACGCCACCGTTACCTATGCTCAGCTTCCCGACCGCGCCGGGCACGTCGCCGCCGGGCTGAGGGACCTGGGAGTAACCGCCGGCGACCGCGTGGCGATCATGATGGGGAACCGCTCGGAGTTCCTCTACGCCTGGTTCGGGATTCTCAGGCTGGGCGCCATCGAAGTGCCGATCCACGACGCCGCCAGGGGACCCGGGATCTCCCACATCCTCAACACGACCGAGGCCCGTGTCGTGATCGTCGAGGATGTGTTCCTCGGGCACGTTCTGCCCTGGTTGGGCGACTCGCCGAGCGTCGAGCACGTGGTGGTCGTCGGCACTCCGCCGGGCGAGGCCAATGGGGGGCGGGCGCTGCAGGACTTCGCCGACCTCCTGGCTAACCCGGGGACGGTGCAGACCGCCGACGTCGAACCGAGCCAGCCGGCCTCGATCCTGTTCACCGGCGGCACGACCGGTCCGCCAAAGGGCGTTGTGCTCCCGCACAACCACAACATCAACCTCGCCGTGAGCACGGCCGAGATCGCCGGCTACACCGAGGACGACGTGCTGCTGTCGGTGTTTCCCCTGTTCCACGCCAACGCGAAGTACATGACCGTGATGGCGGCGATGGTCGCCGGCGCCAAGTCGATCGTCAACCGGCGCTTCTCGGCCAGCCGGTTCTGGGAGCAGTGCCGCCGCGAGCGCGTCACCGCGTTCAACGGCATGGGTGAGATGCTGCGAATCCTGATGAAGCAGCCCGAGGCCCCGGCGGACGCCGACAATCCCGTGCGGGTGGTGATCGGCGCCGCCGCGCCACGCGACCAGGTGCTCGAGTTCGAGAGTCGCTACGGCCTGGCGATTCTCGACGTCTACGGCCTGACCGAAACCGGGCCGATCACGTTCAACACCTACGAGCAGCGTCGCGCTGGGTCGATGGGCGTTCCGGTCGCCTGGTACGAGGTCCGCGTCCTCGACGAGAACGACGAAGAGGTTCCGGTCGGCGAGGCGGGGGAGATCTGCATCCGCCCGGCGCGGCCGAACGTGATGATGGCGGGTTACTGGGGCAACGACTCGGCGACGATGAAGTCGATCCGCAACCTGTGGTTCCACACCGGCGATCACGGTTACCGGGATGCCGACGGCTTCTTCTTCTTCAAGGCGCGGGAGACCGACTCGATCCGCCGGCGGGGTGAGAACGTGTCCGCGTGGGAGGTCGAGCGCGTGCTGGCGCTCCACGAGGAGGTGCTCGAGTCGGCGGTCTACGGAGTCTCATCCCCGCTGGGCGGACAGGACGTGATGGCGGCGATTGTCGTGAGGGCAGGCGCGACGCTCACGCCGGAGGCACTTCTCGATTTCTGCACCGAACGGATGGCCCACTTCGCGGTTCCCCGGTACCTGCGGTTCGTGGACGCGCTGCCCAAGTCGCACGCCCAGCGAATCCTCAAGCAGGAGCTGAAAGCTGAGGGGGCCGAGGCCGATGGCGTCTGGGATCGCGAGTCGGTCGGCTACCAGGTCCGGCGGTAGTGAGTGATGGCCATGCTCGCTCGTCAGGTCCAGCTCGTCGAGTACCCGGTCGGTGAGGTGACTCCCGATCACTTCGTCACCGTCGAGGTCGAGGTTCCGGATCCCCAGCCGGGCCAGGTCCTCGTACGCAACACGTTCACCTCGGTCGATCCCGGCATGCGGCTGCGCCTGCGTCGCAGTGGACCGGCCGGTTACTTCAATTCGTTTCCATTGAATGCCGCGATGGACGACATCTGGGCGGTCGGTGAGGTGATCGAGTCACGGGCCGAGGGGTTCTCAGCCGGTGACTCGGTGTGGCACGCCAAGGGCTGGCGCGACTATGCGATCGTCACGGCCGGCGAGCCGGCGCTGGCCGGGATCGCGACGCTGGCGCGACTCGACACCTCGGTGGCACCGGCGGAGAAGTACCTCGGGCCGCTCGGCGCCATGGGCGTCACCGCATATGCCGGGATCATCGACGCGGCTGAGCTCCGCGACGGGGATGTGGTGTGGGTGTCCGCCGCGGCTGGCGCGGTGGGAAGCCTCGCCGCGCAGATCGCCAAGCTGCGCGGTCACCGCGTGATCGGCAGCGCCGGATCCGCCGAGAAGGTGCGCTACCTGCTCGACGAACTCGGTCTCGACGCGGCGTTCAGCTACCGCGAGGGTCCCGTCCTCGACCGGCTGCGCGAAGCCGCGCCCGACGGCATCGATGTGTACTTCGACAACGTCGGCGGCGACCATCTCGAGGCGGCGCTCGCCACGCTGCGTCCGTGGGGGAGGGCCGCGCTCTGCGGCGCGATCTCCGAATACGAATCGGTCGGACCGGCGGCGGGCCCGAGCAACCTGTTTCAGGCCACGGCGAACAACCTCACCCTGCGAGGATTCCGCGGCAGCGCCTATCAGCACCGTCTGCCCGACGTCGTGCGCGAGCTCGGCGGCTGGCTGGCCGAAGGCCGGCTGGTCTACCGCGAGACGGTGATCGATGGCCTCGAGCGCGCGCCCGAGGCACTCATGCGCGTGCTCTCCGGGGATACGACGGGCAAGGCGCTCGTCCGCGTCGGCTAAGCAGCGCGGCGCGCGGCGCGCGGCTTGCGCTTGGCCGGCAGCGACGCGGGTAGTGCGTAGCCCGCCACCGCCAGGCAGCGCTCCACGAAGAACTCGCGGATGTCGTCGAGCGACAGGTTGCCGCCCGGCCGGTACCAATGCCAGACGCTCTTGTACAGCCCGAGGATGGCGTGGGTCAGCAGCCGGGGCTCGGCCTCGGGGATCACGCCCTGCTCCATCCCGCGGGTGAGGAACGCGGCCCAGCCGAACTCGATATCGCGCATGCGCGCGCGGGCTGCCCGTCGCGCCTCTTCTTCCCGGGGCGACTTGCGCGGTACGGCGATGACGCCCTCCTCGGCGACGAGCACGCGGTTACGCAGGACGTCGTGCTCGCTCAGATCGAACAGTCCGTTGAGCAGGCGCTCCAGCGCGGGACCGAACTCACCGTGATCGGCGGTCAGCCGATCGAAACGCTCCCGCTCGGCCCCGAGGGCATCGGCATGGATCTCAAACAGGCAGTGCAGCTTGGACTCGAAATAGTGATACAGCGCGGTCGAGCCGAGCCCGACGTCGGTGGCGATATCCGCCCACTTGGTGTACTCATACCCATCGCGGCCGAAATGCTCGATCGCCGACGTCAGGATCTCCTGGCGCTTACTGCGCGAGCTCGTCGGGCTTCCTGCCCTCTGAGTCCCCTGTCTCTGCACGTTCTTGGCCACGATGCCTCTTTCTATTGAAGTGATCCCAACTCTATCAACGCCGACGGCGGCGCCGATCGGAATGGGCCAAACCCCCCAATGAGGCGGGGCATAGGCCGGTTTGGGTTGCGCCGCGCAGCCAGCCTCGATACAGTTGAACTGACTTCAGGTGAGATACACCGCCGCCAATCATCTCGACGACCACGTCGTCATCATCACGGGGGCGAGCTCCGGGCTCGGCGCTCAGCTCGCACGGGCGATCGGCGCGGCTGGCGGGATTCCTGTCCTCGCCGCACGCCGCGCCGAGCGATTGGCTGCCCTCACCGCAGAGATCCCGAACGCCGACGCGGTTACCTGCGATGTCACCGACGAGTCCGACCGTGAGCGGCTCATCGCCGGCGTGATGGACCGGTACGGCCGGCTCGACGGCCTGATCAACAACGCTGGAGCCGGCGCCACGGCACCCGCGCTCCGAACCACGGCCGACACGTTCGCCCGGGTGCTCAACCTGAACCTCGTCGCGCCCTACGCCCTCTCCGTCCTGGCCGCTCAGCGAATGCGGAACGGCGGAGGGCGCTCGATCGTCAACATCGCGTCGGTCATGGGCCTCCGCTCGATCGGCTCGATCCCGGACGCCGCCTACGTCGCCTCGAAGTCCGGCATGATCGGCTTGACCCGCGAACTCGCGTCGCAGTGGGGCCGCTACGGGATCCGCGTGAACGCGGTCGCCCCTGGCTTCTTCGCCACGGAGATGAACGCGGAGGGACTGGGTGACGACCCCGAGCAGTTCCCCGACTTCCTGCTCTCGCGGACGCCGCTGGGACGTGGCGGCCACGCCGGCGAGCTGAACGATGCCGTGCTCTTCCTTCTCGGGTCCGGCTCGAGCTTCGTCACCGGAACCGTGCTCAGCGTCGACGGCGGGATGGCAATTGCCTAGCCCTCAGCGCCGCGCACCACGACTCGACAACATGGAAAGCTGAGGAAGGCGATGCCGACCCTGAAATTTCAACCCGAAGCCGACCGCTACTACGCCGAGGGGTACTGGCGCGACGGAGACCTGTGGAGCGACTTCGCCCGCCGGGCGCGCGAGAACCCCCAGAAGCCGGCGCTGATCCTCGACGATCGCAGCTTCACCTTCGATCAGCTCCGGCGCGCGGCGGTTGGCGTCTCGGCCCAGCTCGCCGAGGGCGGCGTCAAATCCGGCGAGGTCGTCATCCTCCTCGGCCGCCACTCGATCGAGGCCGCGGTGGCCATGCTCGGGTGCCTGCACCGCGGCGTCGTCATCGCGCCGCTTCCGCCGATGTTCAACGAGACGCAGCTCTCGGCGCTGATTTCGCAGACCGGAGCCACCGGCTTGCTCGGGTTCGGCGGGGAGAAGGAGCTCGCCAAGTGCCGGCAGATAGCCGATCAGGTTCCGCTGTTTCTCGCCATCGAGCCCGACCTCGTGGATCGTCTGGCCGGCGAGGACCATCCTGACGAGCATGTCCCGCGCCACGGCGACGATCTGGCCATGGTGCTTCATTCATCCGGCACCACCTCCACTCCGAAGGGCATCTCCCACTCGAGCAACACCCTGCGCTACGCCACCGAGGGCATCTGCAAGCGCTGGGAGCTGACCGGCGAGGACATCTACCTCGTCGTGTGCGAGTTCGGCTTCGTCGGAGGCCTCGTCTTCGGCTACTTCCCACCGCTGCTCAACGGCGCGACCGGGGTGCTGGTCAACCGTTGGAATGCCGAGAACGCGCTGCGCCTGATCGAAGCCCACAAATGCACCTATGTCCTGTCGATGCCCACGCACTCGGCCGACCTGATCGACGCGAAGGTTCGGAGCGAGCTTAAGTTGCCCTCGATGCGGGTGCTCGCGGCCCCTGGTCTCACACGCGAGCGTCGGGTCGCCATGCAGGACGCCTTCGGCGTTCCGCCGCTCGGCGACTACGGTCTGTCCGAGGTCCCGGGACACGCGGCCCACGGCCTGCGCGAGCCCGAGGCGAAGATCGCCCTCACCGAAGGCCGGCCTTACGACGGCACGGAGATCCGGATCGTGGACGAGCACGAGCAGCCCGTCCCGGCGAACACGGTTGGTTCGGTCATCGTCAACGGCCCAAGTCGCTTTCTCGGCTTCCTCGGCAACGACGAGCTGACCGAAGCGTCGCTCACCGCGTGGGGTGGCTACCGGACCGGCGACCTCGGCTATCTCGACGAGGACGGGCAGTTCGTCTACATGGGCCGGAGCAAGGACATCATCCGCCGCGGCGGAGTGACGATCGTTCCCTCCGAAGTGGAGCCGGTGATCCTGCGCCATCCCGATGTCCGCGAGGTCGCGATCGTTCCACTCCCCGACGAGCGGCTGGGTGAGCGCGCCTGCGCCGCGATCGTCGCCGTGGAGGGCAGGACCGCGCCTACGCTCGAGGAGCTACAGCAGTTCCTCGATCTGGAGGGGGTGGCGAAGTACACCTGGCCGGAGTCGGTCGAGGTCTTCGAGGACTTTCCGCGCACGCCGTCGCTCAAGGTGGTCAAGCGCGATGTCGTGACGCGGATCCTCGAGCGCTCGAGGGTGACCGCGTAGGTACGCGTGCGCTATCCTGACTGGCGAGCCTGAAATGACTTCAAGTCAAACTGATCCAGCCGCGTCGCCAGCGCGCGGGGAGAAGACCTTCTTCGAGCGCTACTTCGAGCTCCTCGACGGTCCGGAGCCGTACCGCTCACTCGAGCTGGTGGCCGGTGACCTCGAGTTCACGATCCAGTGGGCCGCGGACGGCAGCCGCAAGAGCAGTCAGTTCGTCGGCGGTCGTGATGAATTGCGAGGGTTCATCGACGCCGGTGACACCGCGGGCTGGGCTCACTATGTAATGCACAGCGGTGTCAGCGGTGATGTCGAATTCGCCCTGGGGGAGACACGCTGGGACAACGGTGAGCGGATCGGCACGTTCCTGGCCGTCGCCGAGCTCGATGATTCGGGCCGGATGCGCCGTTACATGGTGGCGCGCTCGCCGGCGCTCGCGTTCCCTCACGAACCATGACCGAGACGCGACAACGGCTGATGATCGACCCCGAGGTGATCGGCGGCACCGCGCAGGCGCCCCGGCTGATCGGGTCGGTTTGCGCGCGGTGCGCCACCGTGACCTTTCCGCGCCAGCGCTCGTGCCCCCGGTGCACCTCCGAGGACGTTCACCCGCGCGAGCTGGCCACACGGGGCGAGCTGTGGAGCTGGACGATTCAGTGCTTCCCGCCCAAGGCGCCGCCCTACCTGCCGGGCGGGGTGGAGGAGTTCGAGCCCTACGGCGTCGGCTACATCGAGCTGCCCGGTGAGGTGCGCGTCGAGGCGAGGCTCACCGAGAGCGATCCCGAGCGGCTGCGGATCGGCATGCCCATGGAGCTGACGCTGGTTCCCGTCCCCGGCGCCCCCGACAAGCTGACCTTCGCCTTCGAGCCGGTCCCCGAGGCGGAACGATGAGCGGCGGCGGCGACGTCGCGGTCGTCGGCGTCGGGATCCATGCCTTTGGCCGCCATGACGGCGTGACCGGGCTCGAGATGGGCGCAATTGCCGCCCGCCGCGCGCTCGCCGATGCGGGAATCACCTGGCAGGACATCGACTTTGCCGCCGGCGGTTCGGACGCCGCGGGCAACGCGGACACCTCGGTGTCGATGCTCGGGTTGACCGGCGTTCCCTTCATCAACGTCAAGAACGGCTGCGCCACCGGGGGGACGGCGCTGACCACGGCGCACGCGATGCTGGTATCCGGCGCGGCCGAGGTTGCGCTGGTGGTCGGCTTCGACAAGCACCCGCGGGGCGCGTTCAATCCCCTGCCCGAGGAGTGGGGGATCGGCTCCTGGTACGGCGAGACCGGGCTGATGCTCACGACCCAGTTCTTTGCCCTGAAGATCCAGCGCTACATGGCGGAGTACGGGATTTCCGACTCGACGCTGGCCAAGGTGGCGTCCAAGGCCTTCGCCAACGGCGCGCGGAACGAGAACGCGTGGCGGCGGACGCCCCTCAGTGAAGCGGAGATCCTGGGTGCCCGGATGGTCAACCATCCGCTGACCCAGTACATGTTCTGCTCGCCGGGAGAGGGGGCCGTCGCCCTGGTTCTGGCCCGGGGCTCGCGGGTACGCGAGCTGGCTCGAGTCCCGGTTTATCTGCGTTCGGTTGCCTTTCGCACGCGGCGCTTCGGCTCGTTCGAGGTGTTCAGCCCATCGATCCCGATCGAGTCCGCGCCCTCGGCGACGAGCGAGGCGGCGGCCGTCGCGTTCGAGGAGGCGGGCATCGGCCCCGGCGACGTCGACGTCGCGCAGATACAGGACACCGAGTCAGGGGCCGAGGTCATGCACCTCGCCGAAACCGGGCTGTGCGAGCACGGAGAGCAGGAGTCGCTCATCCAGAGCGGCGCCACCGAGCTTGGGGGCCGGCTTCCGATCAACACCGACGGCGGCTGCCTGGCCTGCGGCGAGCCGATCGGCGCCTCGGGGCTGCGACAGGTCCACGAGGTCGTGCTACAGCTGCGCGGCGAGGCCGGCGAGCGCCAGGTGCCCAAGGAGTGCCGCGTCGGCTTCACGCAGGTCTACGGCGCACCCGGCGTCAGCGCCTGCACGGTGCTGACCGTCTGAGCGCGCAGACGGTCCGACCCACGCAGGCAGGCTGGGCGACCCACTCCCGGTCTCGCATCCGGCCGCGACCGCGGATTACTCGCGCGTTTTCACTTCACGATGTTGCCGGCATCGATCGGCAGCGCGACGCCGGTGATGAACTTGGCGGCGTCCGAGCACAGGAAGAGCACGGCGTCCGAGACGTCCTCGGGCTCGATCCAGGCCACCCCGGGCAGGATGTTCAGCCCCTCGAACGGCTCGCGCACGTCGTCCTCGGTGGGGTTCTCGAGGTGGGGGGCGAACAGCTCGAAGGTCGAGTCGTTGATCACCAGCGGCGTGCGAACCGTCGTCGGGCAGACCGCGTTGACGCGGATGCGATGCGGTCCGGCCTCCTGCGCGAGCACCTTCATCAGCCCGATGACGCCGTGCTTGGCGGCCGTGTAGTGCGCGGTGTTCGCGTAGGCCCGCAGGCCCGCGGTGGAGCTGGTGAGCACCACGCTTCCGCCCTCGCCGCGCTGCACCATCGAGGGAAGCGCGGCGCGCGTGGCGTTGAACACGCCGGTCAGGTTGATGTCGATCATGTCCTTCCACTGCTGCTCGGTCATCTCCCAGGCGACGGCCCAGGAGCCGATGCCGGCGTTGGCGCAGACGATGTCGATCCTTCCGAGTTCGGACAGGCCGGCGTCCACCGCGGCCTGGAGGTCCGACAGCGAACGGACGTCGGCGACTGCCTTGATGGCCCGCCGGCCCATCCCCTCGATCTCGTTGACCGTCGAATCGAGATCAGCCTCGCTGGCCAGCTCGTACGAGATGGTCTCGACTCGTCCGCCGCCGATGTCGACCGCGATCACGTCGGCGCCCTCCGAGGCGAGCTTCAACGCATGTGAGCGTCCCTGCCCGCGTCCGGCGCCTGTGACCAGCGCCACTTTTCCGTCAACGAGTCCCATCTCTCTCGGTTCTCCTTCCGCGGTTGCCAAGGCCTGCTGACACCGGAGCCTACCACATGAAGTGAGCTCAGTTCAGGAAGGTGACGGGGGCGCAGCGAGGTCGGATCGGTCGGCAGCGGATCGAACCGACGGCTCAGGCTTGTACGCGAGCGCCCGCGGGCACGACGACCGCGCGCCCCAGCACCTCTCCGTGCTCGAGCTTTCCGTACGCGCGCACCGCGTCATCCAGTTCGAACACCTCGGTCTCAGAGTGGATCTTGCCGCCGGTAGCCAGTTCAACCAGCTCGCCCAGCTCGGCGATCGTGCCCCAGGTCGGCATCCGCACGGTGGTCTCGTAGGGGATCAACCCGGGCGCCACGCGAAGCTCGCCGCCACCGCGGCCGAGGAACGTGACGTCGCCGCCCTGGGCCACCGAACCGGCGGCGAGCGGCAGCGTCGTGCTGCTGCCGACGCAGTCGATCACCACGGCCACACCGTCGGGCTCGGTGGCGGCGCGAATGTCCTCGGCGGTCAGGCCGTTGGCGGACAACGCGAGGTCGGCGCCGGTCGCCCGCGCCAGCTTAAGGGCGGTCTCGCGCACGTCGACGGCGACGACCCGGGCCGGGGTAATCGCCTTGAGCACCTGGACCGCCATGTGGCCGAGTCCGCCTACGCCCAGCACGACGGCGGTGCTTTGCGCGTGCAGCTGGGGGAGCGAGAGCTTCACCGCGTGGTAGGGCGTGAGGGCAGCGTCGGTCAGCGGCGCGGCCCGGACCGGGTCGAGTCCCGGCGCCGGCACGAGATAACGCGCCGACGGAACCAGCAGGAACTCGGCCAGCGCGCCGTCCCGCCCAAGGCCGCCGCCGTGGGGACCGTGCGGGGTCCGCACGCAGGCATTGTCGCGGCCGTTGGCGCACTGCCAGCAGCTACCGCAGCCCCACCGGCTGTAGACGACGACGGGATCGCCGACCTCGATGCCCTTGGCCTCGGGGCCGAGCGCCGCGACCTGTCCGGCGGACTCGTGGCCGAGGGTGAACGGAAGCGCGTACGGATAGACGCCGGCGGGGCTGTGCATGATGTGGAGGTCGGTACGGCAGAGCCCCGCCGCCGCCACCTCGACGAGAACCTGCTCGTCCTGTGGATCGGGGACGGGAACCTCGGCCAAGACCGGATCGGATTCCCACTCGGTCAGGCGTAGCGCCCGCATCGTCGTCGTACTCATGCCAGTCGCTCCATTATCAGTCGAACTGAACTCAGGTTGATTTCGATAGACTACAGCGTTGTGGAGCGAAATTCATCTTTCGGTCGCCTGGGAGGCAAGGTCGCGCTGATCACCGGCGCGGCAAGCGGGATGGGGGCGGCGCACGCCCGGGCGATGGCACGCGAGGGTGCGAAGGTGGCCATCGCCGATATCGCAACCGAGGCGGGTGAGGAGCTCGCCGCAGGGTTGCGAAACATCGGCGCCAGCAGCTCCTATCACGACCACAACGTCACGGATCCGGCCGCGTGGCAGGAGCTCGTGGCCAGCGTGGAACGCACGCATGGTCCGATCGACGTGCTTGTCAACAACGCGGGCATCCAGGTCCGTTCGGTCGGGATCGCGGCCGACGACGACGAATGGGCGAGGGTCACGGCCGTCAACCAGCGCGGTGTGTTCCTGGGCATGCGCGCGGTGATCCCGGGCATGGCGGAGCGCGGCGCGGGCTCGGTCATCAACGTGGCCTCGACCGCGGCGCTGGTCGGCATGCCTGGCTCGATCCCTTACCAGGCGAGCAAGGCCGCGGTCCTCGGGCTGACCCGCGGAGCCGCGGTGTCGTATGGCCGCAACAACGTTCGCGTGAACGCCATATGCCCCGGTCTCGTCGTGACCGGCATGACCGCGAGCGCATCGCCCGAGGCGGTTGAGGCGATGAAGGCCCAGATCCCGCTGCGCCGCGACGGGCGCCCCGAGGAAGTCTCAGCGGCGGTCGTGTTCCTGGCCTCGGACGAGGCGTCCTACATCACCGGCGTTGTGCTGCCGATCGACGGCGGATTCGTCGCGCTTTAGAACTCACGCTCCCGTTACATCGAGCGCGGCGTTCTCCTCGACCCGCAGCAGGTTCACATCGACTAGGGCCGGGCTGCGCAAGACGCCCTCCGCCGCCAGTACACCGAGGGCCTCCTCACCCCAGCGTGCGTGATCGAAGTACGCCTCGATGTAACCGACGCGGGTGGAGTCCGCAAGCACGCCAACCGGCCGCTGACCCTCGACGTCGAGCGGCTCGCACTCGATCTCGTTCAGCGCGCGGTTGAGGATCAGCCGCCGTGCTCCGAACGCCCCGTTCATGACACCGCGCACGCGACCCGCGACGGCGCTGAATACATCCCAGGCCGCGTCGCGATCGACGCCGGGGCCGCGGTCGGCTTCGATCACGAACTTGGCCAGGGCAAGCTGACGATCGACGCGATCGAGCAGGACCTGCTCTTCGACGTCGCCCTGGCGGAGCCGGTAGAGACAGTTGACGTGGTCCTGAGCGACCATCTCGGTCTGCTCGGGAGTGAAGGCGAGCGTCTCCCCGGGCGTGAAGCGCAGCACCACGAAGCGCCACGCGCGCGGCCGCTGCTTCCAGCCGCCGTTCACGTCCGCTTGGGCCACGGCACGACTGGTGTGGTAACTCAATACCGACGGCCTGGGGAGCAGGAGGTCCTGGGCCATGGGTACGTGAACCTGTGTGTAGTGGCGCTCGCACTCCTCCGGCGTCCGGGACGGGGTCGGTTCGAAGCGCCCGATGGACTTGCCCACGGTGCGCTAGTGCAAAGCCGCGCCGTTTGATGCCTCGGCGGGCACGGCGGCGAGTGGCATGAACCCGCGGGTGATGTTGCCCTCGGTGAGCTCGGTGCCTCCGAGCTCTGCGCTGATCCGTCCGTCGACGATCACGAGCACCCGATCGCACAGTTCGGCGAGCTCCTCGAGGTCACTCGAGCTGACCACGACCGCGGCCCCATCTTGAGCGGCGGTCACCAGCTCACGATGCAGATCGGCCTTCGCGCCCACGTCGACACCCTGGGTGGGCTCGTCGAGCAGGAATACCGAGGGCTTTTGCGACAGCCACTTACCGAACAGGATCTTCTGCTGGTTGCCGCCGCTGAAGATGCTGAGCGGCTCGTTGACAGCGTCGCCGGGTCGTACCGAAAGCCGCTGGAACCACTCCTTGGTCTTCGAGGTTTCGGCCCTCCGGCGCAAGAGCCCGCCCTTCCAGAACGGCCCCAGGTCAGGCAGCGTCAGGTTCTCGCGAGCGCTCATCGTCATGACGCCGCCGCCGACCTTGCGGTCGGGCGCCAGATACGCGATCCCGCGGCTGATGGCGACGTCCGGGCGACCGGCCGGGAGTGTCTGACCGGTCACCATCACTTCCCCGCCGGTGCGCGGGAGGGCGCCGAAGCTGGCGCCGAGCACGCTGTCGCGCCCGGATCCGGCAAGGCCGGCGATGCCGACGATCTCGCCCCGGTCGACGCGGAAGGACACGCCGCCCAGCGCCCCCGCGCGCAGCCCCTTGACCTCGAACAAAGTTTCAGGCTGACGTGTGGCGGCCCGCGCCGCCCGCTCGCGCCGGGACAGTGACTCCTCGGCCAGCAGCTCCTCGCCGGCCAGCAGTTGCACGATCGCCGCGTGGTCGAAGTTCCTCACGGCGCCGGCACCCACCACCACGCCGTCCCGGAACACCGACACGTTGTGGGCGACCCGGAACACCTCGCCGAGGTGATGGGTCACGTACAGCACACCGACGCCGGTCGCGGCCATCGCACTCACCCGATCAAGCAGGTGATCGACTTCGTCGACGGGAAGCGTGGCGGTTGGCTCGTCGAGGACGAGGAGGCACGCCGGATATTCGGGATCCTCGCGCAGCGCTCGGGCGATGGCCACGCCGGTTCGCTCCGACGCGCTGAGCGTGGCCACCATCGCCTTGGGATTGATGTCAAGGTTGAGCCGCTCCAGGTCTGCCTTAGCCTGCTCGTAGGTGGCTTTGCCCCTGATCGTGCCGAACGAGGTGGGAAAGCCGGAACCGAGCGCCATGTTGTCGAGCACGGACAGAGTGGAGACCAGTCCCAGGTCCTGCTGCACGAACCGGCACCCGAGCCGGTAAGACTGCACCGGCGATTGAATTGGCAGTTCGTTCCCCTGGACCCGGATACCACCGCCCAGATCGGGCGCGTGGTATCCGGAGAGGATCTTGATCAGGGTTGACTTCCCCGATCCGTTCTGCCCCAGGAGGGCGTGGACCTCGCCGGGCTCGATGGTCAGGCTGACGCCGGACAGGGCCCTTGTGCGCGTGAATGTCTTCGACACGCTCTGCACTTCGAGCACGGCACTCATCGTGTCCTCCTGGTGTGAGTCACCTGCTGGATTCGCTTACTAGCCGAGATGCCAGAGCTTCAGCCACTGAGACTCGGCGTCGGTGGGTGCGCTCCAGTTGGTGGTCGAGCCGATGGTGTCCTTGGTCAGGAGCTGGGTCGGCTGCTGCGCTTCCTGGGCGACGGGGATTGTCATGCCCTCGGTATCCCTGAAGGCCATGTCCATGTTCTCAAACGCCTCATAGCCGGGATCGAACCCCGTCCACGCGGCTTCGGTTCCGTTCTTCAGCGCGGCGACGCCGGCCTGGTCGGCGGCCTCTCCGATCACCTTCACCTTGGACAGACCGGCGGCCGAGAGCGCCGAAGTGATCCCGTCGGCGAATGGACCGTCGTCGAACACCAGGTAGTTCGCCCCCGAGTTCGACCGGAGCGCCGACACCAGCGTGCTCGGCGCCTTGCCGGCTACGAGGTCAGGGATCGTGATGTCCGACTCGGTGGTCTTACAGCCCGGGCAGTGCGCCTTGACCTCATTGCCGAACCCGGTCGTGAATCCGTCGAGGATCGGGTACGACGGGACATGCTCGATCACCGCGTCGCCCTTGCCACCTGAATCGCTGATGAAGTAGTCGGCAATGATCTTGCCCATCAGTGCATCCTGGGCGTACGCATCGGACTGGCCGATGACGTCGCCGCTCACAGAGATCGGATAGACCGAGTCGAGAATCCATTTGGCCCCGGCGTTCTTGGCCAGCGCGATCTGCGACGCGGTCAGGGGAAGCCCTGCCTCGGTCAGGTACTGCGGGTGCTTCGAGAGCGCAGTCGTCTCCGCCGAGGTGAACGTCCCAGGGTTGGCTGGGTCGTAGCTGACAACCGAGAAGTTCCAGCCGGCGTCCTTGGCCAGCTTCGCCATCTCCTGCTGGACGATCACGTTCGAGGGGTTGTTCGTCCCGAGCATGATGAACGTCTTGCCCTTGGGCGGCGCGGACTTCAGCGGCGTCGTGATGTTGATCGTGGCTGGCAGCGACTTGTACGGCGTCAGCGCCGCCGCCGCGGCGCTGACCGCTCCGGAGCCTGACGACGGCGCCGCGTTGGTGGCGGTCGACCCGGTCGAGCCGGAGGACGCGGACGAGCTGGAAGAGCTGGTGGTGCTCGAGGAGCTGGACGAACCGCAGGCCGCAAGCGCGAGAGCGATGGCGAGGATGCCGACGATCACTGCGAAGCCGCGTGCGCGCGGCCGTCCTCCGCGCCGGCGGTCGAGTTTCGAGTGGTGCGTCATGTGGGTCTCCTTTTGTTCTGCGTTACGGGTCACAAGTGCGCCGGAGTACGGCGGTGGTCGCGTGGTGCGCTTGGAACGGCGGTACTTCAGTTAGGTGCGGAGCCGACGTGAGAGCTCGCCGTGGCTCCGGCGGCGGACAGGGCCTCCGGCGGCGCTTCGGCGGTCGAGTCGGATGGGCCGGAGCCTCCGGCCGAGCCGCCACGCAACCGGGCGCGGATGCGTTGCCCGAGTGCGGAGGGCGAGCGCTTGATCGAGAGCGCGACGGCGATGATCAGCGCCACACCGTTGAACATGTCGCTCAGCCAGCTGGCCCCGGAAACGAGCTGAAGCCCCTGGACCCCGGTGGCCAGGACGTAGATCGCCAGCAGCGTCCCCCAAACGTTGAACCGGCCGGGAATCAGCTGGGTTGAGCCCAGAAACGCCGCCGCGAACGCCGGCAGCAGGAGGGTCGAGCCGAAGTCGAGCGAAGGCCCGTTGAGCGAGGAGAACATCACCCCGGCCAGCCCGGCGATGGTGGCGGACATCACCAGCGCGAAGGTCGTGTACCGCTCGATGCGCACGCCCGAGAGTCGGGCTGCTTCGGTGTTGCCGCCGATGGCATAGAGGTAGCGGCCGACGGGCGTGTGCGCGGTCAGCCACCACAGCAGGAAGGCCAGGATGATCAGGTACAGCACGACGATCTGAAACCCGGCGACGGTGGTCTGGGTGAGGTTGTTCCAGGCCGTCGAAGTCGGGGGGATCGGCTGGCTGTTCGATGAGATGATCACCTGCATCGCCGCGAGGACCGATCCCATACCGAGCGTCGCGATGAACGAGTTGACGCCGAGTTTGACCACGATGAACGAGTTGGTCAGGCCGATGGCGACCGCGATCGCGATGCCGGCGACGATCGCTGGGACCACCGCCCAGTGGCTGTTGTTCATCAGGACGATCGTGAGGATCCCCGACACGTTCGCCGTGGCACCGACCGACAGGTCGTAGAGCCCGGCCGCGAGCGGGATGAGGACGGCGAGGCCGATCATTCCGGTGACTGCCTGCTGGGCCGCCACGCTGTGCAGCGTCGACGTCGTCAGGAACTGGGAGGGAACCCAGACTCCGAAGACGATGATGAACAGGGCCCCCAGGTAGAGGCCGCTGAAGCGGTCGAACCCGGTGGTGAACTTCCGGCGACCGCGCTGCGGAGTCTGCTCGCTAACGGTCGCCACGATGCGTCCCCCCTTGACCGCGGTTGGGCGCCGCCACGCCGAACTGAAACCAATTTGATTTCCGCACCGACGCGGCGCGGCAGCCATATCGCATGAAGCACCCTCTCCTCGGGTGAATTGAACTCAGGTTGGGATCCTAAACAGCCGTCGCGAGGAAGTCAAGTTGACGGCGCGTTAGCGTCCGAAACGTCCCCCAACTAGGCGGTTCGCGCATTCGTCGGCCGGGTCCATACGGCCGCCGAACGGGTCCTACGACAGAAGTGCCTTCACCTCAGCAGCGGCATCGAAGGCGGCGGTCAGGGACATCGCTTCCGGGACGAAGTTGAAGCGTCGGCAGCCCACCGCCAGATACGGGCTCAGGGCCTCGGCGATCACCGGCGGCGGGCCATACGGCGCATGGCGCTCGAAGCGCTCGAACGGCGTCGCGTAGGCGGCCTCCATCGCCGCGCTCAGCCGTTCGCGCGTCCCGGCACGCGTGTCCCCGAAGCCGGCCCAGAGCAGGAGCGCGTGGTCTCCCACGGTCAGGTGATCGATCCCGGCCGCGACGGCGCGATCGGCGAGCTCGGGCAGCCGTCCGGCCCATGCACTGAGGTCGTGCTCGCGAAGGACGATCCCGACTCGGATGGGATCGTCGGCCATGCCTACGCGGAAGCTGCGCGCTGGGCGGTGGCGGTCGCCGCGGCCTGTAGGCCGAACACGAGCGCGCAGGCGAGACCGCCGGCGTATGCCCGGTTGAACACGCCGCCGGCATCCGCTCCCGCGGCGAGCAAGCCCGGGATCACCTCTCCTGCTTCGTCGAGCACGCGCGCCTGAGTGTCGATGCTCAGTCCGCTGAACGTGAACGTGATGGCCGGGATCACCTCGATGATGTAGTAGGGAGGGGTGAGGAGCGGGGCGGCGTCGAGCTTGCGGCCCGGGCTGGGCGTGCCGGTTTCGCACTGCCGGTTGAACTCGAGCAGGGTGTCGCGCGACACTTCTCCCGGATAACCCCATTCTTCGGGCAACGCTTCGAACTCCTCGATGTCGTCGGCCACAGCGGCACGGGCGCCACGGCGATAGGCGAGCTGGAACTTGTCGAGCGGCTCGACGCCCTCGACGTAGGGCGCCATCATCCACTCGTCGTGGACGCGCTGGTCGTAGACGAGCAGCGCGCGCGCCTCGGGCTGATCGAGCACGGAGAGCGTGTTGAGGTGATCGCCGATCGTCTCGTCGCAGAACCGCTTGCCCTCGAGGTTGAGCAGCACGCCGTGCTCGGAGTGGTAGAAGGTCAGGTCGGTGAACTCGTAGGGGTTGGTGTAGGCGACCTTCGACGGGATCAGGTGTCCGTAGAAGCCGGCATTCGCTGGTCCGAACGCGGCGCCCACGGACCGCCCCAGCCGCAGGCCGTCGCCCACGCTGTTCGTGTTGGCCCGCAGCGGCAGGTTCTCGGCCAGCGGATGGATGTGCTCGGCGCGCAGCGTCGGGTCCCCCCCGAAGCCACCGGTGGCCAACAGGGTCGAGCGCGCGTGGATCACGCGCTGCTCACCGGACCCGTTCTCGATCTCCGCGCCGACGACGGCACCGTCCTCGATCAGCAGGCGCTTCGCCGACCAGCCGGTCAGGACCTCGCCGTGCTCTCGCACGAGCCGCTCGCAGGCCAGCAGGTAGTTGGCCATGTCGGTCTGGCTCCCTCGGCCGTAGCCCAGCACGGTGACCGGGTCGGCGACATGGACGCCGAGCGAGTGGACCCATTCCATCGCTCCGTCGTAATGCTCGACGACCTCGGCCGACAGCGCCATGTCGCCATTGGGGTTGACCTCGCGCATCACCTCGACCGTAGGCGCAGTCCAGATGAACCCGGCATACATGGCCGAGCCGCCGATCGCCTGGCCCTTCTCCACGAGCACCACGCTGGCTCCGTCTCGGCTGGCCCGAGCGGCTGCGCTCATCCCGGCCATGCCGCCCCCGAAGACAAGAAGGTCGACTGAATCTGAATCGGACATCACGGGTCTCCTTGCTGCTGCCTCGGGCTGGACCTGCCTAAGCTTATCGCACCTGAGCTTACTTCAGTTCGAATGCTTCAGCGACGGTGCGGCGGCGGCGGTCGGCGCGGGAGGAGCGCGCGGAGGTCCCGGCCGCGCAGGCAGCCGATCCAGATCCCGAGTCCGCGGCTGGATTCGTCGGCCAGGCGGAGCGCGCCGTAGGCGACCGGGCCCAGCTCGGGACGGTCGACGAGCCAGTCGCCGAGCGCCATGGCGGCGAGCAGTGCGCCGAGTCGGCGGATCAACCGCCGACGGCGCCGGCGCGCGAGGGCGGCCGCCCCGAAGGCGAGCGGGAACCAGGGTCCGGCCACCGCGCGCGCGAGATCGCGTCCCTCGCGCACGGTGATCTCGGCGCCGATGCGAGCGGCTCGAACGCCGGCGCCGGGCACGTAGGGGGCGAGGGCACGGTGCGCACGGAAGCAGCGCAGGGCGGTCAGGGCGAGGAGTCCGACCGGGGAGCCGAATAGCGCCGCGCCCCAGGCCAGCCCGGCGCGAGGTGTGAGGAACAGCACGGGGACCCGCTCGCGATGGCGCGCGAGGAGCGGCGCGACCGACTCGTTGTAGGCGATCCGCCGGCGATACCAGGCGGCCGGGCGGACGCGGTCCTCGTGGGCGACCAGGACGTCCGGGGCGTAGCGGACCTGCCAGCCCGCGTCGTGGAGTCGCCAGACGAGATCGACATCCTCGCCGAGCACCAGACCCTCGTCGAAGCCTCCGCCCAGGGCGTCGCGCCGGGCGAGCATGGCTGCGCTCGGCACGTACCACACGGTGCTGTAGGGGCGGACCAGCGCGGGGCGCGGGCCCATGTCGAGCGCCGATCGGGCCCGTTCGTAAGCGGCGATCGGGCCTCGTCCGCGCTCGACGGAGACGATCCGGGGCGCGACCAGGCCGACGGCCGGGTCGACCAGGTGATCGAGAAGCCGCCCCGGGAAGCCGGGCGGCGGGACGCAGTCCGCGTCGAGGAACGCGGCAAATGGGGTCGTTACGGCGCGCAGCCCGGTGTTGCGCGCCGCGGCTGGTCCGAGGTTCTCAGGATGGCGAAGGCACTGCGCACCGACCTCCTGCGCCACGGTGGCGATCGCGTGTGGGTCGGGCGAGCCGTCATCGACCACGATCACCCGCGGGCCGCCGGCCAGCGGGGCCAGGCAGGCTCGCAGGCGCTCGGGATCCGCATACACGGGCACGATCACCGTGACCTCATCGATCGCGTCGGCCTCAGAGGGTGGCGGATCCGGATGGGCCAGCCCGGCGTCGAGCAGCCGGCGGGCAAGGCGCCGCTCGGCGTCCTCACCACCTACCGGCTCGCCGGCCAGCCAGCCCGAGACGAGCCCGGTGGCGCGCGCGGATAGCTTGAGGACCCGGAGCGGCGAGCCGCCGAGCAGCACCTCGCCGTCCCGGAGGACCTGAGCCCCGGCGGCGGGAAGGAGGCGCCAGCCGGCGGGTACGAGCGACGTCATCGCGGGCTTACGCGGTCAGGCCGCCATCGACCGGCATCACCGTCCCGGTCACGGCGGAGGCGCCGGCCCCGCACAGCCACTCGACCGCGGCCGCCACCTCGCGGGGCTCGAGCAGACGCCTGAGCAGTTGCTGGCCGGCGAACGCCTCCTCACCCGGGAGGTCGTACACCTCGGCGCTGGCGACGAGCATCGCCCCGCGGGTCGAGCCCGGGCAGACCACGTTGGCCAGCACGCCCGTGCCGGCGAGATCGGCGGCCAGGGCGCGGACGTAGCCGACGACTGCCGCCTTGGCCGCCGAGTACGCGGCCAGCTGGGGCATCGCGCGCAGCGCGGCTGCCGAGGCGATCGCCACAAAGCGACCTTGGCCGGCGCTGAGCATCCCTGGGACCGTGGCCTCGGCAAGCCGGCGCGTGCCGTGGAGATTCACGTCGATGAGCGTCGACCAGGCGTCCTCATCGGTGGCCCAGGCGAGCTCGCCGGCGATGACTCCGGCGGCCGCCACCGCAGCTCCGGCGGTGCGGCCGGCGAGAACATCGGTCAGCTGCGCGACGAAGTCCGGCGCGGCGACGTCGGCGCACAGGACCTCTGCGCCGCAGCGCTCGGCGACCGCGTCGAGGTCGGCGGTCGACGCCATCGGGTAGCCGATGCCCGGTTGCGCCGAGCAGGCATCAGCCAGGATCAGCGACCAACCCTGCTCGGCGAGCGCCAGCGAGACGGCGGCGCCAATCCCGCGCGCGGCGCCGGTGACGACGGCCAGGCCGGGGCCCTCAGGCATGGGCCGGCTCCGCCACGAGCAGCTCGCCGAGCGCTCGCCCGCACCGGTCGATCAGCTCGCCGAGCAGCCGCTCGCCCTCCTCGGCGCTCGCGCCGGTCGGATCGCCAAGCACGCCGTTCGGGCTGACCGGCCGCACGCCCTCCGAGCGCAGGCGGTCCAAAATCGAGCCGACGGGCGCGAGCTCGCCCGGCGCGGCGAGATCGATTCGCACCGCGCTCGGATCGAGGTGCAGGAGCAGCGACGTCTCGCTGCGTCCGGCGTGGGCGTCGCCAGCGGTCGGGCTGACGTGGAACGCCGCGCAGCGCCGGCCTTCGCCGCGGAGCCGGGCGAGCGCCGCCGCGACCGCGTCCCGGTTGCCGCCGTGGGCGTTGACCAGCAGCATGGTCTCCCAATCGCGCGCTGCGTCGCGGCCGAGCTCGACCAGCAACTCGATCAGGGCCTGCGTGCCGATCGACAGCGTCCCGGGAAACCCGGCGTGCTCGCCGCTCGCGCCAAGCGCGATCGCCGGCGCGACCGCAGTGCCCGGGTGCCGGGCGGCGAGCCCGCGCGCTACGGCCAGCGCGATCCGCGTGTCGGTGTCGAGTGGGAGGTGGGGACCGTGTTGCTCGAGCGAACCCAGCGGCACCAGGAGGGCGCGGCGACGGGCCTGATCGACCTGAACCCATTTCAAGTCACCGAGATTTGTCACAGGGTGCTAAATTATCGCGCCGAAGCGTCGGCGGGGAAGAGGAGGGTCGCGTGGCCCGACCGCCGCGAGGAGAGGACAAGCGCATGAGCATCGCCCCGGAGCAGCTCGAACAGACGCCGGTCGAGACGGTCGAGCCCAGCGAGGACACACGCGAATCGTCCGACGAGGAGCTCGTGGTCGAGGACCTGCTGGTCGAGGATGTCTCGATCGATGGCATGTGCGGCGTCTACTGAGACCGCAGCGATCTCTGAGGAGATCAAGCGGGCCGCGCAACTCGGTCCGGAGGTAGAGCTCAGGCCCGAGCGCTTCGGCGCCCTGGCATACAACTTCGGCACGCGGCGTTTGTCGTTTGTCCGCCGCCGAGCTGACGCGGTCCGCTCGCTGGCCGACGAGTTCGAGAGTGGTTTGCGCTCGCCGATCTGCCTGACCTGGGAGCTCACCTACGCGTGCAACCTGGCCTGTGTGCACTGCCTCTCGAGCTCGGGTCGCCGTGACCCGCGGGAGCTGTCCACCGCGGAGTGCATGTCGGTGATCGACGAGCTCGAGCGCATGCAGGTGTTCTACGTGAACATCGGCGGCGGCGAGCCCACGGTACGGCGCGACTTCTGGGAGCTCATCGACTACGCGGTGGCGCATCACGTCGGGGTGAAGTTCTCGACCAACGGCTCGCGCATCACCGCCGAGCGCGCGGCGTGGCTCGCCGATTCCGACTACGTCGACGTGCAGGTGTCGGTGGACGGCGCGACCGCGGAGGTCAACGACGCGGTCCGGGGCCCGGGCTCGTACGCGACGGCGATCACCGCGATGGAGCGCCTGGCCGACGCCGGTTTTGAAGGTTTCAAGCTATCGGTGGTCGTCACGCGCGAGAACGCCTCCCAGCTCGACGCGTTCAAGGCGCTGGCCGACCGGTATGGCGCGCAACTCCGGCTCACCCGGCTACGGCCAAGCGGGCGAGGCGCCGACGTGTGGGACCGGCTGCACCCGACGGCGGCGCAGCAGCGCGAGCTCTACGAATGGCTACTCGCACACGGTGAGGACGTGCTCACCGGCGACTCGTTCTTTCACCTGAGCGGCTACGGCACATCGCTGCCCGGCCTGAACCTGTGCGGCGCCGGGCGGGTGGTGTGCCTGATCGACCCGATCGGCGACGTGTACGCGTGCCCGTTCGTGATCCATGACGAATTCCGCGCCGGCAACGTGCGCGAGCCGGGTGGCTTCGCACGCGTGTGGCGGGAGTCCGAGCTGTTCGCCGACCTGCGCGCGCCCCAGAGCGCCGGCGCG
Organism: Solirubrobacterales bacterium; assembly: GCA_019241635.1. Classification (GTDB taxonomy): domain Bacteria; phylum Actinomycetota; class Thermoleophilia; order Solirubrobacterales; family Solirubrobacteraceae; genus Palsa-465. Next base: position 21,920 of record JAFAWR010000379.1, read on the forward strand.
TGCCAAAGCTGCAGCCTGTTCGACAAGTGCCGGGGCGGGTGCATGGCGGCCAAGTTCTTCACCGGGTTGCCGCTCGCCGGTCCCGATCCCGAGTGCGTGCTCGGCCACGGCGAGCGCCTGCTCGCCGCGCGCGGCGACGGTCCGGTTCCGAAGCCCTCGGTCGACATGTCGAAGAAGCGCCCCCCGGCGCGGGCCTGCAACGAGAGCCCCCTGGAGATCATGCAGTCCCGATGAAGCTGAGCCGCAATCCGTGGTTCGAATCGGTGGCGGTCGCGCAGCGCCGGGCCAAGCGCCTCCTGCCGAGGTCGGTGTACTCGGCGCTGATCGCCGGCTCCGAGGCGGGCGTGACGCTGAGCGACAACACCGCCGCGTTCCGGGAGCTCGGCTTCGCTCCGCACGTGGGCGGGGCGCCGGCGCAGCGCGACATGAGCACCACGGTGATGGGCGAGCAGATCTCGCTGCCGGTGATCATCTCGCCGACCGGCGTGCAGTCGATTCACCCGGACGGCGAGGTCGCGGTCGCGCGCGCCGCGGCGGCGCGGGGCACGGCGATGGGTCTCAGCTCGTTCGCGTCGAAGCCGATCGAGGAGGTGGTCGCGGCCAACCCGCAGACGTTCTTCCAGCTCTACTGGGCGGGCTCGCGTGAGGCGATCGCGCAGCGGATCGAGCGCGCCCGGGCAGCCGGGGCGCGCGGGCTGATCGTCACGCTCGACTGGACGTTCTCGCACAGCCGGGACTGGGGGAGCCCCTGGATCCCCGACAAGATCGATTTGAAGGCGATGGCCCGCCTGGCGCCCGAGGTGCTGGTCCGGCCGGCATGGCTGGCCGAGTGGGCCCGGGCCGGCGGGCCTCCCGAGCTGGCGGTGCCGAACGTGGTTGCCCGCGACGCACCGGCTCCCACGTTCTTCGGCGCCTATGGGGAGTGGATGATGACCCCGCCCCCGAGCTGGGAGGACCTGCGCTGGCTGCGCGAGCAGTGGGAGGGGCCGTTCATGCTCAAGGGGATCATCCGCGTCGACGACGCGCGCCGCGCGGTCGACGCCGGCTTCAGCGCGATCTCGGTGTCGAACCACGGCGGCAACAACCTCGACGGCACGCCGGCCTCGATTCGTGCGCTGCCGGCGATCGCGGAGGCGGTCGGAGATCAGATCGAGGTCGTGCTCGACGGCGGGATCCGGCGGGGCAGCGACGTGGTCAAGGCGCTGGCGCTCGGGGCGCGCGCGGTCATGATCGGCCGCGCCTATCTGTGGGGTCTGGCTGCGGCCGGACAGGGTGGGGTCGAGAACGTCCTCGACCTCATGCGGACCGGCATCGACTCCGCGCTGCTCGGGCTGGGCCGCTCCAGCACCGGTGATCTGGTCGCCGAGGATCTGCTGATCCCGGCGGGGTTCGAGCGCCGGCTCGGCATCGCGGCCGAGCCCGCGGTCAGCGCTCGTGGATGAGCACCCCGCGGACGTTCTTGCCGGCCAGGAGGTCGTGGTAGCCGTCGTTGACCTGCTCGAGCGAGTAGCGGTTGGTGATGATCTCGTCGAGCTTGAGATGGCCTGACTTGTAGAGGCCGAGCAGGTTGGACATCTCGAAGATCGGGTTCGAGCCGCCGGCCAGCGAGCCCTGGATGCGCTTGTGCCAGCCGACCATCGGCGATCCGGTCAGGCTGATCGAGCGATCGTCGGCGGCGCTGACCGAGGTCAGCACGACCCGGCCGGCCTTGCCGATCAGGCTGACCGCGTTCGCGGTGATCTCGGCGTCGAGCACGCCGACGGTGACCACGGCCAGGTCGGCCATCTGGCCGCGCGTGAGGTCGACCAGCTGCTCGCGCGCCTCGTCGACATCCGTGAACGCGTGAGTCGCGCCCAGCCGCCTGGCCATCTCGAGCTTGAACTGGTTGGGATCGATCGCGACGACCCGCGTGGCGCCGGCATAGCGCGCGCCCTGCACGGCGTTGATCCCTACGCCGCCCACCCCCATCACCACGACCGTCTCGCCGGCCCGGGTCTCGCCGGCCCGCACGGCCGAGCACCAGCCGGTGGTCACGCCGCAGCCGACCAGACAGGCCACCTCGAACGGGATGTCGTCGTCGATCCGTACGCATGAGTACTCGGATACCACGGTGTGGTCTGAGAAGGTGCCGAGCGCGCAGAACCCGCCGAAGTCCTCGCCGTTTCGATGAAAGCGAAAGGTCTCATCCTGGAGGCAACCAACGCCGGCGTATAGCCCCCGATCGCACAGGTTCTGGCGGCCGGTCGAGCAATAGCGGCACTTGCCGCAAGCGGGGATGTACGAGGTGACCACGTGATCGCCCGGCTGCACGCGGGTGACACCGGGGCCCACCGCCTCGACGATGCCGGCTCCCTCGTGCCCGCCGACCAGGGGGAAACGGATGTGGCTGCCGCCCTCGCGGCGGATGTGCTCGTCGGAATGACAGAGGCCGGCCGCCTTGTAGTGGATCAGGACCTCGTATTCCTTGGGCGGATCGAGGTCGAGCTCGGTGATCTCCCAGTCGGTGCCCGGCGTGTGCAGCACCGCCGCGCGCGTTTTCATGCTCGCCATTCGCTCTATGTCCTCCTCACGTAAAGCAATATCTATAGATCTATATATAGATATATATCTATCTGCATATCTAAGTCCTGGCCTTCAGGCCGCGGCGACCTGGGGCACCACCTCGGAGCCGATCAGGCGGAGGTGATCGAGGTCGTCGATGTCGAAGATGTGCAGGTACACGATCTCGCAGCCGTCGTCGGCGAGCGACTGCAGCGCCGCGGTGACCTCATCGGGCGTGCCCACGACGCCGCCTGAGAGCATGCGCTCGCCCGGCGGCCCGAGCCGCGCCAGGCGTTGCTGGGCCTCCGCCCGCGTGGTGCCGCAGATCACCTGGTAGGTGGCGGACAGACGCAGCGTGGCCGGATCTCGGCCGACCTTCTCGCAGACCCTCCGGACGTGCTCGAACCGCTCGCGGCTTCCCTTGCCGCCGCCCGAGTTGAACTCGTCGGCGTAGCGGGCGGCCATCAGCGGTGTGCGTCGCGGCCCGGTGCCGCCGATGACGATCTCCGGCCGGGGTGTCTGCACGAGCGCCGGGAAGTTCGCGCATTCCTCGAGCTGCCAGAACTTCCCGTCGAAGCTGAATGTCTCGCCGCGCGGCGTTTCCCACAACCCGTGGATGATCTGCATCGCCTCGCTCAGGCGGTCGAAGCGCTCGCCGATCGGTGGGAAGGGGATGCCGAACGCGTGATGCTCGCGCTCGTACCAGCCGGTTCCGATGCCGAGGATGATCCGCCCGTTCGACATCTGATCCACGCTGGCCACCGCGATGGCCAGGTTGGCCGGGTTGCGGTAGGTGCCGGCGGTCATCAGCGTGCCGAGCTTGACCGTGCTGGTCTCGCGGGCCAGACCGCCGAGCGTCGTCCACGAGTCGGTGGGCAGGTAGTCGGGGTCGGTCGCGTCGATGCCCAGGTAATGGTCTGAGCGGAAGAACGCGTCGAATCCTGCCTCCTCGGTGGCCGTGGCCATGGCCACGATCCGGTCGTAGGTGGCGCCATGGCGGGGTTCCATGAGAATGCGTACCTTCAAGCCGTCTTCTCCTCCGGTCTCGGCAGCGGGAACGGTGCGGGCCCGCCCCCGTCGAGGACGAGCATCTGGCCGGTCACGAACTCGGCGCCGTCGCTGACCAGGTAGCGCACGGCGGCGGCGACATCATCGGGCCGGCCGACGCGCCCCACCGGCAGGCGCCGGCCGCGCTGGTCCATCTCCGCGCGGATGTCGAGATCGGGATCGAGGCTGAGCACCGAGCGGCTGGTGTCGAGCGCGCCGGGCGCGATCGCGTTGACCGTGATGCCCCACGCGGCCACATCCATCGACAGCGCGCGGGTCAGCCCGATGATCCCCGCCTTCGAGGCCGAATACGGGGTGGAGCGCGGCGCGGCAATCACGCCGGCCATCGAGGAGACGTTGACGATCCGGCCCCAGCGCCGTTCACGCATGGCCGGCACGGCGGCGCGACACATCAGCCAGGCGCCCCGCAGGTTGATCCGGATCACCTCGTCGAACACGTCGACCGGGATCTCGTCAATCACATCGCGATCCAGCCCCTGGGGCGCCGCGGCGTTGTTGACCAGGATGTCGAGGCGGCCGAACTGGTTTATCGCGGCGTCGACCATGGCCTGTGAGTCGCGCTCGTCGCCGATGTCCCCCAGTACGGGCATCGCCTGGCCGCCGCCTGACTCGATCTCTGAGACCAGCGTGTCCAGGCCCTGCCATCCGGCCGGTTGGCCGCTGCCGACGATCTCCTGCCGGCGGTTCGGCACGCCGCTCGGACGGCGATCGGCGACCACGACCGCCGCGCCGTCGGCGGCCAGCGCGCGAGCGATCGCCTGGCCGCTCCCGTCGGGCTTTCCGCAGCCCGTGATGAGCGCCACCCGCTGGGTCATTCGGGGTAGTGGAGCTCGATCGCCTCGGCGGGCACGGCGAGCGTCTTGCCGAGGACCGCCCGCATCACCTCGGGTGGCGCCAGGCAGTCCTCGCACGCTTCGGGCGTGGCCTCGATCCGCACCACCACATGCTCGCCCTCCTCACTGGCAGCGAGCGCATACCCGTCGGCCGCCAGCATTGCCTGGGCATCCTTCAATCCTTGCTCGCTGAACATCAGCCTCCTTTCGCGGCCGCCACCGGAGCCGCCATTGACTCGATCGGAACCGACGTGTTCGACCATTCGCCGAACACGCGGAAGACCATCGAGATCGCCGCATTGCGGGCGCCCGCGACGATGATCGGGATGTCCTTGCGGGCGCCGAAGTACGGCGTGAAGCTGTCCGCGGGCGCGCGTTCCTCCGCGCTGGCCGACCGCGCGCCGGGACCGCTGGCCGAGACACCGTCCTTGCCGGCGCGCCTGAGATCGGCCTCGGTCCGGCCGACGTGCTCGATGAACCAGTCCTTCACGTCGGCCTTGGAGTAGCCCGCGTCGGCGAGCATCTGGGCATGCTCGGGGCAGAGCACCACGCCGGCCGACTGGCCGCGGAAGATCAGCGATCCGGTCCGCGAGAGCGTGTCGGCGAAGTCGTTCAAAAGCTGCTCGGGGTCCTGCGTGTGGCGGTTGTCGACGAACTCGTAGGTGCGGGTCAGCGTGCACGACACGGCGCTGGTGCCGGGCTCCAACCCGGTCTCGGTGGCGAGCGGCTCCCACGGGCTCTCCTCCTCGTTCTCGCCGAAGCAGATCGAGAACCGGCCGGGGATGCCCTGGGTGGTTTGATCGAACACGTGGGGGACGACGCCAAACGCGTTGCGCAGCATCAGCCCGAGCGTGCGCGGGATCGTCGCGTTGGGGCGGAAGCCCGCGGCGAAGATCCCGCCGCTGGAGTTGATCCCGAGCTCTGAGCGGATCGGGCCGTTGATCACGATCAGCGGCGCGGGTCCGCTGGTCGATTGCCAGCCGCCGCCCTTGGCCGCCCGGTCGCGCATCACCGCGTCCCAGGCGGCGAGGACGACCGGGAAGTACTCGGGCAGGCAGCCGGCCATCGCCGCGTTGATCGCTGCAGTCCTCACCGTGCACTCGCGATCGAGGTGGTCCATCCGCCAGAGCACCTCGTCGGGGTCGCGGGGGGTGGCGGCCAGGAACTGCTCGAGCAGGGCTTCCGAGGCCGGGATGACCGGCAGTCCGTCGGTCCAGCCGTGCTCGTAGCAGTACTCGATGGCCTCGCGGGCGGCGTCGGGGTCGGGCGGTGTCGCCATCAGGCCCGCTCACCGGCCAGCATCTTCGCCACTTGGTCGGCCACGGCCTCCGCCCGCTCGCGCACCTGCTCGGGCGTGAGCCCGGCGACCGGGTGCGGCGTGGTCAGGTAGTGGTATCCCGGGGCGCCCTGCACACCGGCCATCGCGTCGGCGGTGGCGATGAACGCGTCGGAGCAGATCACCGCAGCCGGCCTGCCGCGACGTTCGAAGAGGATTCCGTCGGCGACCGCCGACGCGCTGCACGAGCCTCAATCACCGACGCCGATCACCACCACGTCTGACTCGCGGCTGAGCTCCTCGACCAGCTCTGGCGGCGCCGGTTGCGAGAAGACCTCCTTGCGGCGAAGCGTCGCCGCCCCGGCGCCGTGGCGCTCGCGGAGCACGGCGGCTACCTCGGTGAGGAAGCGGCCCGCGTTCTGCTTGCCGTTCTCGAGCAGGCCGATCTTCACGCCGCTCAGCTCGGCGGGACGGGGCGCGAGGGTCAGGCCCTCGGTGGCGGGGCGCT
>JAFAWR010000005.1 GCA_019241635.1 Solirubrobacterales bacterium
GATCAGCTCCGAGCACGCCTTGAGGAAGCCGTAGGCGTTGACCGGGTTGGGCGGCTCGGACTCGCGGGCCGGCCCCTGCGTGCCGTCGAACACCCAGTCGGTCGAGATCAGCACCACATGGGCATCGACCGCGTTCGCCGCCGCCACGACGTTGCGCGTCGCGCCGACGTAGGCCGCCCGGGCCCGGCGGCGGTCGGTGAGCAGCCGGACGGGGTCGTTCCAGATCGCGGCGTGGACGATCGCGTCCGGCCGGGTGGCGAGGACCGAGCGGCGCACCACGAGCTCGTCGGTGAGATCGACGTCCTGGTGCCCCGGCGCCACCACCTCGGCGCCGTGGCGGGCGAACACGTGAGCCAGGTTCGAGCCGACGAACCCGCTCGCACCCGTCAGGTACACCCTCACGGCGCCTGCACCTCCTCGACGCGCACCGCCCGGCCCTCGCGCAGCGAGCGCAGCGCGGCCAGCCCGATCACCAGCGGCGCGCGCGCGTCCGCGGTCGACACCGGCGGGGCCGAGCCGGGCTTGACCGCCTCCACGAAGCCCTGCCATTCGCGCACGTAGCTCGGCAGGTAGCGCTCGAGGAAGAAGTGCGGGTGGGGCGGGCGCCGCTCGCCCGCGGCGGTGAGCACGACGCCGGTGTGGGCCGGCGGGTTCTCCGACACCGCCATTCCCTCCGAGCCGAACACCTCGACCCGCTGGTCGTAGCCGTAGGCGGCGCGGCGCGAGTTGTCGATCGCGGTCAGGCAGCCGTCGGAATGCACCAGCATGACCAGCGCGGTATCGATGTCGCCGGCCTGCGCGAACCACGGCTCGACCCGCACCGCCCCGCGCGCGAACACCTCGACCACCTCGTGCCCGGTCACGAACCGGGCCATGTCGAAGTCGTGGATCATCATGTCGAGGAACAGGCCGCCCGACGATCTGACGTACTCGGGTGGCGGCGGCGCCGGGTCCCGGCTCGAGATCCGGACCAGGTGCGGATCGCCGACCGTGCCCGAGACGACCGCGTCGCGCACCGAGGCGTGCGCCGGGTCGAAGCGCCGGTTGAAGCCGATCTGGAACGGCACTCCGGCCGACTCGATCGCGCCGAGCGCGCGGTCGAGCTCGGCCAGCTCGAGCGACACCGGCTTCTCGCAGAACACCGCCTTGCCCGCCTCGGCCGCCGCGATCATCAGCTCGACGTGGGTGTCCGAGCTCGAGCAGATCGCCACGGCATCGAGATCGGAGTGCAGAAGCTCCTCGACGTTGGCGGCCGCGGGAACTCGCAGCTCGCTGGCCACATCGCGGGCGGCCGGCTCGTGGGCGTCGTAGACCGCGCCGAGCGCGGCGCCCGGCACCTGGTGGGCGATCAGCTCGGCGTGCATTCGCCCAATCCGGCCGACGCCGATCACGCCGATCCGCAGGGGCGCCACTGCCGTCGTGGCGCTCACGGGCCAACCGCCTCCCAACCCCCGCTCTGGACCGAGCGCAGCAGCGCGTCCTGCACCCGGGCCCACGCGAGCGCCTCCTCGAATCCGGGCTCGTAGGCGCGCCCTCCGGCGACCGCCGAGCAGAACTCGTAGTCCTCGATCGTGACCAGGTCCTCGAACCCGATCGCGTTGCCGCTCCCGGGCACGAACACGCCATGGTGGCCGAAGCGCTCGCCGCCGAGGACCGTCGTGTAGCCCGAGCCGCGGTCCTCGGTGGCCCGGTACACGCGGAGCTCGTTCAGGCGTTCGAGATTCCAGCTCACCGCGCCACGCGTCCCGTACACGTCGAACGCGTTCTCGCTTGCCGGTCCGACCATCGTCCGGCTGGCCTCGAACGTGCCGCGGGCGCCGGAGGCGAACTCGCACAGCATCGCGGCGTAGTCCTCGTTGGTCACCGGCGTGCGCGGATCGTCCGGCCGCCCCCGCCCGTAGTGGCTCGCGCCGTCGACGGGCGACGGACGCTCGCGAATGTAGGTCTCGATCGAGCCGGCCACCCTGGCGATCGGGCCGAGCAGCATCTGGGCCAGGTCGACCGAGTGGCTCATGAGGTCGCTGGTGACGCCGTAGCCGGCCTGGTCGAGCTGGAAGCGCCACGAGTTCACGCCGAGCGGGTCGGCCCCGTACATCGAGAAGAAGCGGCCGCGGTAGTTGGTGATCTCGCCGAGCGCGCCGGCTCCGATCAGCTCCTGCGCGTAGCGCACGAGCGGAGCCCACCGGTAGTTGAAGCCCACGCCGCTGATCACGCCCGCCGTCCGTGCCGCCTTCGCCGCACGCGCCACCTGGTCCGGAGTCCCGCCGACCGGCTTCTCGCAGAACACCGCCTTACCGGCGCTGGCAACTGCCTCGACCAGCTGCACATGCACCATGTTGGGTGCGGCGATGTAGACGACGTCGACGTCGGGATCCTCGATCACCGACTCCCAGGCCGCCGACGCTCGCTTGAAGCCGAACGAGGCGGTCGCCTGATCCAGCCGGGCCGGCAACGCGTCGCTGCACGCGACGAGCGTCGTGTCGAACGTACGGTTCTCGAACAGCGTCGGGATGCGCAGGAGCGAGCGGGTGTGGGCCTGTCCGAGCCATCCGAAGCCGATCACGCCCACGCCGAGCCTGCGCCGGCGCCGGCTCGGCACCGTCTGCGCCCCCGCCC
>JAFAWR010000135.1 GCA_019241635.1 Solirubrobacterales bacterium
TTCGCGTTCTGCAAGCGGACCGAGGTGATTGCGGAAGCGGCGCGGCGCCTGGCGACGCTCGGGTGAACTGGCCTGACACCATGCCTGGCATGGCACGTCGCCTGATCTCCAGTGGTTCGCAGTTCGAGCACGACGTCGGTTACTCGCGCGTGGTGGTCGACGGCGAGTGGGCGTTCGTCGCGGGCACCACCGGCTTCGACTACGCCGCGATGACGATCTCGGACGACGTCGCCGAGCAGGCTCGTCAGACGTTCGAGAACATCAGCTCGGCGCTGGCCGAGGCGGGCTTCTCGCTCGCGGACGTGGTGCGCGCGACCTACATCATGCCGAGCGCCGATGACTTTCCGGCCTGCTGGCCGGTGTTCCGCGAATACTTCGGCGAGATCAGACCGGCCAGCACGATGCTGGTCGCCGGCTTGGCCGACCCGCGGATGAAGATCGAGATCGAGGTGACGGCAAAGCGGAGAGCCTGAGCTCCGGGCCGGCGCTTCGTCGGGGCTGGGGCGGCGAGGGCGGGGGAGGACAATGGAGCTTTGGGCACCGGCACAGGAGGAGACACCATGTCGAGTACCGCCGCCCGTACACCCATCGCGGCCGAGATCGATCAATGGCTGGCGCGCTTCGACGAGGCGCTCACCCGCGGGGACCCCGCCGGCGCCGCCGAGCTGTTCGCGCCGGAGAGCTACTGGCGAGACTTGGCCGCCTTCACGTGGAACATCAAGACGGTGGAGGGACGGACGGGGGTCCGGGAAATGCTCGAGCACACGCTGGCGGGCACCAAGCCCCGCGGATGGCGGGTGACCGAGGAGCCGACCGCGGCCGACGGGGTCAGCGAGGCGTGGCTTCAGTTCGAGACCGAAGTCGGGCGCTGCAGCGGTCATGTGCGGCTGATCGATGGGCAGGCATGGACCTTCCTGACCGCTCTGGACGAGCTCAAGGGACACGAGGAGCGCCTGGGGTCCCGTCGCCCGAAGGGGGTCGAGCACGGCGCCAACCCCGAGCGGAACTCGTGGCTCGAGGAGCGCCGCCGCGAGGCCGATGAGCTCGGAATAACGACCCAGCCATATGTGGTCATCGTGGGCGGTGGCCAGGGTGGGATCGCGCTTGGCGCGCGACTGCGCCAGCTGCGGGTGCCGACGATCATCGTCGAGCGAAACGCCCGCCCGGGCGACTCGTGGCGCAAGCGCTACAAGTCGCTCTGCCTGCACGACCCGGTGTGGTACGACCACCTGCCCTACGTGAAGTTCCCGCCGAACTGGCCGGTGTTCTCGCCCAAGGACAAGATCGCCGACTGGCTCGAGATGTACACGCGGGTGATGGAGCTGAACTACTGGGGATCCACGACCGCGAAACGGGCGAGCTACGACGCGCAAGCCGGCGAGTGGGAGGTGGTCGTCGAGCGGGAGGGATCCGAGATCACGCTGCGTCCCCAGCAGCTCGTGGTGGCCACGGGCATGTCGGGCCGCCCGCACACGCCGCGGTTCCCGGGCGTCGAGAGTTTCCAGGGCGAGCAGCACCACTCCTCCGCCCATCCGGGTCCGGACGCCTATCGGGGCAAGCGAGCCGTGGTGATCGGATCGAACAACTCGGCCCACGACATCTGCGCCGCGCTGTGGGAGCACGGCGCCGACGTCACGATGGTGCAGCGCTCGTCGACCCACGTGGTCAGGTCGGACACGCTGATGGAGGTCGCGCTCGGCGCGCTCTACTCCGAGGAGGCGGTCGCCGGAGGCATGAGCACCGAGAAGGCCGACATGACCTTCGCCTCGATCCCCTACCGGATCATGGCCGACCTCCAGGTTCCGGTCTACGCCGAGATCCGGGAGCGCGACGCCGAGTTCTACCGGCGGCTCGAGGCGGCGGGATTCCAACACGATTGGGGCGAGGACGAGTCCGGGCTGTTCATGAAGTACCTGCGCCGAGCCTCGGGCTACTACATCGACGTCGGCGCCTCGGAGCTGGTGGCGGGCGGCCAGATTAAGTTGCAGCCGGGCCAGGTCGACCACCTGACCGGGGACGCGGTGGTGATGGAGGACGGGACCGAGCTGCCCGCCGACCTGGTCGTGTACGCCACCGGCTACGAATCGATGAACGGGTTCGTCGCGGATCTGATCTCGCCGGAGGTGGCCGACCGGGTGGGCAAGGTGTGGGGGCTCGGGTCCGGGACGGCCAAGGACCCCGGTCCGTGGGAGGGCGAGCAGCGCAACATGTGGAAACCCACCCAGCAACCCGGATTGTGGTTCCACGGCGGGAACCTGCACCAGTCACGCCACTACTCGCTCTACCTGGCCCTTCAGCTCAAGGCGCGGGAGCAGGGGATCGAGTCGCCGGTCTATGGCCTGCAGGAGGTCCATCACGCACGGTGATCCACCTGGTGGCGCGCCCGGAGCTCGCCGGCCCGCGCCAGATCGATCGCGGTGAGCGATGCCGGCGACACGGTGTAGCGGGTCGCATAGTCAGACATCAGGGCAGCTCGCACGGCGTCGAGTCCGGCGCCCGGTGCCTCGTCGCCGACCGCGCCGACGCTGGCCGGGTTCCATTCGAGGCCGAGCCCCTCGTAGACGTCCTCGAGCACGGCGCGGAGCCTGGGAGCGCCGCGGACCACAACCACGCTCGAATGAAGCCAGGCTCCCTTGACGATCCGCTCGGCCGCGCCGATCAGCTTCACGCGCCCGCGCGCGTTGACGCTGAACTCGCCCGGGCAGTACTCGCCCGGTACCTCGCCGACTCGCGCGTCGACGCCGAGCCCGCGCAGGACGCCGGCCTGCCGCCGGGCGTCCGCTTCGAACCGCTCGCGGATCTGCGATCCATCGGCGGCCATGACCTCATCGAAGATCAGACAGCCTTCGTCGTAGGCGGCGGCGCGGCCTCCGGCCCCTCGGATCACCGGGGCGAAGCCGTGGGCGCGGGCTGCGGCGACCGCGGTCGCGAAGCCGGGCAGGAACGTGTCGCGACGCCCGAAGGCCACCGTCGCGCCGGGTCGGTAGCAGCGCAGCACTGGCCGCCGGCGCGCCGCGGCGACCAGGTCGAGCAGGGCGTGCGCCACGGCCACGTCGAGGACAGGATCCCCGCCGGCGCCGGCTTCGACGAGGTCGACGTCCACTGCCGCGTTCAGAGCGCGAGCAGTCGGTCGATGACGCCGGGGTCGACCTTGAGCGCGGCGACGTTTTCGGCGATCTGGGCCGGGGTGGTGGCGCCGAACAGGACGCTGGCCACGGCTGGATTGGCGAGCGTGAACGCGATGGCCAGCGCGGCGGGGCTCGTCTCGAGCTCGCGGGCCAGGGCGTGGAGCCGGCGGCCCAGCTGACGAGCGGCCCGATGGCGGGAGTCATCGAGCTGCCCGCTCGCGCGGCCGCTCCCGCCGGCGTCGTACTTGCCGGTGAGCAGCCCTCCGGCCATCACGAAAGACGCGACGAGACCGGCTCCCGAGGCCTCGAGCGCCTCGGTCATCGGCGCGCTCTCGACCCAGTCGCGGCGGACCAGGTTGTAGGGAAGCTGAGCCGCACACGGCGCGGGTAGGTCCTGCTCCTCGGCCGCCCGGATCGCCTCCATGAACGGCGCGGCCTCCCAGTTGACGATGCCCCACGCGCGCGCCTTGCCCGCGCTGATCAGCTCGCCTACCGAGGCCACCATGTCCGGGATCGGGAGGCCGTCAGGCGGCGGGTTGGCGTAGATCAGGTCGACGTGGTCGAATCCCATGCGACCGAGCGACCCGTCGAGCTCGGCGGCGGCGCTCTGCTCGGGCCAGAACTCCCACCAGAGCTTGTTGGCCACGACCGTATCCGCGCGGTCCCACTCCGCGGCCCGGAACAGCTCGCCGAACAGCACCTCGGAGTAGCCGGTGGGCATCGGGGCGTCGCCGGTCTCGTCGTTGTAGCGCGCGTCATCGAGGAAGTTGAAGCCGTGCTCCCGGGCGGCCCGCATCACGGCCAAGCCGTCCTCGCGGGGGATCCGCTCGAAGGTGCGCCACGAGCCGAGAGCCAGCCGCGAGACCTGTAGCTCCGAGCGTCCGAGCGGCTGGCGGGACATCCCGGGATCAGGGGGCAAGCCGCTGCACCGTCCAGCCGCCGCCCGGCTCCGGGGTGTACACCAGCCGGTCGTGGAGCCGGCTGTCGCGGTGCTGCCAGAACTCGAAGCGTTCGGGGGCCAGCCGGAAGCCGCCCCAGGAGTCGCTGAGCGGTACGTCGGTGCCGGCGTGTCGCTGGTCGAGCTCCGCGACCCGGTGCTCCAGCCACGAGCGGTCGGGCACGGGCCGGCTCTGGGGCGAGGCGGCCGCGCTCAGCTGGCTTCCGCGAGGACGGCTGTGGGCGTAGGCGAGCGAGTCCGCGCGGGTGGTGCGCTTCACCGGGCCCTCGATCCTGACCTGCCGCCCGAGCTGCTGCCAGTGGAAGAGCAACGCGGCGCGGGGGTTCGCGGTCAGCTCGCCGCCCTTCCGGCTCTGGTAGTTGGTGTAGAAGACGAACCCGGCGGGGCCGGTCTGCTTGACCAGCACCATCCGGACGGACGGACTCCCGTCCGGGGTGGCGGTGGCGAGCGCCGCGGCCTCGGGTTGACTTGTGCCCACGCCGGCCGCTTCCTCGAACCAGCGCTCGAACTGAGCGAACGGATCGGGATCGGCATCTTCTTCGCGGAACGGCCGTGAGGCGTCGGTCACGCCGCGATTATCGCCCGTGTCCGCGACAGGAGTCAGGCGGCCAGCGGGCGATCGTGACGTTTGGCCCTCGCGTAGGCGTACGGATGGTTGAACGCCTCGCGCGCGTCGGCTCCGGGGACCTCAAGCACGAAGGCCTCATCCAAGCGCTGGTCGTGCACGGCGACCGAGATACGGTCGTTGCAGGCGTTCCAGAGCAACCTGACGTCGATGCCGTCGCTGCTGCGGTGATCCAGTTCGCGAATCGGGGTGGTGAGCATGATGTTTCTCCTGTTTGTCGAGTCCTCTCGCGGTTAAGACCGGGCGCGAGTCCGACATTCATCGCGGCGGGGCGCGGTTAGGCTTCGGTTCGTAGCCATGACGCCCGAAGCGCCCAAGATCATTCACCTGGAGGAAATCGAGGCGGTTCCCGGACCGGGCAGCCTGACCTGGCGTCCGGTCAGGCTGACGCTCGGGGTCCGGGCGTTCGGCTGCAACGCCTACACGGCGGGCGCGGCGGGGGAGGAAGTGGTCGAGCCCCACACCGAGGATCCCAAGCTGGCCCACCAGGAGCTGTACTTCGTGGCCGCGGGACGGGCCACGTTCACCATCGACGGCACCGAGTACGACGCTCCGACCGGGACGTACGTGTTCGTTCCGGATCCCGGGTCGCATCGCCATGCGGTGGCCGCCGAAGCCGGCACGACCGTGCTCAGCTTCGGTGGACCGGCCACGTTCCAGCCGTCGGCCTGGGAGTGGACGTTCCAGGCCGCGCCATTGGTGCGGTCCGATCCGGGCCGCGCCCGGCAGATCCTCGCCGAAGGCCTTGAGGTGCATCCCGACTCGGGCTGGCTGCGCTACGCCGTGGCTTGCCTGGAGGCCGTTCAGGGCAACCGGGACGCGGCGCTGGCCGCCCTCCGTCGAGCCGTGGAGTTGAGGCCCAGCGTGGCGGATCTGGCCCGCGAGGACGACGACTTCGCCGCCCTGCGTGACGATCCGGAGTTCCGCGCGCTGGCGGCGCTACCGTAGCCACGTGCGCATCGCGACCTGGAACGTCAACTCGCTCAAGCAGCGTCTGCCGCGGCTGCTGCCCTGGCTGGATCAGCGCCGTCCCGACGTGGTTTGCCTTCAGGAGACGAAGATCGCCGACGCGGCGTTCGCCGAGCTCCTGGGCGACGAGCTCGTCGGGCGGGGCTATGACGTCGCCGCCAACGGGGAGGCGACCTGGAACGGAGTGGCGATCCTCTCGCGGGTGGGGCTGGACGACGTCGTGCGCGGACTCGAGGGCGCGCCGGGCTTCCCGCACCCGGAAGCGCGCGCGGTAGCGGCGACCTGCGGCGGGGTTCGGGTGACCTCGGTCTACGTGCCCAACGGCCGGACGCCGGACTCAGATCACTACGCGTACAAGCTCGCCTGGCTGGGATCGCTGCGCGACGCCGTCGCGGCGGGGCCCGAGGCGGCGGTGGTGTGTGGCGACATGAACATCGCGCCGAGCGACGAGGACGTGTTCGATCCCGAGGCCTACGTGGGCCAGACCCATGTCACGCCGCCCGAGCGGGCCGCGCTCGCGGAGCTTCAAGCGCTCGGCCTGCACG
Organism: Solirubrobacterales bacterium; assembly: GCA_019241635.1. GTDB lineage: Bacteria > Actinomycetota > Thermoleophilia > Solirubrobacterales > Solirubrobacteraceae > Palsa-465. The sequence goes on from JAFAWR010000135.1 coordinate 6,226, forward strand.
ACGTCGTCCGCGATCGCTGGCCCGGGGAGCGGGTGTTCAGCTACTGGGACTACCGGGCGGGGATGTTCCACCAGGACCTGGGGATGCGGATCGACCTGATCCTGGCCAGTGGGGTGGTGGCCGAGCGCGTCCGTGCCGCCTGGGTGGACCGGCACGCCCGCAAGGGCACCGGCCCGAGCGACCACGCGCCGGTGATCGTCGACCTCGACGAGGCGCCCGACGGCGACATCGGCCCGGTTGTGCCTCCGCCGAGCGCGCCCGCCCGCCGGGGCGGCGCCGGCAAGAAGGTCAAGCTGCCGCAGTCGCCGTGAGGGTGTGTGGCGGATTTTGGCCGTGATAGCGACCCAAATCGATCACGCCCCTCCTGGATCGCCGGGCTCGTCGGGCCCTCGGTCGCCGGGGGGCTCCCGGGGACGATCGCGGTCCCGCGACGGCTGGACCCGCTTGGGCTCGCCGGGCATCTTGGGGTAGTCGGGCGGGTAGGGCATGTCGCCGAGGCCGGCGGCGAGATCCCGCTCGTAGAGGTCGAGCAGTGGCTGCAGCGAGTAGGCGCGATCGTCGATCCCGGCGTGGCGGTCGCCGACCTGGGCGAAGCGCATCGGCATTGTCGCCACCGTGAAGTCCTCCGGCGCGACCCCGGCGAGCTCGTCCCAGTCGAGCGGGGTGGACACCGGGGCGCCCGGCTTGGGGCGGATGCTGTAGGCCGAGGCGATCGTGCGATCGCGGGCGTTCTGGTTGAAGTCGATGAAGATCCGGGCGCCGCGCTCCTCCTTCCACCAGCTGGTCGTCACCTGGTCGGGGAGGCGCCGCTCGAGCTCGCGGCCGAAGGCGATCGCGGCGTGGCGAACGTCGGTGAAGGTCCAGCGGGGCTCGATGCGCACGTAGATGTGGATCCCCCGGCCACCCGAAGTCTTGGGGTAACCGGCCAGTCCTAGCTCCTCCAGCAGCGCCTTCGCCGACGCGGCCACCCGCGCAGCATCCGCGTAATCGGTGCCGGGCTGTGGGTCGAGATCGATCCGCAGCTCATCCGGATGGTCGACATCCTCGCGGCGCACCGGCCAGGGGTGAAACGTGATCGTCCCCATCTGCGCGGCCCAGCCGACCACGGCCACCTCGGTCGGGCAGATCTCGTCGGCGTTGCGCCCGGATGGGAACGCGATCGTCGCGGTCTGCACGTAGTCGGGCGCCCCTTTGGGGATCCGCTTCTGGTAGAAGGCGTCGCCCTGCCGGCCCTCGCGAGTCGACAGGACCATGCCGGGGTACACGCCCCGGGGCCAGCGCTCGAGCGTGGTCGGCCGCTGCGCGAGCGCGCGCATGATGCCCTCGGCGACCGACAGGTAGTAGCTGACGATGTCGAGCTTGGTGACCGGCGCGGTCCGCTCGGTCTGGGGGAAGATCACCCGGTCAGGATTGGATACGCGCAGATCACGTCCGCCGGCGTCGAGGATCGTCTCGGGCACGGGAGCCATTCCGACAAGTTCTACCGACCCGACCCGGTCACAAGTGGGACGCTTCGGCGCAAGGAAGCGAAGGATGAGGTCGTTCGAGAACTGGCCGGATGCTCAGCTGCTGGCGGGCACCGAACAGGACCCCGCGGCGTTCGGCGCCTGGTACCGCCGCCACGAGCGCGAGGTGCTCTCGTTCTTTCGCTACGCCACTCGGTCATCCGAGCTCGCGGCCGACCTGACCGCCGAGACGTTCGCCGCCGCGCTCGAATCGATCAGGGGCTACCGCCCCGAGCTGGGCGAGGCGCGGGCGTGGCTGTTCGGGATCGCTCGACATGTGCTCGCGCGGAGCCTGGAGCGTGGGCGGGTGGAGAACCGCGCCCGCGCCGCCTTGGCGCTCCCGGTGCTCGTGATCGACGACGAGGCAATCGAGCGGATCGAAGCGGTTTCGACCAACGGCTCCCTCGCCGCGCTGCTCGCCGAGCTGCCACCCGGCGTACGGGCGGCGGTCGAGGGCCGGGTCGTTGACGAGCGCGAATACACCGAGCTGGCCGACCGGCTGAAGTGCTCGGAGAGCGTCGTGCGCAAGCGGGTGAGCCGCGGGCTGGCCCGATTGCGAAAGCGAATCGAGGAGGAGAGTCCGCGATGACGGTCCTGCCGGAGCTCGAGCGGCAATTGGTGCGGGCGGCCGCCCAGGTGCGGTCCGGCGGCCCGCACCGCGCTGCGGGCGTCGGCAGGCGAGGGTTCGCCGCGCTCGCCGTGGGGTGCGCCGTCGCCGTGGCGGTCGTGGTCGTGTTCGCCGTGACCGGGGTCCGTCACCCGGGGTTGGCGGGGCACCGCCGACCGCCGCACCCGGTGTTGCCTCTGCCGGTTGAATCCTTCGACCCCACCGTTCCGGCCACCTACGCCCAGGCCTGCGCGGCCGCATTCGATTGCCTGACCGTCCCCGCCGGCCCGGTTCCGATCGCGCTGCGGCGCCCGTTCCACCTGCCGCGGTTGACCGCCGGCCAGCGCTGCCCGACCACCGCCGGCACGCGGTTCTCCAACAGCGAGCTCGGCGGAGTCGGCCTGGGGGCGGGGCCGGTGCGCCCGGCGTTCGGCAATCGGGGCGACCTGGTCCACGGCAGGGTCGTCCTGGGCACGACGAACATCCCCGGCTGGTATGGCATCAAGACCGTCTGGTACAGCCTGCCGTCCTACACGGGCCCGTGGTCGGTGCGGGCGGCCCGGCTGAGCGGTCGCGGCCGGATCGACCTGAGCCAGGTGCCGGCTCCGCGGCCGGGGCCCGAGCCGCCGACCGGTGGCTCGCCGTTCAGTCGAACGGCGGTGGGCGTCTCGCCCGGGGACACTCTCAACACCGGCGCGGGGTACCGGACCGATCCGCGCACGACCTGGATCACCGGCCCGGGCTGCTACGCGTTTGAGGTCGACGGACTCCACTCGCACGAGCTGATCGTGTTCCAGGCGCTGGTGCCCGGACCGTTCAGCGGGCTGCCCTGAGCCTGCCCACGTAGTCGACGCGCACAGCCCGGATGAGACCGGCCTCGATCGCCCGGCGCTCGTCGTCCTCGGTGGCCCCGGGGAGCTCCGGGAACAGGTACGCGCCTCGCTCGGAGACCTCGGGCTCGAAGCGCTGATCTAGGGCGGCGAGCAGCGTGCCGGCGCCGTGTAGGCCATGCCCGGTCGCCCAGTCGCGCAGGTAGCGCTCCCACGGCTGGCCGGAGGCGACCCACCGTTCGTGTGCGCCGTGGAGCCAGCCGCGGTCCTCGGTGGCGTGGTCGAGGCGGTCGAAGCCCCAGCGGGCGGTGGGCTCGTCGAAGCTCTCCCAGTCCCACTCGACAACCACGACACGGCCTTCCGGCCTGAGCACGCCGGCCACTCGGTCGAGGACCTCGCCGGGGTCGGCCACGTGATGGAGCGATAGCGAGGCCACCACCGCGTCCGCGTCCGAGGGCAGCTCGGCGCGTTCGAACTCGACCCGGCGGTACTCGGGCCCGTCCGGCGCGTGCGGATCGGCGCCGATCGCCTCGTAGCCGTCCGCGCGGAGCGCCGGCACGAAGCCGCCGAGCGAGCCGCAGCCGAGCTCGAGCACGGTCGCCGGAGGCGGCGGGAGCCACGGCCGGACCCGCGGCCAGATCGCCGTTAGCCACCGGTGCTTCGGGTCCATCGGCTCGATGCTAACCCGGGCCTCGCTATGCTGACGCGCGAGCGATGAGGCTCGCTCCGAACGCGACCGCCGGTCGCTGATGGCCTCTACCCGAGTAAAGCCCCCCGGCTCGTGGAGGTCAGCGCAGATCCGAACACTCCCGGACAGACGAGAGCTTGCGGCGATCGCCGTGGGTGGAGCGGTCGGAGCGCTCGCCCGCGTGGCCCTGGTCCAGACCGGCGTGGGACGCGCGCCCGGCTGGCCGTGGATCACCTTCTCGGTGAACCTCGCCGGCGCGTTCCTGCTCGGCTATTTCGTCACGCGACTGCAGGAGCGGCTGCCGCTCTCGGCCTACCGGCGGCCGCTGCTCGGTACCGGGTTCTGCGGTGCGTTCACCACGTTCTCGACCGTGCAGGTGGAGCTCCTGACGATGCTCGATGCGCACCATGACGGATTGGCCGCCGCCTACGTGGCGGCGAGCATCGTGCTCGGCTACGCGAGCATTCATCTGGGCACGGCGTTCGCGCGCCGGACCAGGACGGTGGCATGAGCGGCTTGGTGTGGCTGGCGGTGCCCGCGCTGGGGGCGCTCGGTGCGCTCCTTCGCTTCTTCGTCGATTCGTGGGTGGGCCGCCGAGCCGGGACGGCCTTCCCGCTCGGGACTTTGATCGTCAACACATCGGGGGCCCTGGTCTTCGGTCTGCTGGTCGGCCTGGGAGTCGGTGGCGATCGCCTCCTCCTGGCCGGGACCGCGACGATCGGCTCCTACACCACGTTTTCGACCTGGATGCTCGAGACCCTGCGGCTGGCCGAGGAGGGACGGTTCGCGCCGGCGGCCGCCAACCTCGCGATCTCGGTGGCCGTCGGCCTGGGCGCCGCGGCGCTCGGACGGGTGATTGGAGCTCACCTGTGACCGGGGACTGTCTCAAGCTGACCACCTACTTCGGCGAGCGCCATCGCACCGAGGGGCGGTTCGTGGCGGATGCGCTGCTCGACCTCTACGGTCGTCGCGAGGTCGAGGTGAGCGTGATGCTGCGCGGAGCCGAGGGCTTCGGGCAGCGCCGTGGCCATCGCTCCGATCGCCTGCTCACCCTGTCCGAGGACCTGCCGCTGGTCTCAGTTGCCGTCGACACCCGGGCCCGGATCGAGAGCCTGCTCGGCGAGGTGATGGCGATCGATCGTCGAGGCCTGTTGACGCTCGAGCGCGCGCGGATGCTGACCGGCGAAGTCCCGCCGACGACGCTGCCCGACGATCTACACGAGGCCACCAAGCTGACCGTCTACGTCGGGCGTGAGGAGCGGATCGACGGCGTTCCCGCCTTCGTCGCCGTGTGCGATCTGCTGCACCGCCGCGGCGTGGCGGGAGCCACCGTGCTCCTCGGGGTGGACGGCACGGCCCACGGCGTGCGTGAGCGGGCGCGCTTCTTCGGCCGAAACGCC
>JAFAWR010000268.1 GCA_019241635.1 Solirubrobacterales bacterium
GGGCTAGCCCGGGGGTCTCGTCCATGGCTGGAAATCGCGCCGCCAGAGCCGGTACCTGCTCGATCGGGAACTGGAGCACGAAATGAGGCAGCGGGTGTCGGGCCGGGGTCGCGGGCACTGACGGAAATCATGCCGCGCGCGGTCCAGGCACTGCGTCACGAACTCAAGCCCGCGCCACGTGGCCCCGATACGGCCAAACGTGTCGTTCCTGGATGAGTCAGTCCGAGGCTCCGTCGCACCGCCTGGCTGGTCGACGCCGCCAGAGCTCGCGCCTCCGCCGGCCGCGATGTCGCCGGGCCTGGTCGCCGTGGGCGCCCACGCCACCACCGCCACCGACGCCGTCGGTGCCGCGGATGCCGCCGATGCCGCGGTCCGCTGGCGGATGCGTGCGGCGCGCGTCGACAACCTGCTCGTCTATGGCGGTTACCTGCTCGCCTGCGCGGTGCTGCACTGGCGGGTGGCGACCGCCGCTCATCTGATATGGCTTGCCGTCGCTGGGGTCGCCTATCACTTCGTGCTCGAATCGCGTGGCGGCCAGACCGTCGGGAAGCGTCGCTACGGCATTCGGGTCGTGGCGGCGGACGGGGGGCCGGCCAGCGCGCGGGCGATCGCGATCCGCTCGCTCGTCCGCGTGATCGACTCACTGCCGGTCTGCTACGTCTCGGGGCTGATCAGCATGGTTCGCACCGGCCCGGCTCGGCGGCAGCGGATCGGCGACATCGCCGCCGGAACGATCGTGGTGGCCGTCGACGGACGCGCGGTCCGGCAGGGCACTCCGGGGTGGATGCTCCCCGTGGCCACGATCGCCGCGGTCATCGTGTCGGCCCTGACCGTGATCGGCATCGCCGAGGCGGGCCATCAGCCGATCGACAGCCTCCAAGCGTCAGAGTTCATTGACCAATGCCAGAACTCGGCGACCGGCGCGGTGGTCGATTGCCGGTGCCTCCTGAACCAGCTTGAGGCCGGCGGATATGACACACCGGACGCCCTGAACAACTTCATGGCCGGCGTGCAGTCCGAGGAGTCGGCCGGCACGATGGGGCCCTACCGGACCACGCTGCGTAACGCGCTCGTCGACTGCCGGAGCTGACCCGGCGGGGCGGCGGCCGATCGGCGCGTTGCGCCGGCTACCCCGCCCCGGCCCGGATCAGGATCTCCTCGACGACGCCGGTCTTGGCGTCGGCGTATTGCTGCATGTACTTCCAGTCCTGGGCCGCGAGCTCACGCTTGGTGCGCGCATACAGCTCGCGGTCGGCGGCGTCGGCGCGCAGGTGGTCTCGGAAGCGGATCATCCGCTGGGTCTCCGAACAACCGGCCGAGAACACATGGAGGTGCACGTGCTCGTCCGGGTCACGGAGCATGCGGTGCTCATACCACGACGGCTCGCGGATCCGCAGCACGTATCCCGCTGCCTCCAGATCTGGCACGTAGGCCGGCTCGTCGGACGAGTCGGGCACCTCGAGGACCATGTCGATGATCGGCTTGGCCGGAAGATCGGGCACCGACGTGGAGCCCACGTGCTCGAGCGCCGCGGCCCGTTCCCCGAGCGCCGCGGTCACGCGGGCCGCCTCCCGCGCATAGGCTTCCGGCCAGGTGGGGTCGTAATCGCGGATCTCCGGCCGGCCGGACAGCGGCGAGGGCGGGCCGACCGTCACGCCGGGAAGCGCGGCGTCGTATGCGGCTGTGTCGTGGGGATCGGGCAAACTCATGACCTGGATTGTCGCCGACTCGCATCGGCTCCGGTCACCCTACGACCCGACATGCAGTCGGCGCGGTCAACCCACCATCCGACGGGCAATCGGCCCGGGCGGAGGAGAGGGACCCGGGCCGATCGCGTACTGCTGACTGTGTGGGGCAGAGCCTCTGGTCGGAGGCTTCCCGGCCGTTATCCGGCCGGTTTGGGAACGATCAACGTGACGCCGCCGACCGGTTGGCCGGTGGTGAACAGGTTCTGCCCGAGCGCCGTGTTGAGCGAGGAAGCGCCCTCGCTCGAAAGCGTGGCGAGCAGGTTCTGCAGGTCGAGCGTTCCGTTCGGCAACGCCGACTGCTGGAGCTGCGAGGTGTCGAGGCTGAACACCTTCACCTCGGGGCCGCCATTAACCTGGAAGCTGAGGCTTGAGCCTTCGGTGCCCGTGCCCAGCGTCAGCTGCGGGTTGGTCAGCGAGACCGAGGCCTTGCCATTACCGAGCTGCAGGCCTCCGCTCAGCGGGATCGTCCCGGTCAGGGTGCCGCCCGAGAAGCTTCCGCCGGCCGAGGACCCGTTCAGCGGGAGCGTCACGCTGCTGCCATCGACGCCCGGGATGGGAGTCGTCCCGAGCGGCGTCGGAAGCCCGTTCGAGCCGGGCACCAGCGGGACTGCGGACAGCCCGGCCGAGTCGAGGAGCGAGCGGAACGCGGGTACGAACGACACTCCCGCGCCCGTGCTCGACGCGCCACCGACAGCGGGGGCGCCCGACGAGGTGCCGCTGACCGGGGACGTGCTCACGGTGACGGTGAACGATCCGAGGCTCTGCCCGTTCGTGAATGCCTGGCGGCGAAGTGCGCCATCAAGCCGGGTCGCGCCAGGGTTGGTGAGCTTCGCGGTGAGACCGCTGATCGTCTCGCTTGTCGCGGTGTGCTTGATGTGCGCACGACCGGCGATCGTGAACAACTTCACCTTGTGACCCGCGAGCTTCACCGTCAACTGACCATTGCCCTTCGCCGGACGGGTGAAGGTGACGGAGTTGATCTTCACCGACCGGTTGCCGGCGGCGACGGCGAGTACGCCGTTGAGGTTGAGCGTGCCCGTGGCCTTGACGAAGTTCCACTTGCCCGAGCCGGCGGGAAGCGCATAGCTCGAGTTGCGGCGCGTCGCCGGGCGCTGCGCGCGCACGGTCACATGCTGGCGCGCCAGCGACCGCTTTGCCTTCACTGACAGAGTCAGTGTGGCGGCGTTGCTGCCTTGCGAGCTCGAGCCTGCGGTCGCGTTCGCCACGGCGGCAGCGCCGAGCGACAGCGGGAGCATCAGGAGCACCGCAAGCAGTGAGTACTTGAGGCGTTTAGAGGACATGAACCCCCCCTTTCTGGACGTGCGACAGTGAGACGCGAGCGTCGGTGCTCGGGCCTCCCCACCACGCGGGGAGCGCGCCCAGTTTTGCTAGCTGGTGTTACAGCTCGCCTGTGCGGCCCTGCCTCCGCACCGGCTATCAAGAGTCTCGCCGTCAGCGATGCCCCTGGTCAGCAATAGCTAAACGGTACGCGGGTAATAGGGGCAAACTCATCGCTGTGATTTGATCGCTTTGCGCAGCGGCGGTGAGGTTCTGCGCGCCCGGTGCCGTGCGATACCATTTCGGCCGAGCAGGCCAGGCGCCCCCCGCGGGGAGCGCCGGCGGGCGACAGAAACGGGGTCGTCGCGGGGCTCTCGCGCGGGAGCGGCCCGGGATGACCTCTCACGCCACGTCGGAGGATCGCCTTGACCTGCAGTCCCACGCCCCCATTGGGGCTGAAGTACTCCCTTAGCTCACCCGTTCCGGAGCGGCCGCCTGAGCGCGTCCTGCCCCGCCCTGGAGAGGTAGCGTATGCGGCCAATGGCCGAGGAGGAGCATCCGCCCCAACAGGCCTCGGCTCGCGAGCTGATCGAGTCGGCAGGGGGCCGGATGCCGCAAGAGGCTGGCGGATCGCTGCGCACAGCGGTGGCCAACGCCATGGTCGGCATGAAGAAAGAGCTCTACGGGCGCGGCCCCACCGCGGCCAAAGCATGGATCCTCGACGACTACGTGTTCGTGGTGCTGGAAGGTGGCCTGACGCGCAACGAGGAGACCTTGCTCTCCGACGGCAAGCAGGATCTGGTGCGCGAATACCGGCTGAGCTTCCAGGAGACGGTCGGCGCCACCGCGATGGGGGCGGTCGAGGAGCTGCTCGGGCGGCGCGTTCTCACGTACCACAGCCAGATCGTCTTCGATCCGCCGCGGACGTTCGAGATCTTCGTGCTCGAGCCGCAGGCGGAGTAGCCCGCGCGCTCGATCCGGATGGGGCGCGGGCATGAGGGTCGTGCCCGATCACGAGTCCGAGGCACCCCCCGACAGAGCCGGTAACGACGGAGCCGGCCCCGGGGACGGGCTTCACCCGGGGTCCAGCAGTCCGCTGCTCGAGATCTGCAACGCCATCGTGCGTCTGTACAAGATGGCGTTCGGCCGCGGGCCGACGCACGCGCGGGCGCGCTTTGCCGGGCCCGACACCCTCGTCGTCCTCCTCCAGGACACGATGACGGTCTCGGAACGCAAACTCGCCGCGATCGGCGAGCACGAACGCCTGCGCGGGCACCGGCTCCTGCTGCACACCGTGGTCGAGGACGAGATACGGGCCGTGGTCGAGGAGGCGCTCGAGCGAACGGCGCTGTCGGTGATCGGCGGTCTCGACCCCCATCGGGACATTGCCGCCGAGGTGGTCGTCCTGGCTCCGCTTGCCCACTCCGGTCGGGAGGCGCCGTCCGTGCCATAGCCTCGACGGAGCGCCGGCGACCATGGCCGACGCTCCGTCGATGATCAGACCGTGGCTGGCTGGGCCAGCTCGAGGATGACCGCCGCGCCGCTGCCGCCGTCGCCGTCGCCCTCGCCCTCGGCCTGGCGAGCGAAGACGGTGGCGCCGTCGGAGATCCGCCCGTCGAGGATCGCCCGGGTCAGCTCCTTCTCGAGCGTGCGGCGGATGTGCCGCTTGAGCGGGCGGGCCCCGAACTCCGGATCGAAGCCCTCGCGGGCCAGACGCGCGATCAGGCCCGGCTCCACGGTCAGCTCCACGCCGCGCTCGGCCCGCAGGCGCTCGGCGATCCGGGCGCAGAGCAGCCCACCGATCCGCTCCACCTGCGGCTCTGTGAGCGGCGCGAACACGACGATCTCATCGATCCGGTTCAGGAACTCGGGCAGGAAGGCCCGCTTGGCCGCCTCGCGGATCCTCTCCTCGGCCGGGTCCGCCGCGCCGGCGGCGAAGCCGAGAGGACGCTTGGCCGAACCGGCGCCAAGGTTCGAGGTCATCACCACGACGGTGTTCGTGAAGTCAACCGTCCGGCCCTCGCCGTCGGTCAGGCGGCCGTCGTCGAGCACCTGGAGCAGCACGTTCCAGACCTCTGGATGGGCCTTCTCGATCTCGTCGAGCAGGACCACTGAATATGGCCGGCGGCGAACCGGCTCGGTCAGCTGCCCGCCCTCGCCGTAGCCGACGTATCCCGGCGGCGAGCCGATCAGGCGCGCCACCGTGTGCGGTTCGCGGTACTCGGACATGTCGATGCGCACGAGCGAGCGCTCGGTCGCGAACAGTCGCTCGGCGAGCGCCTTGACGAGCTCGGTCTTGCCCACGCCGGTCGGGCCCATGAACAGGAAGCTGCCCAGCGGTCGGTCCGGCTCAGCCAAGCCGGCCCGGGCGTGGCGCACCGTCTCGGCGACGGCGTGGACCGCTTCGTCCTGGCCAATTACCCGCCGGTGCAGATCGGATTCGAGCGTGCCCAGCCGCTCGAGCTCGCCGGCAACCAGCTCGCCTACGGGGATCCCCGTGCGCGTCGCCACCACGCCGGCGATCTCCTGCTCGCCGAGCACCGGACGGTCTGCCTGGCCACCCGCGCCAGGCAGCTCGGAGAGCTTCGCCTTAAGTTCCTCGATCCGCTGCTTGATCTGTCCGGCGTCCTCGTAGGCCTCGGCGTCGACGGCCGCCTGCTTTTCCGCGGCCAGGCGCTCGAGCTCCTCCCGCACATGTCCGGCGTCGGTGGCGGCATCGCTCAGGCGCAGGCGCGCCGCCGCCTGGTCGACGAGATCGATCGCCTTGTCGGGCAGGCGGTACTCGCTGATGTAGCGATCGGACAGCCGGGCGGCCGCCTCGAGCGCGGCGTCGGAGATCCGCACCCGGTGATGGTCCTCGTACTGGGACCGCAGGCCGTGCAGGATCATGACGGTGTCCTCCACCGTGGGCTCCTCGACGATGACCGCCGAGAAGCGCCGGGCCAGCGCCCCATCGCGCTCGATCTTCCGATACTCCGCCAGCGTGGTGGCTCCGATCATGCGCAGCTCGCCGCGCGCGAGCATCGGCTTGAGCATGTTCGCGGCGTCCATCGCCCCCTCGGCCGCGCCGGCGCCGAGCACGGTGTGCAGCTCGTCGACGAACAGGAGCACCTGGCCGCGCGAGGCCACCACCTCGTCGAGGAGCGCCTTGAGGCGCTGCTCGAAGGCGCCTCGGAACTGCGTGCCGGCCAGCATCCCGGCGAGGTCGAGCGCGACCACGCGGACGCCGCGCAGCGGCTCGGGCACGTCATGGCGGACGATCCGCAGGGCCAGGCCCTCCGCGATCGCGGTCTTGCCCACGCCGGCCTCGCCGATCAGAGCGGCGTTGTTCTTGCGCCGGCGAGCGAGCACCTCGACGACTTCGCCGATCTCCGCCTCGCGGCCGACCACCGGGTCGATCCGGCCCGCCTCGGCCTCGGCGGTGAGATCGCGCCCGAAGCGGTCCAGAGCGGGGGTGTCCGACGATCGCCGGCTGCGCTTGCGCTGCCGCACGGCCTGGGAGCCGGTCGGCCCGCCGGGTCCCGGATCCATGGGGCCGATCGAAGCGCCCGGGAGCCCGCCCTGCTGCTGGGCGAGCGCGGCGCGGGCGCAGCGCTCGCAGAGCAGACCGGAATGCCGCTCGCCGCCGGCCACGAAGGTCACCTCGACCGAGCCGGGCCGCTCGCCGCAGAGGTCGCAGAGCGCCAGGTTCTGGTTGTTCTCGAAATCCACGATGTTTAGTCTCTCTCTTGCGTTAAATCTCAGTCGGTCCAACTAAGATCCTAGCGACCGCGAAGCGGTTCTCGGCACGTCCGCCGGTCAACGTATGCCGACGCTCTCGCGCGACCCTTCGGATCCGGGCGGGCGGTGCCGATTAGGAGCGCGATGGTCTCCTCCCTGGCAGACATCCGCGCAAACCGCCGCATCATGGCCTACACCGCCGCGGCGATCTTCGGGATCGCCGGGTTCGACGGGGTCATCGAGGGCTTTCTCCCCGGCGACCCGCCGTACTCGCTCCTGCCCGTCGCGGTCGTGTGCGTGATGGCCGCGCTCATGGCGGCGGTCGGCCCCCGTGTCCCCCGGCGAGGCATGGCCCTGCTCGGACCGCTCGGCGTGGCGCTGATCGCGTACTCGCTGGCCACCACGCCCGGGCCGGGCGATGCGGCCATCCTCTACGCCCTGCCGGCGTTCTGGACCACGTTCTTCTTCGGCCGGCGGGGCGCCGCCGCGATCGTGACCTGTACCGCGATCGGGCAGGCCGTCGCGCTGCTTCTGATGCCGGCCGCCGACTCCTATCCCGGCCGATGGCTCGACGTGATGGTGTCGGTGTGCGGAGTGGTGCTGGTCGTGCTCGTTCTCGAGCGCCGCAACGAGATGCTGCTCGCGCGCCTGGCCAGCGAGGCGAGGACCGACCCGTTGACCGGCCTGCTCAACCGGCGCGGCTTCGATGAGCTGGCCGCCCGCGAGCTCGCCCATCTGGGCCGCGACGGCAGCCGGATCGCCCTGGCCACCCTGGACATCGACCACTTCAAGCAGGTCAACGACGAGTGGGGTCACATCGTCGGCGACCGGGTGCTCGCCAACCTGGCCCGGATGCTGGCCGGGGAGGCACGGGTCATCGACGTGGCGGCGCGCCTCGGCGGAGAGGAGTTCGTCGTGCTCATGCCGGGCAATGACGCGGCGGGCGCCGAGTCGTTCATCGAGCGCGTCCGCGCCGGGCTCGAGGCGAGTGCGGGTGACGACATGCCGCTGGTCCGGATCAGCGCCGGCGTGGTGGCCACGAGCGAGCCACTCGATCCCCAGCTCATGCTCGAGTGCGTGGACCGTGCCCTGTACGCGGCCAAGCGCGGCGGTCGCGATCGGACGGTCGTGCTCGGCGGCCGCGACTTCGAGCTCGCGGCGTGACCCGAGGCTCGCTCAGCGCCGGCCTTCGAGCAACCTGAGCCACACCTCGCTGACCGTGGGGTATGAGGGCACGACGTGCCACAGCACATCGAGCGGGACCCTTCCGACGATCGCGGTCGTGGCGCTGTGGAGCAGTTCGGCGACGTCGTCGCCGACGAACGTGGCCCCGACCAGCGTGTCGTTCGTGCGGTCGATGACCAGCTTGGCGCGGCCCCGGTAGTCGTCGCGAAGCAGCGATGCACCGGCAACCGCCGCCAGGTCGTATTCGACGGCATCCACCTCGAGGCCCCTCTCTCGCGCGCGTGACTCGGTGAGCCCGACCGCCGCGACCTGCGGGTCGGTGAACACCACCGCCGGCACCATGTCGTGGTCGGCCACGTCGCGGTAGCGCGAGCCGTCGGTGGAGCGTCCCTCGGCGCGCGCCGCGATCACGTCGCCGGCGATCCGGCCCTGGTACTTGCCCATGTGCGTGAGCAGGGCTCGCCCGTTGGCGTCGCCGATCGCGTAGAGCCATGCGCCGCCACCGGGGACCGACATGTGGTCGTCGGTCTTCAGGTAGCCGTGCGAGGCGCTCACATCGATGCCGATCCGCTCGAGGCCGATATCGCGCGTCGCCGGGGTCCGGCCAGCCGCCACCACGATCTCGTCGACCTCGAAGGTCGCGTCGCCCGCGACGATCGTCGCCGGCCCGCCGTGGATCAGGCCCACGCCGGTGTCCTCGGCGTGCGGGCGGTTCACCGAGTCCACGCCGGTCCCGACGAGCACCCGGATGCCCCGCTCGCTGAACTGCTCGGCCATCAGCTCGCCGGCGAACGGCTCCTGATGCGCGAGCAGCCGCGCCTCTGGCTCGATCACGGTCACCTCGCGGGCACCCAGGCCGGACAGCCAGGTGGTCGCCTCACAGGCCACCACGCCGCCCCCGATCACCGCCACCCGGTCCGGCACCTCGCGCAGGTTGGTTACGTCGCGCGAGGTCCAGGGAAGCGCCTCGCGCAGCCCGTCGATGGGCGGGATCGAGGCCGTGGTGCCGGTGGCGATGACCACTGCGTGGCGGGCGGTGAGCGTCTGCGTGGTGCCGTCCGCGGCGGTGGCCTCGACGATCTTCTCGCCGCCCAGCCGGCCCCGTCCCCGGACGACGTCGATCCCCTGGCCGGCCGCCCATTTGACCTGGCTGCTGTCGTCGTGGTGGTGGGTGAACTCGTCGCGCCGATCGAGGACGGCCTGGCGATCTGGCGAGCCGGACGCGATCAGGCTCGAGAGGCCGGGGAGCGCCCTCGCGCCGTCGAGCACCTCGACCGGGCGAAGCAGCGCCTTGCTCGGCATGCACGCCCAGTAAGAGCACTCGCCGCCGACCAGCTCGGCCTCGACGATGGCGGCGGTCCGGTCGCTGCCCTGGATCGCGTACTGGGCCGCGTTCTCGCCGGCCGGCCCGCCCCCGATCACGATCACGTCCCAGGTCCGGTCATCCGCGCTCACCCCTGGGACACTAATAGGTGGCCGCGCTCCTGGGTTCGCCGGGGACGCGCGCGGGTAAGCCACGATCATGGCCAGCGAAAAGCAACGTCAGGCAGCGCGCAAGAACGTCAAGAAGGCGCAATCGGGCGCCCGCAGCAAGCGGAGCATCGCGAACCTCGACTCGAAGACGCGTTCGGCGCTCGGCCGTGAAGGCGCCAAGGCTGCAGCGCGCAAGCGCGGGGCCTCGCAGGGAACGGGCAGCGGAGCCGGAGCGATGACCGTGACCGAGCTGCGGCGCGAGGCGGCCCGTCTCGACATCGAAGGCCGGTCGAAGATGGGCAAGGCGCAGCTGATCCGCGCGGTCAGCCAGAAGCGCCGCTCCGCCTAGCTCAGATCCACGCCATCGCGGCGCCTTGAGCACGGCCTGGGCCCGAGTGCGGACGACTTTGCGCCGCGTCGGTAGCGGCAATCGTTCGCTATCCGGCCCGCGCCGCTCTCGCTCCGGTCCGCTTCACGCGCCGCCGCGCGTCCTTGGCCTCCTGACCGCATTCGCGCATCTGGCACCAGCGGCGGTTGCCGCGTTTGGTGGTGTCCAGGAAGAACCAGCCGCAGTGCTCGCCCGGGCATTGCTTCAGCCGGGGGAGGGGCTCGGCGCCGAGCAGCTCGACGGCGTCGGTTACGACGACGTGGCGGATCGTGGTCAGCTTCGACGGACTCCAGTGCCAGCGCGCCGCGCCGTCCGTGTCCACGCGTAGTTCGCCGGCGCGGTAGGCGTCGGCGGCGAGCTCGGCCAGCCGAGCCAATCCGCGCCTGGAAACGGGCCGGCCGTGCGTCCGGGCATAGAACAGCCCATACAGGAGCTCGCGAGCCTCCCGCGCTTGCTCGAGCTCGGCCGCGGCGTCGCCTCCGAGCTTGGCCGAGGCAGCGATCAGCCCGTAGCGCTGGCCCCACAGCCGGAGGTCGGCCGGGGTGAGCAGCGCGTCGTCGGCCTCCGGATGGCCTCGCTCCTCCGCCGTATTGACGAAGTCAAGCGCCGTGTCACCGGCCACGAACGGCATGTCCCGAATCGACTGCATTGAAATTGATTGTACCAGCAATCGCCGTTTTGCCGGAGCGGTAACCGGCTATCCTTACACCAGTGAAACCGATTTTGCTGGTACACGATCTCGAAGCTCGCGCCTGATGGCGATCCTTCTCGCAGCCGCCGCAGCGATCGGCTGGGGCGCCGCTGATTACTTCGGCGGCGACGCCTCACGGCGCGCGGTACCGGTGTTCGTAGTCGTGGCGATCGCCGAGCTGCTCGGCGGACTGCTGCTGGCGCCGGTGCTGATCGCCCGCGGGACGCCGCCCCCGGGCGACCCCAGGCTGATCCTGGCCGGGGTGGCCGGCCTGGCCGTCACCGTCGAGCTGGGCCTGATCTATCGCGCGCTGAGCCGGGGCGAGGCCTTCATCACCGCGCCCATCGGGGCGCTTGGGGCCGCTGCGGCGGTCACCGTCGGCCTGGTCGGAGGGGACCCGATCAGTCTCGCGCTGGCAATTGGGTTGGTCTGCGCCCTGGTCGGTGGGGCGATCACGTCCTTCAGCTCTGCCGACGGCGCCCCGCGGCGTCGGACCGATGCCTGGCGCGCGACCGCGACATGTCTCGCCGCCGGCGCAGCGGTCGGAACCTCACTCGTCTCGCTGCACGCCGTCGGTCGGCTCGATCCCTATTGGGGCACCGCCACCGAGCACGTGAGCACCGCGGTGTCGGCCGCCGCGGCGGCCTTGGTCGTGGCGCGCGGACCTGTGCGCGAGCTGGCACCCGGCTGGTCGCAGATGCCGGGGGTCGCGCTGGTGGCGGCCTCCGGAGTGGGCGGAGATCTCGCCTACGTCAGCGCCTCGCACACCGGCGCGCTGAGCATCCTGTCGGCGATCTCATCGCTGTATCCGGTGACCACGATCGCGCTTGGCCGGGTCCTGCAGGCTCAGCGCGCCACGCGGGTGCAGCTGGCCGGCGTCCTCATCGCCCTCGGCGGCGCCGTTCTGCTTGGCGCGGCGGCGCGGTGAATCGGCCAGCTCGGCCGGGGCGAGTCCGCGCGAACTACTCCAACCGGCTCCAGACGTCGCCGAGGACGATCTGGTCGGTGGCGGTGAGGTGGTCCAGGAAAAACCGCCGGATGCCCTCATGATGGGTGATGCGGGCGGCGCCGATCTTGGCCAGGCCTTCGTCGGTCAGCTGGGCGTAAAGGCCGCGGCCGTCGGCCGTGTCGGCGCACCGCGTGACGTAGCCCTGCTCGGCCAGTCGATCGACCAGGCGTGTGCAGCCACTGCGACTGAGCAGGACGCGGTCGGCGATCTCGGACATCCGCAGGCGGTGATCGGGCGCGTCGTCGAGGAACATCAGGACCTCATACGCCGACGCCGAGATCCCGTGCGCGGCCTGCATCTGCGTGTCGAGCTGCTGGGTCACGCGCGCGTGCACCCGGAGCAGGCCGCGCCACGCGGCGAGCTCGTGCGGGCTCAGCGCTGCGGTCGTGGAATCGGTGGAGTCGGTGGCGGGCATGGCTCTGGGCGGTGAGGCCGGCCCGGGCCGGAAAGGGCGCCGGGCCGGCTGGTGGTGAGACGTTACGAGGACTGCTTGACGGCGGAGATGTCGAGCGCGAGCTTGACCTTGTCGGCGACCAGCATGTTGCCGCTGCCGAGAGCCTGGTTGAACTTCATCCCGTAGTCGCCGCGGGACAGCTGTCCGGTCACCTCGAGACCGACCCGCTCGTTGCCCCACGGGTCGATGTCGGTGCCCTGGACCTCGGCGTGCAGGACGATCTCGTCGGTCACGCCGTGGATGGTCAGCTGGCCGGTGATCCGGAACTCCTCGTCGTCGAGGGCTTCGATGCTCGTCGACTCGAAGCGAAGCTCCGGAAACTGGGC
>JAFAWR010000174.1 GCA_019241635.1 Solirubrobacterales bacterium
AGCTTCGGCGCCGTTGCCTGCCTCGCCGACCACCTCGTGGCCGCCGGAGGCGAGAGCATCGCTCACCACCTTGCGCATGAATGCGGCATCGTCGACTACGAGTACACGGGCCATCAGGTCACGGCTCCTTCCACTTCGGGTTGCTTCGGTTCGGGGATTTCAG
This sequence comes from Solirubrobacterales bacterium, assembly GCA_019241635.1. GTDB lineage: Bacteria > Actinomycetota > Thermoleophilia > Solirubrobacterales > Solirubrobacteraceae > Palsa-465. Next base: position 164 of record JAFAWR010000174.1, read on the forward strand.
GGTCAGTTGACGAAGCTTGGGTCTCTATCGGTAGATCGGACGACGAGTCGATAGGTTGAGACTCGCCGTCGTCCGCTGGACGGGACGAACGCGCCCGCTCGAGCAGGCGCAGCCCCTCGCTCTCGAGCGAGAGCAGCGACACCGCCCACTCGCCTTCGTCGGTGACGAGCAGCTGGGCGCGGGCGAAGCGCACGCCGTTCACGTACAGATCGACGGGGGCCTCGGCGGTCCGGTCGAGGTCGAGGACGGCGCCCACCGGCAGTCCGAGCGCGGCGCCCAGGGGCATCCGCGAGCGGCCCAGCTCGGCCCAAACGCGGAGGTTGATGCCGCCCAGGACCTCCTGCAGAGCCAGGCTGTGCGGGCCCGTGTCGACGGCGGAGGCGTTGCCGGACGAACCGGACATGGCGCTCGAATCGGTGACCTCGCCGGACAGCTCGTCCATCGCGCGCACCATCCGGACCACGAACGCGGCCGGGATCAGCTGGATGAGCCGGCAGGATTCGCCGGCGATGAGGAATGTGGTCGAGGTGGCGTGGGGAGCGGTGCCGTAGATATCGGCAGCCTCGCTGGAGGGGTTCTCCAGTACCCGCGTGTCCGGAATGGAGATCTCGACCTCCTGGCCGAGCACCACGCTGATCGCCGCCGCGGCCGCGGCCATGGTCTGGTTGGCCGCCTCGGCGATGGCCGACATCTCGAGCTCGGACAGCTCGGGATCCTCGGCGCCCTCCTCGATCTCAGGCGGCGGGGCGCCCATCGCGGTGGCCAGGCCCCGGGCGCCCTTCGGGGTGAGCACGAAGATGTTGGCGCCGGTCACGCCGTCGACGTAGGACACGCTCGAGGCGATCGAACCGCGGGCCACGTTCGCGAACGGGGACGCGCCGTCGGGCAGCACGGTGACCTCACCGCGCTTGACCGCGCCGGGGGCGAACATCTCAAGGACCTGGGCGATCGACTCGGCAGTGGAGGCGCCGAGGCGCATGAGCGCCTCGCGCGGCGTGATGTCCTGCTGCGTGCCGCTCATCCGTACCTCCGCTCGGTGCCGGAAACCTGGATGGCGCGCCGCGGGCCGTTGGCGCCCGGCTGAGCGCGCGCCAGCTTGACGTTCTCCGCGAACAGCGTCACGCCCTGGTCGGCCTGGACGCCGAGCTTGATCATGCTGCCGGGGCCGAGCGCAAGGATCTCGTCGATCGGCATCTCGACGGCGGCGACCTCGGCGCGCAGCGTGACGGGGACTCCGGCCACGGCCCGGCCGATCTCCGAGGCGCCGGCCAGGTCGGCCTCGGCCTCGCGGGTCTCCTTGCCCGAGAGCAGGTCGGTCACCGGATCGATGGCCAGCCACGGAATCAGCAGCGCCATCGAGGCGGAGTGCTTGTTGACCCGGCTCTCGATCATCACGACCAGGGTCGGCTCCGACACGGCGGCAATCTGGCTGGCGTCGTTGTAGGTCTCGATTTCGACGATCGACAGGGTGATCCCGGCCAGGTCCTGCCAGACCAGCGACATCTGGTGGACCATCGACTCGATCAGGCGCTGGGTGAGCATCGTGTCGATCTCCGAGAAGCGCCGCTCGCGCGGGGGCTTGTCCGGCGAGCCGCCGAGCAGGCAGTCCAGGCACATGAGGATGAAGGACTGCTCGATGGTGAAGAGCATCCGGGTCCCGAGCGGCTGGACATCGAGCGTGACCCACAGCGAGCCCGCGGGGAGCTGGGACTGTGCCCCGGACCACGTGGCCTGGGTGGTGTTGAGCGTCTCTAGCTCGATCGCGGTGCGCAGCTCGGTCGAGAGGCGTGTGACCGAGGTCTGGCAGAACGTGTCGATCGCGCGCTCGATGCGCCGCTGGTGGTCGGAGGTGAACTTGGTCGGACGCGAGAAGTCGACGGTGCGCAGCCGGTGGCCGCGGCGAGAGGGAGGAGCCGTGGGCTGCTCGGGCAGCTGGCCCTGCTTGGCCGCCTCGACCAGCTTGGCAACCTCCTCGGCGCTCAGGCGATCGCCGCCGCTCATGCCCGTGCCGCCAGTCGCTTCGAGGCCGGGCCCGGGGCGGCGTCGAACAGCGTGACCGGCTCGCCGCCGGCCTCCTTGACCGTCACCTCGAACTCGCCCACGGTGAGGCGCATCGTGCGCCCGCGGTTGCCGCCGGTGTCGGCGGCGCGGACCCTCAGCCCGGCGCGGGTCAGCCCTGCCGTGACCGCCTCGGCATTGCGGGCGCCGATGTCCATCTCGCCGAGGGCGAACATCCGCGCGCCCCCGGCCATAACCGCGTCGAGGCGGCGCGTCACCGCTCCCGCCCTCTGCATCTGGGCGATAAGCGCGGGAACGCCCGTGTCGGCGAACTTACCGGGCTCGGCGGTGCTCGTGTGGCCGCTGGACTCCGGAAGCACGATATGCGCCATGCCGGCCACGCCGGACATGTGGTCGATCAGCGCCAGCCCGATGCACGAGCCCAGGCCGCGGGCCACGAGCTCCTCGCCGGTGCGCTTCGACACCTCGATCTCGCCCATCCGTACCGTCCCCATGACTATGCGGCTTCGGCAAGGCCCAGCGGAGCCAGCAGGTCCGACACGCCGCCCTCGGTGGGCAGCAGCACGAACGAGATCGAGCACGGCTCGCCGGCCACCGAAAGCTCGGAGTCCAGGACGAGCACGAGCTCGGCGGACGCTGTCGTGGTGAGCGCCAGCGAGGAGACGATCGCGCCGAGCATGTCGGTGGTCAGATGCGGCGGGCGCGGCTCCAGGTGAAGGCCGGTCATCGAGGCCAGCGCATTCAGGCAGGAGGTCCCGAGGATGTTGCCGATCTCGCGCAGTGCGGACTCGCCGATCTCATCCCAGGCGTCGACGCCGAGCAGGGGGCACAGCGTCTCGGCGCCCTGCGGCTCGATGAGCAGGAGCACGACACCGGTGACGTCGCCGTCGAGCGGGATGACGACGCTGGTGGTCGCGTCCTCGGGGCTGCCACACGCCTCGACCGCGTCGGCCAGGGGAAGGGCCAGGACGCGAGGCACGTTCAGCTCGACCTCTCGCCCCAGCATCTGCGCCAGGGAGGTCGCGGCGTTACCAGAGGCGATGTTCGCCAGCTCCCGCAACGCATCCAGCTGCAGTTCGGTGTAGCGAGGGGTCACTGATCAGGGCTCCTGTATTCGATGTTTGTTCGGTTTCTTGAGGTCAGGCAGCGAGCGCCGGGACCGCGCCGCGGCCGGCGCCGTCGCCGCTCGCAAAGGCACGGCTGGTTCCGTTATCGGCAGCCAGCGCGTCGCAGTCAACGATCAGCGCGATTCGCCCATCGGCCAGGGCCGCGCCGCCCGACACCGGCTCGCCGTCGGAGACGATCTCCGGGAGCGGCCGGGTGACCAGCTCGCGCTGGCCGACCAGGTCGTCTACGGCCAGGGCAAGACGCTTGTCCTGGGCGCGGATGATCACCACGAACTCGGGCTCGCCGACCGTGTCGCGCCGGAAGCATTCGGCTCCGTCGAGCAGCGGCAGCACGCCGTCCTCGAGGACCAGCATCTGCTTGCCGGCGACCGAGCGGACCGTCTGCTCGGCCATGCGCAGGGTGCGCTCGATCCGATCCAGCGGAATCGCGAACGGCACGCCGGACACGTCGACCTGGAGCGCCGAGACGATGGCCAGGGTGAGCGGCAGGCGGATCTGGGCGTTGGTGCCCTGCCCGGGGGTGGAATCGATCACGACCTCGCCGCCGAGCTGGCGGATCTTCTCGCGCACGGCATCCATGCCCACGCCCCGACCGGAGATGTCGCTGGTCGTCTCGGCCGTCGAGAAGCCCGAGGTGAACAGGAGCTCCACGGCCCCGCGCATGTCGATGGCCGCGGCGGCCTCCTGGTCGATCAAGCCGAGCGAGAGGGCCTTGCGCGCCACCGCGTGGGGGTCGATGCCGTTGCCGTCGTCGCGGACCTCGATGACGACGCTTCCGCCGGCATGGCGGGCGAC
>JAFAWR010000309.1 GCA_019241635.1 Solirubrobacterales bacterium
CGGACCCGCGGACATGAGCTCCGGACCCGCGGACATGAGCTCCGGACCCGCGGACATGAGCTCCGGACCCGCGGACATGAGCTCCGGACCCGCGGACATGAGTTCCCCCGGCGACACCAGCGACCCTCCCCGCTACGAGCGGATCGGGGTCGGCTACGCCCACACGCGCCGCGAGGATCCTCGCTTGGCCGAGCGCATCCACGCCGCACTGGGTGACGCTCGGACCGTGGTCAACGTCGGTGCCGGGGCGGGCTCATACGAGCCGCGCGAGCGGCATGTGATCGCGGTCGAGCCGAGCGACGTGATGGCGGCTCAGCGACCGCCCGAGCTGGCGCCGGCGATCCGGGCGAGCGCCGGCGCCCTGCCCCTGCGCGATCGGAGCGTGGACGCCGCCATGGCGGTCCTGAGCGTTCACCACTGGGACGGCGAGCAGGAGCAGGGCGTCCGGGAGTTGCGGCGGGTCGCCCGCGGCCCGGTGGTGATCGTGACCTACGACGCGGAGATCAGCGGCCGGATGTGGCTGATGGCCGACTACCTCCCTGAGGTGGCCGAGCTCGATCGGCGGATCTTCCCGCCGGCCGATGTCCTGGCCGAGTGGCTCGGCGGATCGGTTCGGGTGGAGACCCTGGAGATTCCCCGCGACACTTGCGACTGGACGCTCGGTTCGTTCTGGGCCCACCCCGAGCGGGTGCTCGACCCGGTCGCCCGCGGCGCGACCTCGGGCTTTGCCCGCATGGCCCCGCCGGTGGTGGATCGCGTCGTGGAGGCAGTTCGCCGCGATCTCGAGACCGGGGCCTGGGAACGGCGTCACGGTCACCTGCGGGGCCTGCGGTCGTTCGACGTCGGGATGCGGCTGATCGTGAGCCCGCCGACCTGATCCGGTGGTGGAACTCGACGGGAAGTCACAGTAGGTTTCTCGCGTCGTATACCCCATACACGCGACGGGGAGAGATCAATGAGCACCAGCCAGGGGGTCGGCTCGGCAGACGCTCCTGCCGCGGCCGGGACGGGACTGCGCCGCGAGCTGCGTTTCTGGGAGGCGATTGCCCTGTCGATCGGGATCATGGCCCCGACTGCGGCCATGGCCCTGAACGGGACAGCGCCGGCTGGTCTGATCGGCCGAGCCGTTCCGCTCGCGTTCATCTTCGCGACGATCGGGGTGCTGCTCGTCTCCTACGCGTTCATCCGCCTCTCGCGCTACTTCAGCCACGCCGGCTCGGTATTCGCGTTCAGCGGCGTCACGCTCGGACCCCAGGCCGGATTCTTCGCCGGCTGGGCGCTGCTCGGCACCTACATCGCGTTCTGCTGCGCGTCGACCGCCGAGGCCGGGACCTTCGGCGTGGCCTTCCTGAGCGGGATCAACGTCGACAAGTCGGCCGACTACTTCGTGATCGCGGTCATCGCCGCGGTCCTGATCACGCTGCTCGCCTTCGGTGACATCCGGATCGCCACCCGCTCGCTGCTGGGCATGGAGGGGATCTCGGTCACGCTGATCGTGATCGTCATGGTGGTCATCGTGGTCAAGCTGATCGCCGGGACGGCTCCCCACGGACAGACGATCACTCTCAACGCGTTCAAGCTGCCGAGCGGGACCTCGGTGTCCGCGGTGGCCAGCGCGGCCGTGTTCGGCTTCTTGTCGTTCGCCGGGTTCGAGGGGGCGGCCGCGCTCGGCGAGGAGACCAACAACCCGCGGCGCGAGATTCCGCGGGCGATCCGCAACGCCGTGCTCGGCTGCGGGGTGTTCTACATCCTCTGCATCCTGGTCCAGACCTGGGGCTTCGGGACCGGCGCGGCGGGAGTCAAGGCGTTCTCCGGCTCCGCGGCGCCCCTCGGCGATCTCGCTCACAGCTACGTGGGCTCGGGCATGGCCGACGCGATCAACTTCGGCGCCACGATCAGCGCGTTCGCCAGCGGATTGGCCGCCACGGCGGCGGGGGCTCGGATCCTGTTCGCGCTCAGCCGCCACACCCCGGTCGAACGGTGGTTCGGGCGTACGACCACGCGGACCGGCGCGCCGGCCGGCGCACTCGTGGTGGTCCTGCTGATCGGCGTCGGGGCGATCGCCGCGCAACGGATCGCCGGCGTCTCGGCGGTGAACGCGTTCTTCTATCCCGGAACGATCGGCGTCCTCAGCCTGCTCGTCGCGTACATCGTCACCAACGTGGGGGGGCGATCCGCCACCTGTTCATCACGGCCCGGCGCGCGCCGCTCTGGGAGATCGTGTTCCCGCTGGCCGCGATCGCCTTTCTGATCTACACGATCTACAAGAACGTGCAGGGCGTCGCCTTCCCGTACGACCGGTTCCCGTTCTGGGTGGCGGGGTGGCTGGTCATCGGGCTGGCCTTCATCCTGTTCGCACCCGCGGTGGCGCGCCGGATTGGCGAGGCGCTGACCCGGGACGCCGGGCTCGGCGACGCGGAGACGTAGCCGAACAGCTCTAGCCGAACAGCTCGATGCGCCCGCGGCCGGCCGCCTTGGCCCGATACGCGGCCGCGTCGGCGTCGGCCAGGAGCGCGTCGGGATCGGTCTCCCCGAGCGCGATACCGATGCTGGCCGACAGCTGGTGCTCGGCGCCGCCGGCGCTGAGCGGCATCTGGAGCGCGTCATGGAGGCGCTGGCCGACCGCGAGCGCCGCCTCGGCGTCGATCCCCTCGCATACCGCGACGAACTCATCGCCCCCGAACCGCGCGATCGTGTCACCGGGGCGCACCGCGGTGTGCAGTCGCCGCGCCACTTCCACCAGGACCGCGTCGCCGGTGGCGTGGCCGTGGCTGTCGTTGACCTGCTTGAAGTTGTCCAGGTCGACGAACAGCGCGGCGGTGGCGCCGTGCTCGCGCCGGGCCAGCGCGTGATGCAGGCGATCGCGCAGGAGCGTGCGGTTGGCCAGTCCGGTGAGCGGATCGTGCAGCGCCTCGTAGCGCGTGCGCTCCTCGCTGCGCAGACGGGCCAGCGCGGTGGCCAGGGTGTTCGCTACCGCGCGCGCGAAGCTGAGCTCCTCCTGATCGAGGGGGCGAGTGGGGGAGAGGAGCAGCTCATCGCCGTTGCCGACGGCCAGGTGCACCTCGGGCGCCGCGCCCTCGAGCCGGTTGGCCCCCGACCTGGTGGCCGGGCCGGATGCCGCGAGAGCGGAGCCGTCGGCCATGCGCAACTCGGCAGCGCCGATGGGCAGCAGCGTTCGCAGCAGCGCGATGGCCTGTCCGGCCAGGTCCGCGGGATCGGCGCCCGACAGGGCGCGCTCGCCGATCGCCGCCACCGCGCGCAGACGGGCCTCCGCGGCGCGGCGCTCGGAGACGTCGCGCCCGACCGCGAGGAGGATCGGGCCCCCGGTGGTCTCGAGGATCCCCCAGCTCATCTCGCCGATGAACTCCGAGCCGTCCCGGCGCAGTCCCCAGGCCGCGGTCGAGAAGCGCAGGGGATGCTCCGTGGCGAAGTACAGCTCCATGTTGCGCACGTAGCGTTCGCGGACCCGCGCCGGCCACAGCGTCTGCACCGGCTGGCCGAGCAGCTCGCTGCGCGGGTAGCCGAACAGTGCCTCGGCGAGCGCGTTGACGTACACGATCCGACCGTCGTGGTCGGCGGCCACCACGGCATCGGGCAGGCTCTCGAGGATCGCCGTCGGCGCGACCAGCAGATTGCTCAAGCCCTCGCTGTCGCGGGCACCCCCCGGCTTCCCCACCTGTTCCTCGTCCATGACCTTCCGCCCCAGCGTACAACGGGGAAACGCTTTCGCACGGGCGCCCGGTCAAATGTCCAGCGGTTGTCGCGCTCGCCTGCACCCGCGGGCCCTGCGGCCTCCAAGAGCGCGACGGCGATCGGGCGCCGGTCGTGCTTCTAACGCCCGCGGGGTCGCCCGCCCATCCAGAGACGAAAATTCCATCACTACGCCGACGCCGGCCGGCTGCTGACGGATAGTTCGTCTCCCGGACGAACTATCCGTCATTACGTCGGCGAGCCGTCGCCAAATGCTGGAACTTTCGTCTCCTGCGGGGAACCGGCGCATGGCGAGATGAGATGTGGAACATTGCCCGCGTGCGGAGAGGCCACGTCCTGCGGCGTCGGGTTTGCGCGAGCGCGTGCTCGCTCGCGGCCGGGCTGGCGTTTGGCTTGGTGATGACCGCGGGCGCCTCGGCGGCGCCGGGCTTCAGCGCGCACGGGAGC
>JAFAWR010000107.1 GCA_019241635.1 Solirubrobacterales bacterium
CCGAATAGGAGAAGCGAACCGTGACCTGCCACGCGCCCTTGCGCAGCGGAGCCGAGACCGCGAAGTTCCCCTGCGTGGCACCGACTCGCCCAACCGCCACGGTCCGGAAGGCGCGCTTGCTACCGAGCGCACGCGCGAGCACCGCGACACTGCCTGCCCCGTGCCCGGAGCCGGGCACGACCGCGCCGAACACGAGGGCCTTGCCCCCCTGCGAGGTCGCGTGGAGGCTCGGGGTCGCGGCGCGCACGGTCACCTTGACCGGAGCGGTGGCCCCGGGCGAGAGGATGTCGCCGTAGGCCGGGTTCAGGCTCGGGTTCTCGATCATCGAGATCTGTCCGGTCGAGACCTCGTAGGAGCCGGACGAGGGCGGCACGAACTTGATGCTGAAGCGGCCGCTCGAGTTGGTCTTGCCGCTGGCCACCGGGATCACCAGCGCACCCCTGATCTCGTCGACGTTGACGGTGGCGTTCGCCGGGGTGGCGTAGCCCGGCTGGGCATTGGTCACCGTTCCGGTCACCTTGGCCGGCTTGCCGCCACGGTAGACGTGCGGGATGCCGCGCGCGCTGATGATCGGCGAGGCGTCGGCGACGAACGGCGCCCCGGCCGGATCGCTCGTCTTGGCCAGGTAGGTCTTCAGCTGCGACTGGAGGGCCGGCGATGTGAGGTAGTCGACGAAGTCCTGAGCCGCGGTCAGGTTCACGGTCTCACCCGGCTTGGACGGGTTGATGACGTAGGCGTGGAAGTAGTTGACCAGCGCGTCAGCTCCGCCGGGGGCCGAGGCGCTCTGCGGGCCGCGGGTGACGATCTTGAGGTTCGGGACCGACCCGGCCGGGTCCGTGCCGGAGGACAGGTAGTCGAACGTTCCGCGGTCGCTCAGCACGTAACACGTGTTGGCTCCGCTGGGTGCGTCGGCCGGCGGGCAGGCGTTGGCCGCGATCACGTTCGCGGCCTGGTTCGAGCCCGAGTTGATGAAGTACCAGGACGGGTTGTCAGGGCTCTGAACCGTGCCGCTGTCCGGGCACGGCTGGCCGTTCAGGGCAGCAGACTTGACCGGCGACATGCCGCCGCCGTCGGCGGCGCTCACCGTGCACAGCGAGAGGGTCGCCGGCTGCAGGCCCGAGCTGTGCACGAGCGCCCAGATCTGGTGCTCCTCGACCGTCGTGCCCGAGGCCGTGGTCGTTCCACCACGGGTGAAGAACGTCGCGTGCCCGGCCGCTCCGGCCGAGGCGACGTCGGCGAATGCCTGGGCGATGTCGTTGGCCGCGTTGCCGGCCACGCCGGCCGGGTCGCCGGTTGGCCCGCCGAGCACGAAATCGTTGATGAAGATCGCATTGCCGTACTGACCGTTGTAGGAGAACCCGTTCGCGACGAACTGGTTCTCGAGCGAGGCGGCGTGCACGATCAGCACACTCGGCCCTCCGGTTCCGTTCTCGGCGTTCTGGATCGCCGCGCCGGTCGCCGAGCCCACGTACTTGAACGTGAACTGCGGGAACGCCTTGTTGAAGCCTGGCTGGATCACGTTGGCGATCAGGCCAGAGTCGCTCACGTCGCTCGTGCCTACCACGGTCAGGGTCGAGGACGTGTCGGCCCGGGCGAGCGCCGGGATGAGCAGCAGAGCCAGAGCGGTCAACGGCGCGAGGAGCGCCGGGGCGAAATGGCGAGGGAAGGAGAGGGTTTTGAGCATGGCGCGCAGCATATAGGCAATGCATAGGCAACTGCGGCATCGTGTCAGCCTGCCGACCGCGGCCGCTACGCTTGCTCGGTGCGGGGCGCAAGACCATCAGCAGGCGCCGGGTTGGCGCTCCTCACCGCGGTGATTGCCGCGGGCTGTGGCGGGAGCGGCTACGCGAAGAGCGACTTCATCGCGCGCGCCGACGCGATCTGCGCCGGAGCCGTGCGCCAGACCCGCTCGATCTCGCCCCCCAGCGCTGCCCAGGCAGGATCGGGGCAGGATCGTGCGCTCAGCGCCTACCTGAGCAGCGTGGTGCCCGTGCTCGAATCCGAGGCCTCGCAGCTGACCGCGCTCCGGCGCCCTCCCGGGACGAGAAGCGAGCAGATCACGCTCACGCGCTGGTATGCCGCGCTTGCTCAGAGCGTGGCTTCGTACAAGGAGCTGGCTGCGGCGGCCAAGCGCGGCGACGATCAGGCAGTGGCCGACGCGGAGGCCGCTCTGGGATCCAGTCCCGTGGACTCATTGGCTGCCAGGTACGGCCTGCGCTCGTGTGGGACTCCGGAAACGACCGCGGTATGAGCGCGCCATGTAGCGTCCGGCTGACAGATGCCCGATGAGCTGTCACTCGGCCAGGCGGCCGCGGCGCTCGGCGTGAGCGTCGACACGCTGCGGCGCTGGGATCGCAAGGGCCGGATCCGGACCACGCGCGACGCGCGCAACCGCCGGCTGGTCCCGGCCTCCGAGATCCGCCGGCTGAGCACGCGGCCGATCCGCCATCAGACCGGAACCGAGCGCTCGGCGCGCAACCGGTTCGACGGCGTCGTCCGCTCGGTCGAGTGCGACGGCGTGATGGCGCTGGTCGAGATCGAGGCGGGCCCGTTCCTGGTCACCGCCGCGATCACCCGCGACTCGGTCGACGAGCTCGGCCTGGCCGCGGGCGTGCACGCCACCGCGGTGGTCAAGGCGACGTCGGTGATGATCGAGCGCGGCTCGCTCGCGTAGGGCGCGCCCGGGGGGCGCTCGGACCGACTGCTCGGGACCGGCGGGGAGGGTGGCGCGCCCGGGAGTCGCTCGGACCGACTGCTCGGGGGCGGCGGGTGGCGGCCGGCGGAACCAACTCGCCTCTGGCCGCGCTGCGCCGGACGAGCGTCGCGTTCTTCTTCCTATGCGGGACTAGATCGCCGCTCGCGTGCCGGGGAACAGCGAGTGGCGCGAAACTCCCCCGCCGCCTTCACCTGGTGCTGCGCCCGGCGCGGATTCCGGTGGGGGTGGACGCATGGGTTGCGGCGGTCGGCTCGGACGGCTAGGTTGCCACTGTGACTCCGGCCGAGACATGGATCGGCAACCGCCCGCTGCTCGTGTCGTTGAGCGAGGACGGTCAGGCGCTCGCGCAGCCGCGCCTTGTCGTCGACGGCGACGTCAAGGGTGGGCGATACGTGTCGGGCGTCGTCGATCTCGTGGTGGGCGAGGGATGAGCAAGACCGTTGCGCTCGCGGACGCGCTGGAGATGACGGTCGGCGAGGTGATGATCCGGGCGCCCAAGACGCTCCCTGCCGACGCGCGCGTGTCCGACGTGCGCGAGGCTTTCGAACGGCCCACCGTGAGGAGCGCGCTGCTCGCCGACGGACCGCGATTCGCCGGCGTGATCGAACGCGACGGACTCCCCGCCGACGCTCCGGGCGATGCTCCGGCCGGCACCTACGCCCGCATGGAAACGGTGACGGTGACGCCGGAGACCCCCATGCGGGAGGCGATCCCCCTGCTCGACGCGCGCGAGGAGCCCCGCCTTGTCGTCCTCGACGAGGACGGCGTCACGCTGCGCGGCCTGCTCTGCGGTAACACCACCGCGACCGGCTTCTGCGTGCGCTAGCCCGGGCGTCAGGCCCCAGCGCGCCGGCTACCCGGGAACCGGTCGGCGATCAGCCCGATCGCCGGAGCTACTACCGCTGCGCGGCGATCAGATCCGCGCGCGCAGCTCGCCCGCGTCGATGCCGGCAATGCCCAGTGCCCGCGGGACGCGGCCGTGTTGGGCGGCCAGCACGCCGAGCAGGACGTGGCCGGCGTGCAGGTGCCGTTCGCCGCGCTTGGACGCGGCGGCCACCGCTCGATGGAGGGCCAGCTTCGCCGACGTGGACAACTGTGGATCGCGCGGCGTGCGACCCGCCGGCGGCGCGCCGAGCTCAGCCGCCGACACGCCGACCGCCTCCAGGCTCTGCTCCTCCTCGCGGGCGAGTGCATCGGCGAGCGCCTCACGGTCCAGCCCGAGGCTGGCGAACTCGGGGCGAGCCGCCAGGGCCAGCAGCAGGTGCTCGGCCTCGATCGTGGCCGCGCCGGCGGCTCGGGCCTCATGGCGGGCGGCCAGGACCGTGGCGCGAGCGTCCTTGGTGAATCGCTCAAAGGGCATCAGCGCTCTCCTCTCCGCAACCGCACGCCGGCGTTGCGCAAGCGGCGCGCGTGTTTCTTGTGCACGGCCTGACGGGTCACACCGAGTGCCTCGGCCACGTCGGTCCAGGCCCAGCCGTCGCGCAGCGCGCGCTCGACCGCCGCGTCCTCGAGTTGATCGGCCAGCCGGCGCAGTGCGCCCACCGCGGCGAGCGCGTCGGCGGGATCCTCGGGAAGGGTGGGTGGCGCCAGTGACATTCCGTTGTCAACCATAGTTGACAGAGCCCGGTTTGTCAACCTGGGTTGCTAGAAAGGCCCGGGGTCGGGGCGGTGGAGAGGTCGTGCGGGTGGAGAGGTCCTGCCGGGTCGGGCGGAGAAGTCCTGACTGGAGCGGGCACGCCCCTGGTAGCGTCGCGCTGTGCAGGAAGGGGACCTCCGCGCACGCTTTCGCCGTGGCGACCCGGACGCCGTGCGTTCGGTCTACCGCTCCCACGGTCGGCTGGTCTACGCGGTGGCCTACCGGGTGCTGGGCAACCGGGACCTGGCCGAGGAGGCCACGCAGCAGACGTTCGTCAAGGCCTGGCGGGCGGCCCAGAGCTTCGCCGAGGACCGCGAGCTGGCTCCATGGCTGGCCGCGATCGCCCGCCGGGTGGCCATCGACATCTACCGGCGCGAGGCGCTCCGAGCTGCCGACCCGCTCGAGTCGGTGGCGCCCGGCGATCCGGCGCTGGTGGCGTCGCCACAGTCGGCCGAGGCCATCTACGACGTGTGGGAGGTGAGGCAGGCGGTCGCTCAGCTGCCGCCCGACGAGCAGGAGGTGGTGCGCCTCCAGCACCTCGATGGGTTCACCCACACGCAGATCGCCGAGAAGCTCGGGGTGGCGGTGGGCACGGTGAAGTCCAGGTCGTTCCGCGCCCACAAGCGCCTGGCCAGCTTGCTGGGGCACCTGCGCGAATGAACCGAACCAGCGTGAACTACCGTATGCATTGGAAAGAGGACCAGACGTGAGCGCCAGCGACAACGATCGGATTTCGTACCTGTCGGGCGAGACCGTCGAGTCGCTCACGCCCCAGGAGCGCGCTGAGCTCGACGAACTGCTCCGGGCGCTCGAGGCGCCGGGCATGTGGGTGGAGCCCGATCCCGGGCTCGAGGATCGCGTGGTCGCGGCGATCGCGGCGGAGGTGGCGCGGGCTCCCGGCGAGGAGGCGACGGGCGCCCCCGCGGAGGACGCGGCGCGCGCGGCAGCCGCCCAGGGCCGCCCGGTTGTCCCCCTGGCGCCAGTCAGGCCGGCGCGCGCCCGGTGGCGGCTCCGGCGTCCGGTGTTCGCCCTCGGCGGCCTGGCCACGGCGGCCGCGGCGATCGCCGTCGCGCTCGTGCTCGCGCTGGGCGGCAGCTCGCGGGCGCCGCTCCAATTCGCGATGGCGGTCACCGGGACGCCGCTCGCCCCCGGGGCCCACGGCTCGGCCACGCTGACCAAGACCGAGTCGGGCTGGCGGATCGACCTGTCGGCGCGCGGGCTGCCGCATCTCCAGAACGGTCGCTACTACCAGGCTTGGCTCAAGAACCCAGCCGGCATTCTTGTGCCGGTGGGGACGTTCAACGACGCCCTGCACGTAACCCTGTGGTCGGGCGCGCCGGTGACCCAGTTCCGCGCCTTCAGCGTCACTGTGCAGCAGGCCAACGGCAACCCGGTCTCCTCCGGGCGACGCGTGCTGGTCGGCATAGCGCATCAGATCCGCTGAACGGCGCGCGAACCGTTCCGGGCGATCGCCCGTAACACGGTTCGAGGACCAAACACTCGAACCGAAGGAGACCTCATGGGGATGTACCGGGGGCTATCCCGACGAGCGCGCATCGCGCTCGTGACAATGGTGGTCGCGCTGGCGACCGCCGGCTCGGCCGCCGCGTTTCAGGCGCTGCCGCCGGGCGTGCAGGTGAACGACGACGTCGCGGCAGGGATCAACCCCGCGCTGAGCGTGAGCGGCGAGGACCCGACCAACGCCGACCTGGTCGGCGGCGCGCTGGTGGCCGGCAAGCCGGCGGTGCCGTGGTCGATCTTCCGTCAGCAGGAATCGCCAGGGGCCGACCAGATCTTCTCGCGCTCGTTCGCCAACGGCGCGTGGACGACTCGCGGCAACGGCACGGTCGGCGGGCGCTCGAGCGCCAGCCCGACGTTCACCGGGTCGCTGAACTTCGACCAGGGCCAGGATGGCGAGGCGCCGTCGATCGATTTCGCCGGCCCGGGCCGGACCGTCCCGTGGGCCAGCTGGTATGAGAACACGACCGGCACCAACTTTGGCAACAACAACGTGTTCGCCAGCCGCTTCGACAACACCGGCGACGCCAACCAGGGCAAATGGATCTTCGCCGGCCAGAGCCGCGGTAACGGCGGCAGTGGCCCGGACGTTCCGTCGCTGAACATCCACACCGACCAGGACGCCGAGAACCCGTCCGTGGCCGGCGGGTCGGCTGTCGACCCGACCAAGCCGGGCCCCTGGGTCACCTGGCAGGAAACGACCACCTCGCCGGTCAACGGCAAGGACCAGATCTTCGTGTCCAAGCCGCTGGGCCCGGGCATGACCACCTGTGACAACGTGACCCCGCTCGGCGTGGCGGACGCCAGCGGCCACATTCCCTCGATCGGCGGCTTCTGCTTCCAGGATGTCGGCGTGCAGCGGGTCGGACCCGGCGGGGCCGATCCCAGCCTGAACGTCGATGTCACACGCAACGGCATCGAGCCCGACATCGCCTTCACGGGCGCAAACGACAGCGTGCCGTGGGTCGTCTGGTACGAGAAGGACTCCAGCGCGGCCGGTCTCGCGAACAACGAGCTGGTGTTCGCGGCCAAGGGCGAGGCCGACAACAGCGTCGGCGTTGACGGCGGGTTTCACTGGCACGTGATCGGCAACACCGGCAACGGGATCCTGAACGCGGCCAACAGCTGCGCGGGCTCCCTGCCGGCCGAGCAGGCGTGCTCGCTGAACAGCGATCCGACCAAGGATGCCGAGGACCCGCAGGTGGCGGCCGGCACGATGAACCCGGCCAACCCGACGGCTCCCTGGGTGACCTGGGATGAGACGGACGGCGGCGTGCATCAGGTGTTCGTCTCGCGCTTCGTCGCCACGCCGACGCCGCACTTCCAGATCGTCAACGGGGGCAACCCGATCTCGACGCCCGGCGTCGAGTCGACTCGACCCGACCTCACGTTCTCGGGCAACACGCCCTACGTGACCTGGCGCGAACAGACCCCGGCCGGAACCACGGCGTTCGTGGGTCATTTCGTGAACGCGGCGAACCCCACCTTCGTCCTGGACGAGTCAGACGTCCCGCTCACGCCGACCGCCCAGGCCGACGTCCGCGAGCCGATCTCCTCGGCCTGCATCGCCACCCCGTTCAACCTGGACGGGCAGGCGTGCCAGGGCGGCGCGGTCGGTACGCCGTTCTTCCTGTTCACCAACGGAACCAGCCCGCGTGGGCTGTTCGCCGATGCCTACCAGCCGGGTTTGCCGGTGACCGGCGGCGCGAGCGGAGTCTCGAGCTCGGCGGCCACGGTGAGCGGGACGGTCGATCCGCAGGGCGCCGCGGTCAAGGTGTCCTTCCAGTTCGGCACCACGACCGCGTATGGCCAGAGCACGCCGGCGCAGACGCTGGCGCCTGCCCGTGGCCCGGTGGCATTCACCGCCGCGCTGACCGGACTGCCGGCCGGGACGACGATCCACTACCGGGCGGTGGCCAGCTCTGACTTCGGCACCTTCGCGGGCGCCGATCAGGTCCTGAGCACCGGCACGCCGACCCCGGTTCCGGGCAGTGTCAGTCTGGGTCACGGCCGGGCCTCCGGAAAGGCGGTCGTCATCAGCATCGCCTGCACCGGCGGGTCGTGCCAGCTCCGGCTGACGCTGACCGCCCAGGGCCGCCATCACCGGCGTGTCCGCGTCGGGAGCACGAGCGTCACCCTGAACGGGGGTCAGGCGGGCATCGTCCGGATCGCGCTGAACGGCGCGGGCCGGAACCTGCTGGCCGCGCGCCGTGTCCTCAGGGTCAGGCTCACCGCGGTTCAGTCCAGCGATGGCGGTCAGCTCCAGACCATCGGAAGCCGAACCATCATCATCAAGATCCACCGCCACTAACCCGCGCACCAACCGGGGGCAACGGCCCCGTCCTCTTCCCGGAGGGCGGGGCCGCTCAGTTTGCGGGCGCGCTCAGTCGCGCCACGGCCGTCAGCAGGCGCGCGCACGCGTCGCCGACCTCGAACCGCGCGGCCAACGCGCGCAGGGACGCCTCGTCGGCCGGGTAGGTGTCGCGCCGACCGGGTGGCAGCCTGATCGGGAGGTCGGCGACCGGCGCCACGACCTGCATCGCGTTCTGAAGGTAAGCGCGGTCGGCCTCGCCCAACTCCCGCTCGCGCAGCACGCCGGCGACGCTTCCGTAGCGGCGGATCATGCTCGCCGCGGTCACCGCCCCTACGCCCCGTAGCCCGGGCAGGCCGTCGGAGGGATCGCCGCGCAGGATCGCGAAGTCGGCGTAGCGCCGCCCGGGGATGTCGTAGCGGCGGGTCACCTCGGCCTCGTCGATCACGGCCAGGCCACGTTTTTCCGGATACAGCACCCGCACCCGAGGATCCTCGACCAGGGCAAACAGGTCGCGGTCCCCGCTCGCGATCTCGATCGTTCCGCTCGCGAGCCGGCACCAGGTCGCGATCACATCCTCGGCCTCGTGTTCGGCCACGCCGACCATGTCGATCCCGAGCGCCGCGAGGATCGCCTGGATGACCGGCACCTGCGGCGCGAGCGCGGGCGGGATCGGCTCGGCGACCCGGTGCGACTTGTATGTGGGGATTCGCTCGACGCGCCAGTCGGGCCGCCAGGCCTGGTCGTCGGCCACCGCGAGATGACGTGGCCGGCGCTGGTCGATCAGACGCGCCAGCCGCTCGAGGAACGGCCCCACCGCGTTCGCGTCCTTGCGCCGCCTGTCTGGCGTGCCGCGCAGCGCGCCGTAGTACGCGCGGAAGATCAGGCTCGACCCGTCGATCAGCAGCCAGTCGCACCCCACGACTGGTCATTCTGCCGCGGACGGCCGGGTCGAGGTCAGGCGGTGCGCGCCGGTTCGCCCGCCCCGAGCCACGCACGCATCATCGCCACAAGCTGCTCGACGTCGACCGGCTTGGCGATGTAATCGGACGCCCCGGCCGCGAGCGCCTTGTCCTTGTCGCCCTCCATCGCCTTGGCGGTCAACGAGATGATCGGCAACTGCTCAAAGCCCGGCAGGGCGCGGATCGCTTGCGCGGTCTCGTAGCCGTCCATCTCCGGCATCATGATGTCGAGCAGCACGACATCGGTGTTGGCGTGCTGCTGGAGGCGCTCGATCCCCTCGCGTCCGTTCTCGGCGTAGACCACCTTCATCCCGTGCTGCTCGAGCATCGAGGTCAGCGCAAACCCGCTGCGGATGTCGTCGTCGACGATCAGCACCTTCTTGCCGTGCAGCGGCGCGTCACCGGCGCTCAGGCGATCGAGCAGCCCGCGCATCGGGCTCGGCAGGGTTCCCGGCGCCCGGTGCAGATACAGCGTGGCGCGGTCGGCCATCAGCTCGGGCGAGTCGACCACGGCGATCACCGCGGCTTTGGCCACGGCATGCAGGCGTGCCCGCTCGAGCCGGCTGCGCTCCCCCGGAACGTAGGCGATCAGGGGAAGATCGCGCACGACCTCATCGGTGACCAGCGCGCGCAGCGTCGCGAACGTATCGATCTCGCGGCGCTCGAAGGTCATCACCGCGAGGTCGTAGGCGTCCGTGCGCAACGCGACGGCGGCATCGCTCGGGTCGATCCGGACCACCTCGATCTGGCCGATGCCCCGCAGGACGGTGGCGATCCGCTCGGATCCGCCGGGCTGGGCGACCAAGGCCACCCTGCGGGACTCGGTTGCGGTCAGCGCCTCCACGCGGGCCATGGCGATGTCGAGCTCGGTGGCATCGATCGAGCGCTCCACGAAGGCAACCGCTCCGAGGCGCAGGGTGGGCAGGCGCGCGGCCTGGCCGCCGATCGCCACCACCGGAAGGTGCCGCGTATCGGCGTGCTTCTTGAGCTCGACGATGCCGGACTCGACCCGCTTGGCATCGCCGGCGAGCAGCACCGCCTTCGGCTGGTGCTCGCGCGCGAGCTCGACCGCGGCCGTCGTCTCCGCAGCGACGATCGCCTTCTCGCCGCGCGTGTGCAGGACCTCGAGCATGGCGATCGCGCGCTCCCCGTTGGCATCGATGACCAGCACGGCCCGCTCGCCCGGACGCACGGTGGATCGGTCGTCGCGGACCACCGGCACGACCGGCGCCACCGAGGCGGGGGAGGCGGGCTCTGGCGCGACGCCGGCCGGCGCCGGCATTGGCGCCTCGATCTCGCGGCCGGATGCCGGCGGGCTCGCCGGGATGAGCAGCGAGAACCGGCTTCCCAGGCCGAGGACCGACTCCACCTGGATCTCACCGCCCAGGAGCCGGGCGATCTCGCGCGAGATCGACAGTCCGAGGCCCGTCCCGCCGTACTTGCGCGACGTGGTGCCGTCGGCCTGCTGGAAGGCCTCGAAGATCAGGTTCAGCTTGTCGTCGGGGATGCCAACGCCGGTGTCGGTAACCGAGAACTCGACCACCCGCTGGGCGCCGCGCAGGGAGTCGCTGCGCAGGTCAGTCCCGGGCGCCGGGTAGCCGATCGACAGCCTCACGCCACCTTCCTGGGTGAACTTGAACGCGTTCGAGAGCAGGTTCTTGAGCACCTGGCCGAGCCG
Source organism: Solirubrobacterales bacterium (assembly GCA_019241635.1). Lineage (GTDB taxonomy): Bacteria > Actinomycetota > Thermoleophilia > Solirubrobacterales > Solirubrobacteraceae > Palsa-465. The sequence goes on from JAFAWR010000107.1 coordinate 10,822, forward strand.
CTGCTGGTCCGACACGATCGACCCCGAGAGCGCCGGATCGACCTCGACCCCGAACGACAGGCCCTTGTCGTTGGCGAGCGCGCCGAAGTTGCGCTCGGCGTCCGCGCACACGTCGGAGACCGCGAGCGGTGCGAAGTCGAGCTCCATCCGCCCGGCCTCCACCTTGGAGAGGTCGAGGATGTCGTTGATCAGCGAGAGCAGGTCGTCGCCCGCCGAGTGGATCGTGTGGGCGAACTCGACCTCGCGCTCGGTCAGGTTGCCGTCCCCGTTCTCGGCCAGCAACCGCGACAGGAGCAGCATTGAGTTGAGCGGCGTGCGCAGCTCGTGCGAGACGTTGGCGAGGAACTCAGACTTGTACTTGGAGGACAGCGCCAACTGCGCCGCCTTCTCCTCCAGCCCGCGGCGGGCCAACTCGATCTCCTCGTTCTTGCCCTCGATGTCGCGATTCTGCTGAACCAGCAGCCGGGCTTTCTCGTGCAGCTCGTCGTTGGTCTGGCGAAGCTCTTCGGACTGCTGCTGGAGCTCCTGGGTGAGGCTCTGGGACTGCGCCAGCAGCGTCGCCGTGCGTCGATACGCGCCGGTCAAAGCCAGCGAGTACTCGAGGCGCTGCTGGCGCTCGCGCGCGAGCAGGCCCATCAAGCCGACCAACGGCAGAGCCAGGAGCATCAGCCCGGAACGCGCGGCGGCGGCCGCCGCGATCAGCAGGCCGGCGCACGACAGGCAGGCATCGGTGACGTACAGCCACGCCATCGGGAGCTGACCGGAGGGACGGACACGTTCGGCGAACCATGTCCGCGCGAATCCGGCCCCGGCGTCGAACGCGACCTGGGCGGCGAGGGCCAGGATGAACACCGGCCAGTGCCGCCAGGTGAACGCCTGGGCATGGAACAGGATCAGAACGAGCGCGGGTCCGAGCGCGTAGAAGCTGTCGCCGACCGCGGCGAGCAGCCGAGTCGGCCCGAGATTTGCGCGGACGACGCTCGGCAGCCGCTCGACCACCGAGCACGCGGCAACCACCAGCGGCACGATCGGCGTCGGAAGCACGAACAGCATTGGCACGAACATCAATTGAGTAGGCGCCGTCCACGCGCTGCCGACCGGGTACTGCACTCGTCGCGCGACGACGTACGTGAGCGCGGCGATCGCCAGCGGTCCCACCGAGAGCGACCTCGGGGACGCGGCGAGGAGGGCCATCGCGAGGGCGGCGGCGAGGAAGATCCCCGCCGCGGCGGCCTCGGTGCCCAGCAGGCGACGCGCCGCGCCGCCATCGGAGTGGCGCTCGCGTCCCAGGACCAGCAGGCTCTCGGCGCCCGGCGTCTCGTATGAGTCGATCAACATCGTCTCGACCGGTCCCGCCCCGACCGCCGCCGGATCAGCTGCGGTTCCAGGGGTCGACGAACACGTCGTCCACGCGTACGTCCCCGACCAGCGTGGTGAACCGCAGCGACACCTGCGCGCTGCCGTCCGAGGTCAGCGCGACCAGAGCCGAGCTGGTGAGCATCACTGGGGACGGCGACCAGCCGCCGGCGACGACGTCAACTCCAGCGGGGAGCGTCACGTCGCCGTAGACAGCGGTGACCGCAAGCAGTCCGGTGCCCGAGGCGAAAAAGCGGACGGTCGGATACGCGGCATCGACGCACGTTGCCGGCGACTGCGCCGAGGCGCCGGCCGGCAGCGACAGCGACCAGGAGCCGAGCGCGCCGGTTGCGGCGAACGGGTCGCTGCCGGGTACTCGCGCGGCTCCGCCGCTGAGATTCCAGCTCGCGCTCTCGAAGTCGCCACCCGGCGCGAGCTCGTACGACGATGAATCGAGCCACGGCGCGAACGGTTGGCTGAGCGGCGACAGATTGCATGCGCTCAGATCGATGATGCTCGCCTGGGCGCTCGCGACCGGCAGCACGACGCTGCCGAGCGCCGCCAGTGCGACGATCGTCGAGAGGCCGGCAATTACTCTTCTCAGTAGGCTCGCGCGGGCATCCACGAAGTGCTGTCCCCCAAACAAAGCTGTTCGCCTCCCACGCTACTCCGTGCCGTACGGTCACAAAACCGTTCGGCAGGATCGATGCAGAATTCGATGCAGTTACGTGCCGCCTCAGGCCCCCAATACCGGCTGAATCACCCTCTGGACGCGGCGACGGCTGACGATACACCTCGCGCTGCGTTCGTGAAACGGTTTCGACAATTGTTCGACCCGGGTGTCCACGCGGCGTCCACGTTGCACCGCCCCGGGTCCGGGTCCGGGCGAAAATCTGAGCCATGAACGGTTCGCGGGCGGTTCGTGTCTCGGTGGCTGGCTCGGTGTCGGAGTACTCGCTGCGCGAGGACGTGCGCGAGCGAGCGACGGGCATCGGTCTACGTGGCTGGGTTCGATCGACAGACGAGGGCACGTTGTCCGCTCACCTGGAGGGCGCCCCTACCGCGATCGACGATCTGATCGCCTGGCTCGGGTCGGTGCCCGAGGTCGCGTCGGTGTCCGAGCAGACGGTCCGGGTCGAGGGTCACGAGCAGTTCGCGATCCGCGGTGTCCCCGCGGGCGTGTTCGTGGTGCAGGAGCACCAGGCAACCGCCCACCATTTCGATTTCCGCCTCGAGGTCGACGGGGTCATGCGGTCCTGGGCGGTGCCCAAGGGGCCGTCGATGGACCCGACGGTCAAGCGTCTGGCGGTCGAGGTCGAGGATCACTCGCTTGGCCACAACGAGTTCGAGGGATTGGCGGGCGGTGGTGGGGTGATCATCTGGGACCGCGGCAGCTACGAGCAGGGCGGCCGGGTCCCGTGGCCTGAGGCGCTCGAGCGTGGCCACGCGGTGTTCGTGCTGCACGGTGAGAAGCTCAGCGGCGGCTTTGCCCTCCAGCGAACCGGCGGCGGCGCGAAGCCGCAATGGCTGCTGATCAAGCGCCGCGACGAGCAGGCCCGGCGCGGGTCGGATGTCGCCGCCGAGCGACCCGAGTCTGTCCACAGCGGCCGCACCCTGGACGAGCTGCTCGGACGCTGACGTGCGGGTTACGCCCCGGATCGTCGCTTCGCTCGTGGTGGCGATGTGGCTTGCCGGCTGCGGCGCCCACCGTCACACGGTCACCGGCCGCGCCCGACCGGCCGCGCGTCCCGCGCGGCTCACCGGTGCGCATCCGTGCCCCGGCGAGCCGGCGTTCACATGCGCGACGCTGCGCGTGCCGCTCGACCACGCCGGGCAGGTGCGCGGAACCTTGACACTGGCGGTTGGGTTCGCTCATCCGAGCCGAGCGCCTCGCGGCGTCCTTCTGTTCCTCACCGGCGGGCCGGGTCAGCCGGGGATCCCGTTCCTGCCCCGGATCTCGACGAGGCTGCGCGCCGAGCTCGCCGGATATCGGCTGGTCATGTTCGACCAGCGCGGGACCGGCGCCGCCGCGCTCGCGTGTCCCGCGCTGCAACGCGCGGCCGGCGCGTCCGACCTGACCGTGGTGCGCCCGGCCATCGTCGCGTCGTGTGCTCGGACGATCGGGCCGGCCCGGCGCTACTACTCGACCGCGGAGACCGTGGCGGACATGGACGAGCTCCGAGTCGCGCTCGGCGTCCCGCGCCTGACCCTCGACGGCGTGTCCTACGGAACGTTCGTCGCCGAGCGCTACGCGCTGAGATATCCCGCGCGCGTGACCCGCATGGTGCTCGACTCCGTTGTTCCCCAGGCCGGCGTCGATCCGCTCTACCGCGCGGCACTGCAGCGCACCGCCGTGGTGCTGCGCTCGGTGTGCGCGAGCGAGCGATGTGGCTGGGACCCGGCCTCCGACGTGGCGGCGGTGGTTCGCCGGCTCCACGACGGTCCTGCCCTGCTCGATGCGCTCGTCGCGCTCAGCGTGGCGGCGCCGACCTTCCCGGACGTGCTCGAGGACCTGCACGCAGCGCGCGCCGGTAGGCCGGGGCGCCTCGCCGCCTTCCTCGTCGCCGTGCAGCGCGACGAGGCCGTGCCGGCCAGCTTCCTCAGCCAGGGGTTGCACGAGAGCACGCTATGCCAGGAGCTGGGTCCACCGTGGGATCCGGCCGCACCGCCGTCGCGGCGCGCGGCCACGCTCTCGGCGCTCGCCGCAGCCACGCCGGCCGCGGATCTCTACCCGTTCGACAGCGCCACCGCGACCGGCAACGGCCTGGCCCAGGGCTGCCTGGACTGGCCCGCCACCGCGCGTGCCGAGGTCGGCGACGGCGCGTCGAGCGCTCCTCTCCCGCCGGTGCCGGTTCTGTTCCTGGCCGGTGAACGCGACCTCTCGACACCTCTGCCGTGGGCGCGTGCCGAGGCGGCGCTGGCGCCCCGCGGGCAGTTGCTCGAGGTGCCGAACGCGGGGCATTCGGTCCAGCTCCGCGCCCGCGATCCGGCGGTGCGACAGGCGGTCGGCCGCTTTCTCGCCGGCGCCGCCGCCGGGTGAGCCGGTGTTGAGTGCCGCCGAGGGCGGGTGGTGTGTCCGGGCGGTCTCAGAGGCCCAGGCGCTCTTCGGCGATCGCCTCCGCGGCGGCCGCGGTGGAGATGCCCCGCTCCTCGCTGAGCCGGTACACCTCCTGCAGCGTCTCGCCGATCCTGGCGAGCGCCGCGTTCACCTCGGCGTCGTCCCAGCCGAGCTGTTCGGTGCCGGCCACGCCGATCGCGCCACCCGCGTTGATCACGTAGTCGGGCGCGTACAGGACCCCGTGCGCGTG
>JAFAWR010000298.1 GCA_019241635.1 Solirubrobacterales bacterium
ACAGCTCGGGCGCCAACGCCGCGCCGCAGGTGAGCTACGGCGGGCAGGACGTGATCACTCCGAGCATCAACCCGCACACGATCTACGACTCGCAGATCCAGTCAGAGCTGGTCGCGCAGATCGGCGCCGGCCACCTGCCTCGCCCGGCCGGCAACGGCCTCTCGACGATGTATCTGCTGCTGTTCCCGGCCGGCCACGTGGAGTGCCTGGATCACAGCACGTGCTCGGGGCAGCAAGTCTGCGCCTACCACGGCAACGCCACGCTGTCCGACGGCACGCAGGTGCTCTACGCGGTGCTGCCCGACAACACCACCGGCTCCATGGCCGACAGCTGCGGCAACGCGTCGACCGCGCTGGCCAATCAGACCTCCTACACCAGCCACGAGTGGTCGGAGGCGATCACCGATCCCCTGGTCGCCGAGTCGGGTAATAACAACACGCTGGCCTGGTATGACGGCAACTGCGACGGCGCCTCGCCGATCTGCGGCGAGATCGGCGATAAGTGCAACGCCGAGCAGACCCAGAACGGGAGCTGGACGGTGCAGCTCGAGTGGAGCAACCTGGACTCGGCGTGCGAGGGCAACGAACCGAGCTACGCCGCGCCCACCGCCGCGTTCACCGCTTCGACCGGCGGCGTGGTCGGGCAGCCGGTCTCCTTCAACGGGACGGGATCGAGCGATCCGGCCTCCAACTCGGCGTCGATCCCCAACACGAACTACGCGATCACCCCCGGCATCACCGGCTACTCGTGGAACTGGGGAGACGGGGCCTCGCCCGATACCGGCGGCTCACCGACGCACACCTTCACCGCGCCCGGCACCTATCAGGTGTCGCTGACCGTGACCGACAAGCTCGGCTTCACGAGCACCGTGACCCAGCCGGTTGAGGTCTCGAGCGCCAATCCCGCGGCCCCCATGGTGGACACCGGCGGCACCACCGCGGTGAGCGCCCAATCCGCCACGCTCGACGGCGGGATCAACACCGGCGGCCAGCCGGTCACCTACAGCTTCGCCTACGGCACCTCGGCCGACGCCCTGAACCAATCGACCGCCCCCACCCATCTCGGACCGGGTGTCGGCTCCGAGCCGGTCAGCGCAACCGCGAATGGCCTGACCGCGGCCACGACCTACTACTACCAGCTGGTCGTCCAGGCCGGCGGCCAGAGCTACGACGGCGGCGTTCAGAGCTTCACCACGAGTCCGGCGTCGAGCTCGTCGTCGGGTGGGGGTGCCGGCGGGCAGGGCTCGGGCGGCTCGCAGGGTTCCGGTGGCTCAGGCGGCCAGGGCACGACGACGACCCCCGCGCCCACCCCGACGCTCCACCTCCCCTCGGCCACCACCGGGACCGCCCACGCGATCACCAGCTCCGGCGCCACCGTCTCGGGCAGCGTGGACCCTAACGGGACCCAGACCAGCTACTTGATCGAGTACGGCCCGAGCACCGCCTACGGACACAGCGCGCTCCCCGGGTCGGCCGGCGCGGGAACCTCCGAGGTGTCGATCAGCGCCACCCTTTCGGGCCTGCGCGCACGGACGGTCTACCACTACCACGTCGTGGCCACGAGCGCCGCGGGCACCACCGTGGGAGCCGACCGGACGTTCACCACCCCGGCGGCGCCGCCCCGCCCCCCGCGCTTCTCCTTCTCGGCTCCGTCGCACATCACGCTCAGCCAGGCCTTGGGCCGCAGGCTTCGCCTGCATTTCCACTGCAGCGCCGCGTGCGCGGCCCACTTCACGGTGAGTATCGCGCTGCCGGGGATCAAGCGCGTGCAGGCCATCCCGGTCACCTTCGCCCGTGGCGCGGGTCACGTCGGGCGCGCCGGCGCCGGCCAGGCGACGCTCGTGTTCACCAGCGCGGCCCGCTCCGCGCTGCAGCACGCCCAGTCGGTCAAGCTCGTGATCTCGGGCTACGCGACCCGGGGCTCGAGCGCCCCGAGCGCCCCGCGCACGGCCAAGCTGCTGCTCACGCGCGGCTAGCTGGCTAGTCCGACGAGGACGAGCTGCTCGAGCTCGCGCTCTTGCTGTCCGAGCCGGACTTCGATTCCGAGGACGACGAGGAAGTGGACGACGAGGAGCTCGAGCTATCCGAGGACGACGAGGAGGAGCTGTCGCTCTTCTTGCTGTCGGAGCTCGCGGTCTCCCGCGCGCGCTTGCGCGTCCCGTAGTCGGTGTTGTAGAAGCCCGACCCCTTGAAGTGGACGGCCACCGGATGGAACACGCGCGCCACCGGCGCTGCGCATGTCTCGCAGGTCTGGACCGGGTCGTCGCTCATGCGCTGCAGGACCTCGAAGGTGTGGCCCTGCTCGCACCTGTACTCGTAGATCGGCATCGCTTCACTAAGTATAGGCGCCTGCTTTGGCACTCTCAAGGCGAGAGTGCCAAGGCGCTGCGCTTACGGGCTGGCCGGGGTCTGCTCGGTGATCGGCTGGCCGTCGGACGCAGCCTGGCCCTTGATCGACGAGACGGCGCCGTCGAGTCCGGTCGCTTGCGACGCGCTCGTCCCACCGGATTTGACCCCTCCCTCGACGCCGTGGATCTTGTTCTCCAGGGCGGTGATCGGCGCGACGATCTTCGACAGCGTCGGGTCGGCCTGGGCATCCGCGAGCGCGAGCTTGAGCTCGTGATAGGTGAACGCGGCGGCCAGCGCCGCCTTGGTGGCGACCAGCGGATGCCGGAACGGGTGGCTGAGCTCCCCAGCCTTGGCCGGCTTGTAGATCCAGCGGTGAAACGCGCCGAAGGCGAGGCCCGCGTGCAGGATGAACTTGGTCTTGGCGAAGTGCGTCGTGGAAGTGCTCGAGCCCGAGCCTCCCGCGGTGGACGAGGACGAGTTCGAGCTTCCGCAGCCGACCAGCGAGACGGCGAGGACGCTCAGGATCGCTATCAAGGTGAGGCGGGATTTCATGAGCGCCACGTTACCCACCCATCGCAGCGGCAAGCGCGCCGGCCGGCGCTTTCCGGGTGCGGCCAGTGGGCGCCCACTAGCATGCTCCGCGCATGTCCCCCGACTCCGTCACCATGGACAAGATCGTGTCGCTGTGCAAGCGACGCGGGTTCGTGTTCCCGAGCAGCGAGATCTACGGCGGCCTGGGCTCGAGCTACGACTACGGCCATTACGGCGTCCTGCTCAAGAACAACGTCAAGGCCCAGTGGTGGCGCTCGATGCTTCAGGAGCGCGACGACGTGGTCGCGCTGGACTCGGCGATCATCCAGCATCCCCGGACGTGGGAGGCGAGCGGCCACCTGGCCGGGTTCACCGACCCCCTGATCGACTGCCGCACGTGCAAGCTGCGCTTCCGGGCCGACCACATCGACCAGTCTGCGTGCGGTCGCAAGCCCTCGAAGCATCCGGGCGAGACCCCTGACTGCGACCTCACCGAGGCCCGGGACTTCAACCTGATGTTCGAGACCTCGGTCGGGCCGGTTCGCGAGCAGGGCTCGACCGTGTACCTGCGACCGGAGACCGCCCAGGGGATCTTCCTCAACTTCAAGAACTACCTGCAGTTCTCCCGCAAGAAGCCTCCGTTCGGGATCGCCCAGATCGGCAAGAGCTTCCGCAACGAGATCACCCCGGGCAACTTCATCTTCCGCACCCGCGAGTTCGAGCAGATGGAGATGGAGTTCTTCGTGCCCCCGCCCGAGGCCGCGCGGTGGCACGAGCACTGGCTGACCGAGCGGATGAACTGGTACACGCGGCTGGGCATCCGGCCCGATCACCTGCGCCTGCGGGCCCACGACGCCGACGAGCTCTCGCACTACTCGAGCGCGACCAGCGACGTCGAGTACCTGTACCCGATCGGCTGGTCCGAGCTAGAGGGCATTGCCAACCGCGGCAACTTCGACCTCACCCAGCACGCCGAGTACTCAGGCCAGAAGCTCGAGTACGTCGACACAGCGAGCGGCGAGCGCTACGTCCCGCACGTGATCGAGCCGGCCGCCGGCGCCGACCGGGCGATGCTGGCGTTCCTCGTCGACGCCTACGACGAGGACGAGATCGAGGGAGAGTCCCGGACGGTGCTCCGCCTGCACCCGGTTCTGGCGCCGGTCAAGGTCGCGGTGCTGCCGCTCGTGCGTAAGGACGGCCAGCCGGAGCTGGCCACCGAGATCTACCGCGATCTCCGCGACCGCGTCCAGGCCGAGTACGACGAGGGCGGCGCTATCGGTCGCCGCTACCGCCGCCAGGACGAGATCGGAACGCCATGGGCAGTCACCATCGACCACCAGTCGCTCGAGGACCGCACGGTCACGCTGCGCGATCGCGACAGCCTGGATCAGGTGCGAATCGCCATCGACGAGCTGGGCGAGGAGATTGAGCGCCGGCTCCGGGAGGCGTGGCACTCCCCCAAGCTCGAGGACTGAAGCGCCGTGCCTGCTCACACGATCGCCGCCGACCAGATCTCCTACACCGATCTGTACGCGCGCTGGGAGCAGGGCAACTGGCGCGCCACCGAGATCGACCTGACCCGCGACCGCGAGGACTGGTCGGAGCGGTTCACCGACCTTGACCGACGGAGCGCACTGTGGACGTACTCGCTGTTCTTCCACGGCGAGGACTCGGTGGCCGACAACCTGTCGCCGTTCATCGACGCCGCGCCGCGCGAGGAGCAGAAGTACTTCCTGGCCACCCAGCAGGTCGACGAGGCGCGGCACGCCGTGTTCTTCAAGCGCTTCATGCACGAGGTGGTCGAGCTCGGCGACGGGTCGGTCTCCGGCGGCCTGGAGGCGACGCGGAGCGAGCTGACCTACGGCTTCGTCAAGACGTTCGAGCAGCTCGAC
>JAFAWR010000340.1 GCA_019241635.1 Solirubrobacterales bacterium
GTGGTCGCGGCGTCGTTCAAACGGTGGGAAGCCAGCATCACGGCCGGTCTTCTGCGGATGCACGCGCTTGGGCGGCTTGCGCCAGAGGCCGATCCGCGCCGGCTCGCGCTGGCCTTGCTCGCCGCGCTCGAGGGCGGCCTCCTGCTCGCTCAGGTCCAGCGCGACTCCGAACCGCTCGCGGCCGCACTCGACGCGATGCTCACGCTCATCGCCCTCAGCAGCACCACGAGCACTCCGCTCGACCGCTGAGCCCTCCAGACCGACGATTGACGGGAACTCGCCCCTGGGGTGAGCGCATCCGGGTCGACGCATATTGGATCACCTAAGCCATTTGTGCTACGGTCTCCGTCAGCAGGACTGGATTGTGTATTCCAACTACTGAAGGGACGCTGACGATGGCTCTGAACGACAAACGGGCGCTGATTACCGGTGGCACCTCCGGGATGGGCTCCGCCGTCGCGCTGGCGATGGCCGAGAAGGGCGCGTCGGTGATCATCACCGGCCGCGACGAGGCCCGCGGCGCGAGCACCGTGGAGAAGATCCGTGCGAGGGGGCACGATGCGCAGTTCATCGCCGCTGATTTCTCGGAGATGTCCGAGGTGCAGCGCGTCGCCGACGCGGCAGACGAGATCGATGTTCTCGTCAACGCTGCCGGGTTTGCCGCCCGCGGAATGACGGCTGACACCGACGAGGCGGCGTTCGACGGGCTGTTCCAGATCAACGTCAAGGCGCCGTTCTTTCTCGTCGCCGCGCTCGCCCCGAAGATCGCCGCTCGTGGCGGCGGATCGATAATCAACGTCTCAACGATGGTCGCCGCCTACGGCCAGCTCGGCATGGGTGCCTATGGCGCGTCGCGCGCGGCGATCGAGCTGCTCACCAAGGCCTGGGCTGCCGAATACGGGCCGCAGAATGTCCGCGTCAACGCGGTCGCTCCCGGTCCGACGTTGACCCCGTCGGTGGAGCCGATGTTGGAGCTGGCCAACGAGTTCGCCAAGTCGCTTCCGCTCGGCCGGGTCGCTGCCGTGGATGAGCTGTCTGACGTCATCACGTTCCTCGCGACCCCGGCCGCGAGCTATATCACCGGCGCGGTTATCCCTGTCGACGGCGGTCGCCGCGCGATCTGAACAGCGACGAACTGATCGTCGTCGCCACTCCCGGCTTCGTCCGGTCGAGTCACCCGGGTTCTCACAGCATCGAAGCGTGAGGACCCGAGATTGTCGGTGCAAAACCCACTACTGAGGAATGTCCACATGGGCGCGTACCTGATTGTCGAATTCACCGTCAAGGACCCGGAGGCTTATCGCGAGAAATACGCCCCCAACGTTGGGCGGATGACCAAAGAGTACGGAGCCGAGCCTCTCGCCAACGGTAGCTGGGAGATCTTGCACGGCGATGGCTCGCTCACCTCAGGGGCACTCATGCGTTTTCCCGACCGTGAGACGGTCATCAAGTGGTACGAGTCGCGGGACGGCGTGAGGGCGTGCGGCCAAGATCGGGCCGGTCGTGGTCTCGGACGCGCCAGCGCCCCACCTCGGAGTCCGGCAACGGAGGAGTTCCACTAGGTCGGTCGGGCGCAGGCGGAGGCTGCCCGGGACCGCGGCCCCCACCGTCGTCGTCGTCGTTGCCGTCCGATGAGGAGCCTGACACGCGGAACAGAACCGACTCGACAGACATCAGCGCCGCGATACACAGGAGCACCAGCAAAGCCACCAACCCCCCGGCGGCGCGAGCCTGCAACACAACGGCGAGGGCGACCATGATCCCCAACGACGCGGGCATAACCAGGCACATGAGCACCACGCGAAGCCAGAAGTGCGGCCGCCTCTCGTCGCCGGAGAACCGGGCGGCCAGCAGGGTAACCGTCGGCACCACAGCCACGACCGGAAACAAGAAGAGGACGCGGTACACGATGCGTGACCGTACTCCGGCTCGACCGGCAAGTAAAGGCCTGACCGGGACCCTCGGCGGCTCGGTCGGACCGGGCATGAAGGGCCTCGCCGGCGGGTCCCGTTACTTACTCGCGGGCGAGCGCTTGGATGCAGCACGAGCGACGATGATGGAGCTCCTCCAGATCGAACGCGGCGCGGGGGGACATCCCGTGTCACTGAGCCTCGGCGGGCTCGTCTTCAAGCGGGCCCCGTACGTGGATTTCTAGTCCGAGCACGGAAGCCCCGCGATTGCGAGGCTTCCGTTTCTTCAGCGGCGTGAGCGAGGCAGCTACGCTCGCGGGCCGGCGGCCTGGCGAAGCTGGAGCCGGTTGCCGTCCGGGTCCTGGAACTGCGCGACGTAGCCCCACGGGAACTCGAGCACGTCCGTGAGGAACTCGACGCCGCGGGACCTCAACTCCTCGACCGTCTTGCGGCAGTCGTCGGTCTCGATCGTGACGGACGGCGGGGGACTTCCCAGCGCCGGCACGGCCTGCCCGGGCGTCCCGGGCCAGAGCACGAGCTGGAACTCGTCCCCCTTGACGCCCACGGTCAGGAACCGCGGCCCGTCGGGGGTCGGGTTCTCAACCCGCTTCTCCATGCCCAGGGCGTTCGTGTAGAAGTCCAGCGCCCGGTCCTGGTCGCTGACCAGCACGCTCGTGTAGAAGACCTTCTCCAACATGGTGTTCCTCCTTTGGTCGCGGTCACTGCTTCCTTGACACGCAGGGAGTGGTGAACGTGACAGCGGAGGGGTGGGACCGAGTCCCAGCGATTGCGAAAGCTGGCGCCGGTGACGCTGGATTCAGGCCGCGCTCACACCGGCGTCAGCCGCCGCTTCTGCGGGCACGTCCTCGGCAGGGAAGATCACGTGGAACTCGGTTCCCTGGCCCGGGGTGCTCTCGAGCTGAATCCGACCGCCGAGGTTCTGCACCGCGCGGCGGACGATGGCAAGTCCGAGCCCGGAGCCGCCGGTCGCGCGATCGCGAGTGCTGTCGACCCGGTA
>JAFAWR010000358.1 GCA_019241635.1 Solirubrobacterales bacterium
GGGCACCGAGATGGTCATGCCCGGCGACAACGTCCAGATGGAGATCGAGCTGATTCAGCCGATCGCCATGGACCAGGGTCTGCGGTTCGCGATCCGCGAGGGCGGCCGTACGGTCGGCTCGGGGGTCGTCTCCGAAGTAATCGAATAGTGGTTTCGGCGGCGTGGGCCTCGTGGCCCCGCCGCCTTTTTAGTGTCAGATACGACCTTGGGGGTGGGCCCCGGTGACGGGGCTCGCCTTTGCGTGGAAAGACTCAATGGCAACGATTGCCCAGAACAAAATCCGAATACGCCTGAAGTCCTATGACCACTCGGCGATCGAGACGGCGGCCAAGGAGATCGTCGAGACGGCGACGCGCACCGGCGCGACCGTGTCCGGCCCCGTGCCGCTGCCCACCGAGAAGAACGTGTACTGCGTGATCCGCTCGCCGTTCAAGGACAAGGATTCGCGCGAGCACTTCGAGATCCGCACCCACAAGCGACTGATCGACATCCACCAGCCGACCCCGAAGACGGTCGATTCGCTCCAGCGACTCGACCATCTCCCGGCCGGGGTGGACATCGAGATCCGCCTCGCCTCCTGAGGTTGATGCTCTGATGGCGGCGATCTTGGCTCGGAAGCTCGGCATGACCCAGCGTTTCCTCGAGGACGGCCGCGTGGAGCGGGTCACCGTGCTCGAGGCCGGACCGTGTCCGGTCACCGCGATCCGGACCGTCGAGCGCGATGGCTACGAGGCGGTCCAGCTGGCCTTCGGCGCGTGCAAGGAGAAGGTGCTCACCAAGGCCGAGCTCGGCCACCTGAAGAAGGCCGATGCATCGGCTCACCGGCACCTGGTCGAATTCCGCGACGAGGCGGGCGAGCTGCTGGTTGGCCAGACCGTCACCGCCGACGCGTTCGCGGTCGGGGACACCATCAAGGTCTCGGGCAAGACCAAGGGCAAGGGCTTCCAGGGCACGATCAAGCGCCACAATTTCTCGAGCGGTCCCAAGTCGCACGGCTCGCACAACGTCCGGGCGCCGGGCTCGATCGGCGCGTCGGCCACGCCCTCGCGGGTGTTCAAGGGCATCCGCGGGCCCGGCCGGATGGGCGGCGGCCGGATCACCCAGCGCGGCCTGACCGTGGTCGAGGTGATCCCCGGGCAGAACCTGCTGCTCGTGCGGGGCGCCGTCCCCGGACCCCGCGGCGGCACCGTGGAGGTGCGCACCGATGGCTAGGACCGCGTCGCGACTCGGCGGCTCCGGGACCGTCACGCTTGATCCGGTCGCGTTCGAGGCGGCGTTCAACATGCCGCTCGTGCACGAGGCCGTGCGCGCCGAGCTGAACGCCCGCCGGCACGGCACGGCGTCGACGAAGACCCGCGGCGAGGTCTCCGGCGGCGGCGCCAAGCCGTGGCGCCAGAAGGGGACCGGCCGGGCGCGCGCGGGCTCCTCGCGCTCGCCGGTGTGGACCGGCGGCGGCACCGTGTTCGGCCCAACCCCGCGGCGCTACACGGTCAAGGTGAACCGCAAGGCCCGCCGGGCGGCCCTGCGCAGCGTGCTCTCGCTGCACGCGGAGCGCGAGTCGCTCGCCGTGTTCGACGCCGCGTCGTTCGATGCGCCGTCGACCAGGCAGGCCTCCGAGCTCCTCCTGGATTGGGGCGCACGTACACCCACACTGGTCATTCTCGCGGACGACGAGGCGGCAGCCGGCAAGTCGTTCCGCAACCTGTCCGGCGCTACCGCGCTACCCGTCGCGGATGCCGGCGTGGCCGACATCGTCGGCGCGGCCTCGCTGCTCGTGTCCGAGGCGGCGCTCGACGCGTTGCTGGCGCGCGCGGGTAAGGCGAGCGAGTCCGGCGACGTGGAGGAGGCCGCCTGATGGACCCCACCCAGGTGATCATCCGTCCGGTGCTGTCCGAGAAGACGTTCGCGCTGGCCGAGGCCGGGAAGTACACCTTCCGCGTGCACGACAAGGCGCACAAGACCCAGATCCGCCAGGCCATCGAGCAGCTGTTCGAGGTCAACGTGATGGAGGTGCGCACGGCCCACGTGCGCTCCAAGCCGAAGCGGCGCGGTCAAACCGCGGGTCGCACCCGCCAGTGGAAGAAGGCCATCGTGCAGGTGCGCGAGGGTCAGACGATCCCGATCTTCGGCGGCCTCGAGGCCGGGGAGTAACTGGAGTAGCCGATGCCGATTCGCAAGCCCAAGCCGACCTCCGCGGGACGCCGCTTCGTCACTTATCCGGACTTTGCCGAGATCACCCGCACCTCCCCCGAGAAGTCGCTGGTCGAGGGGCTGAAGAAATCGGGCGGCCGGAACTCCTACGGGCGTAAGACCTCGCGCCACCGCGGCGGCGGGGCCAAGCGGCTGTACCGCAAGATCGACTTCAAGCGACGCAAGGATGGGATCCCGGCCAAGGTCGCGCACATCGAGTACGACCCCAACCGCTCGTCCTACATCGCGCTGCTGCACTATGCCGACGGCGAGAAGCGCTACATCCTCGCCCCGCAGCGGCTGCGGGTGGGCATGAGCGTGCAGTCCGGCGAGCGCGCCGAGATCCGCGTGGGCAACAGTCTGCCGCTCGGCAACATGCCGGCCGGCACCGTCGTGCACAACGTCGAGCTGACCCCGGGACGCGGCGGCCAGATGGCTCGTGCAGCCGGCGCCGGCGTGCAGCTGCTGGCCAAGGACGGTGAGTACGTGACCCTGCGCCTGCCCTCGGGCGAGATGCGGATGGTCCGGGCCGAGTGCCGCGCCACCGTGGGCACGATCGGCAACACCGACCATCAGAACGTGTCGATCGGCAAGGCCGGTCGCAA
>JAFAWR010000307.1 GCA_019241635.1 Solirubrobacterales bacterium
TTTTGGTCGCTATAACGGCCAAAATCGAGCACGCACCCGCTCGCGGAGGCGCGAACGGCTGCCTAGCACGAACGAGTAGGCTCGCCCAATCCGCGCGCTCGTGTCCAAGCCCGAAGCCCCGTTCGCCGAGCTCGCCGACGTACCCGACCCGGAGCCGCGGCCCGACGAGGCGCTGGTGGAGGTCCGTGCGTTCAGCCTGAACCGGGGGGAGACCCGGCGGCTGGAAACGCTCGAACCCGGGACGGTGACCGGGTGGGATCTCGCGGGGACGGTGAGACAACGCGCGAGCGACGGAGGGCCGCGCGAGGGCGCCCGGGTGGTCGGGCTGAAGAACGTCGGCGCCTGGGCGGAGCTCGCCGCGGTGAAGACCGAGCATCTGGCCGAGCTGCCGGACGACATCTCCTTCGAGCAGGCGGCGGCGCTGCCGGTGGCTGGGCTGACCGCGCTGCGCGCGCTCGAGATCGCCGGGTTCGTGCTCGGCAAGCGCGTGCTCGTGACCGGCGCGAGCGGCGGCGTGGGGCGGTTCGCCATCCAGCTGGCCAAGCTCGGCGGCGCGCACGTGACCGGGATCGCCCGGCGGACCGAGGGCTTAACCGAGCTCGGCGTGGATGAGCTCGCCTCCGAGATCGACCTGGAGGGTCCGCTCTACGAGGCGGTCATCGACGGGGTCGGCGGCCCGGTCCTCGGCCAGGCGATCCAGCGCGTCGCCCCCGGCGGCACGATCGTCAGCTTTGCCTCGACCATCCCCGAGCCGGTCTCCTATCCGGCCCGCGAGTTGTTCGCCCGTGCGCCGGGCGCGCGGCTATACGGCTTCTACCTGTTCGCCGAGCTCGAGCACACCCGGAGCGGTGCCACCGATCTGCGCCGGCTCGCGGATCTGGTGGCCGAAAAGCGCCTCGACCCGCAGATCGACCTTACGCTGTCCTGGAGCGACGCCGCCCAGGCGATCGAGGCCTTGCTCGACCGCCGGGTGAACGGCAAGGCCGTACTGAGAGTGCAGTAGCGGACGCGCCGGCGAGCCCGACCGCGCGCAGCGAGGGCGGGATCCGGCGCTCCCGCCGGAAGCTCTGGGCGATCGCCTTCGGCGGGACGCAGGCGCTCAGGTTGTTCGGGCCACCGCGCAGCCCGGCACCCGGACCGCTCACCGCGTCGGGGCTGGTGTCGACGGCGAGGTATGAGTAGACGCCGGGGTACCCGTCGTCGGAGACCATCCCCGGGCACCCATCGCGCAGGTCCTCGCAATCCCACACGGCGCCGGAAGCCAGGTGAATATCCAGGCGCGACCAGTAGTAGAACGAGAACGCATTGCCGTCATGACCGGGGTCGACGGCCGCCTCCACCGGGTCGCTGCGCCAGCGCTGGGTCAACAACCGCGCGTCGGCGGTCGGATCGCGCTTGAGGTACTTGTCGAACCAGGCCGTCGTGTACCAGGCGATCTCATCGGCGCCGCGTAGCGACGCGCCGAACGCCTGGTTGGGGATGAAGCTGAAGTCGAGATGCGATCCGCCCCGGATGATGATCTCCCCGGTGTCCACCCCGGCGCGAGAGTAGTTCAGCGACCACGTCGACTTCGCATTCGGGTCGGGCAGCATCACATTCGGCGCCGGTGGCAGCCCGTAGTCGGCCGACATCCCGAGCGCGGGCTTGGTGATCGGAACCACGGTTCGGTCGGCCGGAGTAGACGGACAGCCGGACTCGCCGATCGTCTGCGCCGGCGCGCCCGGTGCAGCGCCAGGCACGGGGGCGTCGTTTGGGCCCGGGCCACCCAGATCGTCCCAGGCCACGATCGTCTTCACGCGCGGATCCCACTGGCCGATGTAGGACACGCCGGCGGCGCCGTAGGAATGGCCGGCCAGCCCGACGCCCGCGGTCGGATCCAGCAGCTGCCAGAAGGGGTTGAACCCGGCATCCAGACCGGCGGCCACGCGCGAGTTCTGCTTGGCCGCATGGCTCGTGCCGGTCGTGCACGACGCGACCGGCTCGTACGGCTTCTGCGGCGTTGACAACAGGAAGTCGATCGCGTCCTCGGTCCCGTCGTAGAACGGCGTGCCCGTGCTCTGGGCGGGGACTCCCTCGTTCTGGTCAGGCGAGGCGCCGAAGGTGTCCGACTGTCCCTGGCCCTGGGGGTCGAAGGTCAGGACCACATATCCCGCCTTGGCCAGCGCCTGGGCGGCGTACCAGTACATCTGCTCGTCGGCCTGGACCGAGCCGTTGGTGATCACGATCCCGGGGCGGTGCGCCGGGCCGGCCACGGTGGCCCACACGTGCCCCGACAGGGTGGCGCCGTCGCGCGCGGTGAACAGCACCGGGCGGACCAGCCCGTAGCCGTTCGTCGCCCAGTTGTTCAGGCGGATGTCCCCGGCGCAGCCGTTCGAGAGGTTCCAGCACAGGTCGTCGGTGAAGAAGCGCCCCGGGTCGGCCGCCTCGGTGGCCAGGGCCTGTGCGGTCGACGCGGCGCTGTCGGCGGCCAGCTGAGCCTGGTACTGCGGCGTGTCGTAGACGCTCTGGCGCTCCTGGGTGATCGAGAAGTTCTGCGCCTCGACCACCGGGTTGAACGTGGTCGGCGGATTCGCTGCGGCGGGCACCGCGTGCACGAGGAGGACGGCGACACCGGCGATCAACCCTGCCCGGAACATTGCGCCAAAAATGCCCGCGGCGGGCCGAGGTCAACCCGTCAGCTCGCACGCTTCTTGACAACCGGGGTGTGCAAATGCACAGTGAAGGGATGGCGGTGGCGCCGACACGGGCAGAGGTTCTGCGCCGGATCGTCGCGCGGGCGGACCTCGAGCAGTTCACCGACCGGGTTCTCGACAGCTTCTGGGAGCAGCCCGCCTTCCAGCAGCTCCACCCCCCGCGGGAGGACGTCCGGGCCTGGGTCCGCTGGAACCTCAACCTGGTCATCCGCTGGCTAACCGACGGTGAGCCGCCGACGGAATCGGAGCTGGACCTGTTCCGTGCGCACGCGCGCGCCCGCGCGGGCGAGGGATTCCCGCCGGACATGATTCCGGCGAACTTCCGCCGGGGCGCCCGGTTCGCGTGGCGCGCGCTCCTCGAGGCGGCGACCGAAGCCGAGCGGCCCGCGCTGCTCGAGTCGGCGGACCTGCTCTTCGAGTACGTCGACCGGGTGTCGCGTATCTACTCGGAGGTCTATGCCTCGGCGGCTCAGACGATCGCCGCCAGCGCCGAGGAGATCGCCGCCGGCGCGGCGCTGCGCCGGATCGCCGCCGACGAACCGCCGCTGCCCGAGGACCGCCAGCTGGCCGAGCGCATCGGCTTCGCGCTGGAACGGGCGGCGCGGCCGTTCGTGATCGCGCTCCCGGCGCCCGTGCCCGAACGCCACGCGGCGCTCGCCGCGGAGCTGCGCGAGCGCGGCGCGCTCGCCGCCTCGGAGGGGCGCCGGGTGGTGGGCCTGGGCACGGCAGGCGCGGTGTGGCGCGCCGTGCACCTCGATCGCGAGGCGCTCATCGCGCATGGACCCCCATCGATCGGCGGCGAGCGCGGTCACGCGCTCGAGGAACTCCGCGACGTCGCGGAGCTGGCGCTGGCGCACGGACACGCCGGCGAGGTGGAGGCCCGCGCCTATATGCCCGAGCTGCTGCTCAGGCGCTCGCCGCGGCTGGCCGCGCAAATTCGGGCCCTTGTCTACAGCCCGCTCGATGGCGATCACGCCGAGCTCGCCAGGACCCTGGACGAATTAATCAAATTCAATTTCGAGAAGGGCCGCGTGGCCGCTGCGCTGCCCGTGCACCGCAATACGCTCCGCGACCGGATCGCCCGGATCTCGGAGCTGACCGGGGTCGATCTCGAGACCGCCGAGGGCCGCGGATTGGCCTGGCTGGCCTGGCTGAGCCGTGTTTCCACTTGATTAGGCCGGGTGCCCCGATCCCACGCGAGGGCGCCGGTGAATTAGATTCCGCAGGACAAACCTCTAGGAGGAGGACGCATGAGGAAGTACAAAAGGCCGCTGTGGGCGGTCGTCGCCGTTGCCATGGCATTCGCCGTGGCGGCGTGCGGAAGCTCGGGTTCCAGCTCGACCTCGTCGTCGTCGGCGGGAGCGTCGTCGTCGACGACCTCGGGCGGATCCTCGGGCGGCAAGACTGGGGGCACGGCCTCGGTCGTCGAGGGAACGTTCCCGCAGTCGCTCGATCCGTCGATCGACTTCACCACCCAGGGCGGTGAGGTGCACTGGCTGACCCACCTGGGCGTGCTCTCGTTCGCGCACGCGTCCGGGAACGCCGGCACGCAGATCATCCCGGCGATCGCCACTGCGCTGCCGACCACCAGCAACGGCGGCAAGACCTACACGTTCACGGTCCGGTCGGGACTCAAGTACTCGGACGGCACACCGGTCAAGGCGTCGGACTTCAAGTTCTCGGTTGAGCGCGCACTGAAACTCGGCTGGAGCGCGGCGAGCTTCCTGACCAGCACGGTCCAGGGCGCGGCCGATTACGCCAAGGGCAAGGCCCAGACGGTGTCGGGCATCATCGCCGACGACGCCAGCGGCAAGGTCACGGTCCACCTGGTCACGCCCTACGGCGCGTTCGAGGACGTGCTCGCATGCGGCGGATGTGTTCCGTTCATGCCGGCGAGCACGCCGATGAAGCCCGAGCCGAACAACCCGCCGGTCGGCTTCGGCCCGTACGTGATCAAGAACATCCAGCCGAACGTGGGCTTCGACCTGGACATCAATCCGAACTACGCCTCTCAGGCGATCCCGGGGATCCCGGCCGGAAAGATGAACATCACGGTCAAGGTCGAGTCGAACACCACGACCGAGGCCTCGGACGTGATCAACAACTCAGCGGACGTGTTCGACTGGGGCGACACGATCCCGCCGGCCGAGATCCAGCAGGTCTCGAAGCTCACGGATCGCTTCCGGGCGGTTCAGAGCAACAAGACGTTCTACTGGTTCCTGAACGTCAACGAGAAGCCGTTCAACAACACGCTCGCCCGCGAGGCGGTGGCGACCGCGGTCGACCGGCCCGCCCTGGCCCGGCTGGGCAGCGGCGCGCTGGTGCCGGGCTGCTACCTGCTCCCGCCGGCCATGGTCGGGCATCCGACCCAGACCTGCCCGTACGGCGACCCGAACTCGCCGCCGAACGTGGCCAAGGCCAAGCAGCTGGTCCAGCAATCCGGGATGGCGGGTCAGCCCGTCACGGTGTGGGCGGAGAACCGCCAGCCGCGCCTTCAGTGGGCGGAGAACTACGCCGCCACGCTGAACGCGATCGGGTTCAAGGCCACGCTCAAGACGATCGCCGACGCGGAGTACTTCTCGACGATCGAGACGCTGAAGAACCACCCGCAGACGGGCTTCGCCGACTGGCAGCAGGACTTCCCGAACCCGACCGACTTCTACCAGAACCTGGTCGATGGGAACGCGATCCTGCCCGTCGGGAACTCGAACTACGAGGAGGCCAACGATCCGCACATCCAGTCGGAGCTGAAGGCGCTCTATCCGGTGCCGGCCACCCAGGTCGACTCCGTGGCGTCCCGGTGGCAGGCACTCGACTACTACACCGCCCAGAAGGCGTATGTCGTGCCTTACGGCTACCTGTCCTCGCCGGAGTTCCTCTCGAGCCGGATCGACTTCAGCAAGGTCGTGTTCAGCCCGCTGGAGGGCAACGACTTCAGTTCGCTGCAGTTGAAGTAGTCGCGGTTTGCCGGCCCGGGGTCGCACTGGCCCCGGGCCGCTGCCGCAGTTAGGCTTATCGCGCCATGAGCACTACCGCCACCGGCACCGAGCTTTCTGCCGAATCGTCGGCGTGGGCCGACGCCGGCGAGGAGCTGCCGCCCGGACTCGGTCCCTACCAGCTGGCCTGGCGGCGCCTGAAGCGCAACAAGGTCGCGCTGGTCTTCGGCGCCCTGTTCCTGCTCGTCGTGATCCTGTGCCTGCTGGCGCCGGTGTACTCGCACGACATCGCCCACACCGGACCCAACGACGAGCACGTCGACACGGCGCTGAACCAGTTCGGCCTGCCGATCGGGCCGACCTGGCACGCCAAGTTCTTCCTCGGGGCGGACAACACCGGTCGCGACGTGGCCGTCCGGCTGCTCTACGGCGGGCGCAATTCGCTCCAGATCGGCGCCGAGGCGACGCTGATCACAATCGTCCTCGCCACTCTGCTCGGGATCCTCGCCGGCTACTTCCGCGGGCCGCTTGACGGGCTCATCTCACGGGTCTTCGAGCTGATCTGGGCCTACCCGGTGATCCTGCTCGGCATCGCCCTCGGTGTCGTGCTGGCCATCAGCGGCCTCGATCTCGGTTTCACCCGGCTGAGCGGCAACTCGCTGCAGATCCCGGCGATCATCATCGGCGTCATCTATATCCCGTATGTGGGCAAGCCCGTGCGTGGTCAGGTGCTCGGGCTCCGGGAGCGTGAGTTCATCGACGCGGCCCGGCAGCAGGGGCTCGGGCACATGCGGATCATGTTCAGCGAGATCCTCCCTAACGTGGCCTCGACGATCATCGTGTTCATCCCGCTGATCATGGCCAACGCGATCCTCACCGAGGCGGGCCTGTCGTTCCTGGGCGCGGGTGTACGTCCGCCCAACCCATCGTGGGGCACGATGATCGGCGAAGGCATCGGCCTGCTGCCCGCCGCGGTGCACACGATGCTCGTGCCGGGAATCATGCTCGTCCTGTGCGTGCTGGGCATCAACGTGTTCGGCGACGGCGTACGCGACGCGCTCGACCCGCGGGCCAAGATCCGCATCGAGCATTGATGGGACGGGCGCAGTGATCAGGGGCGATCGCTGATGGGCCGCTTCGTCATCCGCCGGCTGGCCTCGTTGGTCGGGGTGTTGATCGCGATCTCGATCCTCACCTTCCTGATCTTCACCGCGATCCCGCATCCGGAGCTGTCGCTGGCCGGCCGGTTCCCCACTCCGGCGACGCTCGCGCACATCCGCCATCAGTGGGGCTTCGACCGTCCGGTGTACATCCGCTACCTACTGATCATGAAGCTGATCTTCACCGGCCAGATCATCTCCTACACCCAGCAGACGAATGTGGTCAGCCAGCTCGTCCACTACCTGCCGGTGACCGCGTCGCTGGCCATCGGCGCCGGGGTCATCTGGCTGTCGATGGGGATCGTGTTCGGCCTGCTCAGCGCCTGGCGGGCCGGGCGCTGGCTCGATCGTGGGCTGACCGTGCTGTCACTGATCGGGGTCTCGACTCCGGTGTTCTTCCTCGGCGCGGTGCTCTCGTACTACTTCGGCGACAAGCTCGGCTGGCTGCCCGCGGGTGATTACGCGCCGCTCTCGAACCCGTTCGAGTGGCTCAAGCACATGATCATGCCGTGGTTCGCGCTGTCGGTGCTGTTCATCGGCGTGTACTCGCGCGTGCTGCGCTCGACGATCCTCGACACGATCAACGACGACTATGTGCGAACGGCGAGGGCCAAGGGCTTGACCGAGCGCCAGGTGATGGTCCGACACGTGCTGCGCAACAGCATGATCCCGATCATCTCGCTGTTCGGACTCGACTTCGCCGCGGTGATCGGCGGTGGCGCGATCCTCACCGAGACCGTGTTCAACCTCCACGGCATCGGCCAGTACGCCGAGCAGTCGGTGCAGGCGCTGGACATTCCGCCGGTGATGGTGATCACGATCTTCGGTGCGTTCATGGTTGTGCTGATCGGAGCGATCGTCGACCTCCTCTACGCGGTGCTCGATCCGCGGATTCGCCTGTGAGCGCGACGGCGTCGACGAACGGACACCTGCTCGAGGTGCAGGACCTGCGGGTCTCGTTCCGCACCGAGGACGGGACGGTGCAGGCCGTCGATGGGGTGTCGTTCGGGATCGACCGGGGCGAGGTCGTCGCGGTCGTCGGCGAGTCCGGCTCGGGCAAGTCGGTGACGGCGATGACGCTGTTGGGACTGACCCGCAGCCCCAACACGAGCTTCGAAGGACGCGCGCTGTTCGAGGGCAAGGACGTCGTGTCCGCCTCCGAGGAAGAGCTGCGCCGAATCCGCGGGGCGCAGATCGCGATGATCTTCCAGGACCCGCTCAGCGCGCTCGACCCGGTCTACCGCGTTGGGGACCAGATCGTCGAGCAGATCCGGGTCCACGACACGGACATCTCCAAGGCGGCGGCGATGGAGCGCGCGGCGGAGCTGATGGAGCGCGTTGGGATTCCCCGCGCGAGCGATCGCCTGCGCTCCTATCCGCACGAGTTCTCGGGCGGTATGCGCCAGCGCGTGATGATCGCGATGGCGCTGTCGTGCTCGCCCAAGCTGCTGATCGCCGATGAGCCAACCACCGCGCTCGACGTGACGATCCAGGCCCAGATCCTCGATGAGCTGCGCAAGCTGCGCGAGGAGACCCAGGCGGGGATCATCCTGGTCACCCATGACCTCGGCGTGGTGGCCGACATCGCCGACCGGATCGTGGTCATGTACGCCGGGCGGGTGGTCGAACAGGGGACGCTGGATGAGATCTTCTACGACCCGCAGCACCCGTACACGTGGGGGCTGCTCGGCTCGATCACCCGGATCGACCGCGACCGCTCCCAGCGCCTGCCCGCCATCCCCGGACTTCCGCCGTCGCTGCTGCGTCCGCCCAAGGGATGCCACTTCAGGCCGCGCTGCCCGCATGCATTCGATCGCTGCACCGAGGTGCCGGACCTGGCGGCGCGCCTGTCCGAGGCGCCGGGGCATCTCGATCGCTGCTGGCTCGAGCCCGAGCGCAAGCGCAAGCTGCGTCAGGTCGGCGATCAGATCGGTCTGGCCAGCGAGGAGACGGTGATCTCGTGAGCGTCGACGTCGAGTCGCCGGACCGCGGACGCCCGCCGGAGCCGGATGCGCGAAACGGAGGCCCCCTGCTCGAGGTCGAACACCTGCGCGTGCTGTTCCCGGTCAAGGCCGGTGCGATCGTCCCGCGCACGGTCGGCCATGTCCACGCGGTCGACGACGTGTCCTTCGCGCTGCGCGAAGGCGAGACGCTCGGGATCGTCGGCGAGTCGGGCTGCGGCAAGACCACGCTGATCCGAGCGCTGGTGCGGCTGATCGCGGCCACCGACGGAGCCATCCGCTTCCGGGGAGGCGACATCACCAAGGCCGGCCGCAAGGACCTCGAGCCGATCCGCCGC
>JAFAWR010000046.1 GCA_019241635.1 Solirubrobacterales bacterium
CACGACGAGCGCGAGCAGACGCTGAACCAGCTGCTCGTCGAGATGGACGGGTTCGAGATGAAGGACAACATCATCTTGATCGCGGCCACCAACCGTCCGGACATCCTGGATCCGGCGCTGCTGCGCCCCGGCCGCTTCGACCGCCAGATCGTCGTCGACCGGCCCGATCGCAACGGCCGCAAGAAGATCCTCGAGGTCCACACCCGCGGCAAGCCGCTGGCCCGCGAGATCGACGTCGACGCGCTGGCCGGCCAGACCCCGGGATTCACGGGCGCGGATCTGTCAAACCTGGTCAACGAGGCGGCGCTGCTGGCCGCCCGCAACGGCAAGCGCGAGATCACCCAGATCGAGCTCGAGGAAGGGATCATGCGGGTGATCGCGGGTCCCGAGAAGAAGACCCGCGTGATGTCCGACAAGGAGCGGCGGATCACCGCGTATCACGAGATGGGCCACGCGATGGTCGGGCATTTCCTGCCCAACTCCGATCCGATCCACAAGATTTCCGTCATCTCGCGCGGCCAGGCGCTCGGCTACACGATCTCGCTCCCGGGCGAGGACAAGTTCCTGACCACCCGCGCCGAGCTCCAGGACACCATGGCGATGACGCTCGGCGGCCGGGCCGCCGAGGAGATCGTGTTCGGGGAGATCACCACCGGCGCGTCCAACGACCTCGAGAAGGTCACCGCGACGGCCAAGCAGATGGTCATGCGCTTCGGCATGTCGGAGAAGCTCGGGCCGCGCGTGTTCGGCCACGACCACGGCCAGCCGTTCCTGGGCCGCGAGTTCAGCGCGGAGCCGGATTACTCGGACGAGATCGCCCGCGAGATCGACGACGAGATCCGTCGTATCGTCGAGGCGGCCCACATCCAGGCCAAGGACATCCTGAGCTCGCATCGCGAGAAGCTCGCGACGCTCTCCGAGATCCTCATCAAGCGCGAGACGATCGAGAAGGAGCAGTTCGAGGCGCTGCTCGACGGCCGCTCCGAGGCCGACGTGTTCGGCGCCGAGGCGCCACCGCCGCCCGAGGTGCCGATCCCTGGCACGCCGGCCGGCGAGCGTCGCGAGGGCCCGCGTCCGCTGCCCCGGCCTGGTCTGGCCGGGGGAACAGCGGAATAGCTAGGCGGGGCCGGCCCGGCCCATCGCAGCTCATCTGGTTACCAGCGCATGAGCTCGACCATGGCTACCCGTCCTTTCCATGTCGGAGGCGCGCCGGCTCGAGCGCCCCGTTGAGAACCATTTCCGTTTCCATGGCCGACATGCTTGCGGGCGCCGGCAAGCCCGCGGTAATGCGGCGGTAAGGGCTCGCGGCCGCTGGACTACGCCACGCGGAGGCGGCGGCGCGCGGTGAAGGCGAGAGCTTCGGCGACCGCCGACTCGAGCGCCATGCTGCGTCCCTCGGCGCGGCGACGCTCGTAGTCGAGCGGCCCGAGGGCTTCGGCCAGCCCGCGGGCGGTCTCCTCGAAGTAGGGCAGCTCGTCGGGCTTGCGATCGGCGCCGGCGCGGACGCGCTCGGCATCGCCCGCCCCGATCAGCCTGGCTCCGACCGCCGGCTCGCCTCGGATCAGCGCGAAATGGGCCACCACCTCCAGGCACTCGGCGGTCTGGAGCCGCTCGCCTACCTCGGCCGAGAGCTCGAGCGCCTCGCGCAGGAGCTCCGGGATGCGTGGATCGCGCGGCCGCCGGAAGACGAGCAGACGCGACAGGGCCGAGACCGTCGCGCCGATCCGCCCGCGGGCCCCGGTCTGGCGAGAGAGCTCGACGCTCTCCTCGACCATCGCCAGCGCCGCCTCGAACTCGCCCGTCGCCAGGTGGACGAGCGCCAGGTTCTGGCGCATGAGGCTCTGGCCCTGCACGTCTCCGAGCTCCTGCCAGATCTCGGCTGCCTCCTCGTAGTACGCGCGGGCGGCTTCGTAGTCCTGCGCGAAGAACGCGATCATGCCGAGGTTCCCTACCGCGCGCGCGGTCTGTCGCCGCTCGCGGCTCTGGCGGCCCAGCGCCAGCGCCTGCTCGAAGCACTCCCGCGCGGCCGCGAAGTCGTCGGTGGCGCCGGCGAGCACACCGGCCGAGTTGAATGCCTTGGCGCGCACCGCCGCGTCGCCCGCTCCGGTCGCCAACGCCGCGCGGAGGATCCCGCCCACCTCGGCCGCGAACACGCGCGCGAGCCAGTAGCGCCACAGCGAGCCGCCGATCCGCAGCGCGAACTCCGGCTCGCCCTCGGCGACCGCCCAGGCGGCCGCCGTGCGCAGGCTCTCGAGCTCGGCGTCGAGCCGCGCGAACCACCAAGCCTGCTGTGACCCGTCGAGCTCGGGCTCGGCCGCCTCGGCGAGCTCCGCGCACCAGAGCGCGTGCCGTCTTCTCAGCACCACGGCATCGGGCAGGGCCGATAGCTGCTCGACCGCATACTCCCGAATCGTCTCGAGCATCGCGAATCGCTCGCCGTCGCGCACGACGAGTGCGTGATCGACGAGTCCAGAGAGCGGATCGAGCACCTCGCCGCCCGCTACAGCCTCGCACGCCTCAAGTCCACAGCCGGCCGGAAACACCGCGAGCTCGGCGAACAGCCGGCGTTCGGCTTCGGTGAGGAGGTCGTGGCTCCAGGCGATCGTGGCGCGAAGCGTGCGGTGGCGCTCGGGAGCATCCCGGCGTCCGTCGGTCAGGACGGCGAGCCGGCGTTCGATCCGCAGGAGCATGGCGCTCGGCGCGAGCACGCGGGTGCGTGCGGCGGCGAGCTCGATGGCCAGCGGGACGCCGTCTATGCGGGCACAGACCGCGGCGATCGCCGCGAGCTCATCGCTGCCGGGGGAGAACGCAGGATCGCGTTCGCGGACCCGGCTGACGAACAACTCGACGGCCGAATCGCGCTCGAGGGGTCCGACCGGCAGCTCGTGCTCCCCGGCCAGCCGCAGCGGCGCGCGGCTCGTGGCGAGGATGGTCAGGTCCGAGATGCGCCGCAGCAACGACGCCACCACTGGGGCGCCTTCCAGGACCTGCTCGAAGTTGTCGAGGAAAAGCACCGCGCCGACGCCGTCCAGCGCGCCTGCGATGGCCGGCTCGCTCGCATCCTCGGCGCCGACGGCCGTGGCGATCGCGGGCAGGATTCGCTCCGCCTCGGTTATCGCAGCGAGCTCGACAAACCGGCTGCGATCGCCCAGGCGGCCCGCCAGCTCCAACCCGAGGCGTGTCTTGCCGATCCCACCGGTCCCGGTCAGCGTGAGAAGCCGCACGTCGGAGCGCTCGAGCATCGCGAGCGCAGCGGTCAGCACCGCGTCGCGGCCGAGGATCGTCGACGTGGGCCGGGGCATCGGATTGGGAGCAGGCTCGGCGGCCGCCGGCACGGGCGCGTCGGGTGGGGGCGCGCCGGACGGCGCGGCGCCGGTCGTGGGCGGCGGCTGAGCGATTGCCGGGTCCTGGGCGAGGATCGCCGCCTCGAGGCGCACGAGCTCGGGCCCGGGATCAAGCCCGAGCTCCTCGACCAGCCTCGCCCGCGCCCGCCGGAATGCCTCGAGCGCATCGGCCTGGCGGCCGGCTCGGTACAGCGCGAGCATCAGCAGCCCGTGCATGCGCTCGCGGTACGGGTGCGCGGAGACCAGTGCCTCGAGTTCGGGCACCAGGGCCGCCGCGTCGCCTTGCTCCAGCTCGAGCTCGATGCGCTCCTCCTGGGCGATGGCTCGCCGGCCCTCCAGCCGGCCCGCCTCGGTCGCGCCGGGCCCGAGCAGTTCGACGTCGGCCAGCGCCGGGCCGCGCCAGAGCGCCAATGCCTCGACCAGGGCACTCAGGGCGCCGGCGGCGTCGCCACCGCTGCGCAGGCTGCGCGCTCGGCTCAGCAGCGAATCGAACCGGTGGACATCGATGGTGTCTGGATCGAGCTCGAGCGCGTAGCCCGTGGGCCGCGTCACCACCGGCTGCGTAGGGCCGAGGAGACGGCGGAGATTCGAGACGTGGACCTGGAGCGCCTTGATGGCGGTGGCCGGGGGATCCTCGCCCCAGAGCTCATCGATCAGGCGCTCCGC
Organism: Solirubrobacterales bacterium; assembly: GCA_019241635.1. Taxonomy (GTDB): domain Bacteria; phylum Actinomycetota; class Thermoleophilia; order Solirubrobacterales; family Solirubrobacteraceae; genus Palsa-465. The sequence goes on from JAFAWR010000046.1 coordinate 4,011, forward strand.
GCTGACCACGTTGCGTGGCGCCTCCAGCAGCAGCACGGCCAGCAGAGCGCGCTGCTTGGCCGAGGGCAAGGTCAGCGTGCCCTCGGCGGTGCGAAGCATGAGCGGCCCGAGGACGCCGAACTCCATCACCCCGCAAAAATTACCCCTGGCGTGCGGCGGTGATGCGCGGCGGCGGGGTGCCGGGATGCGTCTGGCGCCTCGGGCTCTTAGGTCAGGCGGCCTCGGCGGCGGCCAGCGCGTCGTGCCGAACCGCGTCGGCGGAGGCCGGCGCCCTGAACAGCCCGAGCCCGAACACCGCGGTCGCCAGGAGCAGCGCCCCGCTCAACACGTAGAGGGCGCGCGGCCCGATCGCGGTCAGCAAGGCCCCCGCGGCGAGGAACGCGATCGCGAAGCAGCTGCACTCGAGGCTGTCGAGCAGGCCGAACACCCGACCGCGCAGCTGGCCGGCCACGAGCTCCTGGAGAAGCCGGATCTGGGGATTGATGATCACCACGTTGGCAAAGCCGGCGATCGCGAACGGCGCCAGGGCGCCGGCCAGGCTGCCCGCGGCGGCACACGCGAGCATCGCGACCCCGGTCATCGCCACGCCGGCCAGGAAATGAGCCCGCAGGACCGAGATCCGAGATCCCAGCCGCGCGGTATACGCCGCCCCCGCGACCATGCCAAGGCCGTAGAGCGTCATCAGGATCGAGAATCCGGACCCGCCGGCGTGGAGCGGACCGATAGCCAGCAGGGGTTCGGCGACGTTGATCAGCGCGCCGCACAACACGGTCATGGCGACGATCAGCATCAGCGCCCCGACCCGTCGCTCCCGCGCGGCGTAACGCGCCCCGAGCTTGGCGTCCCGCCACGCCGAGCGTGGCTCCGCGCCTTCCCCGCCGGCATCCTCACCCGCCCGCCCGAGCGGTACACCGGCCAGAAGCGCGGCGGAGATCACGAATGTCGCGGCGTTGCCGGCCAGCACCCAGCTGGCCGGACCGAGCATGACCACGAGGCCGCACAACGCAGGCCCGAGCGTGAAGCCCAGGTTCTTGAGCGCGCCATACAGGGCGGTGGCGGGTGAGCGCTCCTCGGGGGTGACCAGCCCGGGAAGGGCGGCGTTGACGGCGGGGCGGAACAGCGCCGTGCCGACTCCGGCCAGCAGGGCCAGAGCGACCGTCGCCGTGAACGATGAGATGACCACGAGGCCGAGGAAGGCACCGGCCCGGATTACCTCAGCGGCAATGGCCAGGGTCCGGCGCGAGTGACGGTCGGCGAGCACGCCGAAGTACGGGGCGAGGACGACGCCGGGCAGGAACTCGGACAGGAGCACGAGCGCCACGGCCCAACCGGAGTGCAGACGCTGGTAGGCGATCAGCACGAGCGCGACATAGCTCGCGCCGGTTCCGAGCTGGGACTGGCCGTGCGCGAAGTAGAAACGAAGAAGCTTGGGTTGGCGAAGTAGCGAGAGCATGGGCGGTTGGGTTGACGGTGGACGCGGGGTGGTGACGGCGCCGATTCACGCCGGCGAGCGAGAGGTTTCTCAGGCCCTCGCCGGCGTGTGGCGGCGATCTGGCTTATCGGCGATAACGACCGCGAGGCATGTCCCGCCTCCTTTCTGAATGGTGTGGTCGTGTGCGTCGGGTCAAATGCGGAAGCGCGGCATCTCGCGGCTCCTGTCTCGAGTCGTTGGCATGTGCAGAAGTCATGGGCGGCAGTGTGCGAGCCGCCGGCAACGTGGCGGTAAGGAGGCGGTAAAGCGCGTTGCGCGGGACGGGACGGGACGGGACGGGGCGGCGCGGTGAGCGGGGCAGAACCGAGCTGTGCCGGGGCTCGGGTCTCGGACAGCCACTGGTGCCGGCCCGATGGACCTCTTTTCAGTAGGGACGAACTCGACATTCGGCGTCTGCCGGTCCGCGAGTGGCGAGATCAGTCCCGAATAGCGCGCACTACTCACCATTCGCGCCGCGCGGGTCCTCGAATGGCGAGAAACTCCCGGTCGCGGAATCAATTCTCTAGCGCCAGGTAACGTCCGGCGCTTGACCATGGGCCGTACCGATGGGTGACCTGCTCCTGAAGCTGACCCGCGTCTGGGTCCCGATCGCGATCGCGATCGCCGGCGTGGTCGGGATCGTGATCGGACACGGCAAGACCTCTGCGGCCGGCGCCGGGGTCGGGCTGGTGATCGTGGCGGTCATCGTGTGGATGCTCAACTGGATGTTCCGGATGAGCGTGCAGAGCAACCGCGAGCGCGACCGCGAGGAGGAGGCCCGGGAATATTTCGACCGCCACGGACGGTGGCCGGATGAGTGACGGCCCGGCGGACTTCACGATCATGGGCGTGGTCAACGTCACCCCGGACTCGTTCTCCGACGGCGGGCGCTATCTCGACGCCCAGGCTGCGATCGCCCACGGCCTCGAGCTCGAGGCCGAAGGAGCGGCCATCCTCGACGTGGGCGGCGAGTCAACCCGTCCGGGTGCCGATCCCGTGCCCGAGGCCGAGGAGCTCCGCCGGGTGATGCCGGTGATCGAGGGACTGCTCGAGCGCGGCTCGGGCGCTCAGGTCTCGATCGACACATCCAAGAGCAGCGTGGCCGCCCGGGCGGTGCAGGCCGGAGCCACGCTGGTCAACGATGTCACCGCGTTCCGGGGCGATCCGGAGATGGCCGCGGTGGTGGCCGGCGCCGGCGCCGACTGCTGCCTCATGCACATGCTCGGCGACCCGCGCACGATGCAGCGCGATCCCCACTACGACGACGTGGTCGGGGAGATCAAGGCGTTCCTGGAGGAGCGGATGGCCTTCGCGGTCAGGGCAGGAATCGCCGAGGAGCGGATCCTGCTCGATCCCGGCATCGGCTTTGGCAAGACCGTCGAGCACAACCTCGAGCTGCTGCGACGACTCGGCGAGTTCGTGGCGCTGGGCCGCCCGGTCCTCATCGGAACCTCGCGCAAGACGTTCCTGGGCCGCCTCACCGGGCGCGACTGCCCGGATGACCGCGTCGCCGCCACCGTCGCCACCAATGTCCTCGCCTACGAGCGCGGGGCACGCGTGTTTCGCGTCCACGACGTGGCCCCGGTCCACGACGCCCTGACGGTCACGGCTGCTACGGTCAGCCCGCCATGGACGACCCCGAGGACTACGACGAAGTAGAGGAGGACGACGAGGAGGGGCACTCCGAGCCCGAGGTGACGATCGAGGTCAGCGGGCTGTCCCTGTTCACTCACGTTGGCGTCACCGCGGCCGAGCGCGAGGTGGGCCAGCGGCTCCTGCTCGACCTCCGTCTCGACGCCGGCGAGTGCGACGCAACCGTCACCGACCGGATCGAGGACACGGTCGACTACGCGCAGGTGTGCGAGATGGCCAACCTGGTCGCCCAGCAGCGCTCCTACAAGACCCTCGAGCGGCTGTGCACGGCCATCGCCGACCGCCTGCTCGAGCGCTACGACCTGGGCGCCGTTTGGGTCAAGGCGGCCAAGCCCGAGCCGCCGATGGCCCTGCCGGTCAGCGAGGTGTCGGTCGAGGTGTGGCGCGAGGCCGAGTGACGCGCGGAGGCCGAGTGACGCCGACATGAGGACGGGCTATCTCGGGCTTGGCTCGAACGTCGGCGATCGCCGGGCCCACCTGGAGGCGGCGGTGCGCGAGCTCCCCGCACACGGCGTCCAGGTTCTGGCCTCCTCGAGCGTGTATGAGACCGAGCCGGTCGGGCTCGTGCTCGGCCAGCGCGAGTTCTTCAACGCCTGCCTGCGAGTCGAGACCGATCACGGCCCCGAGGAGCTGCTCGACGCGTGCAAGGCGGTCGAGCGCACGCTGGGACGTGAGCCCGGCGGTGTCCGCCACGGCCCGCGCCCGATCGATGTCGACGTGCTGCTGCTCGACGGGCTGAGCCACGCATCGGAGCGCCTCACCCTCCCGCACCCCGAGGTCACCTCGCGGCGCTTCGTGCTCGTGCCGCTGCTCGAACTCGACCCCGAGCTGACGCTGCCGGACGGGACCCGGCTGGCCGACGCGCTCGCGGTGCTGCCCCCCGGCCAGGCTGTCCGCCCGGCCGGCCAACCGCTGCTCCAGCGCTAGCCGCCCCCGACGAGCGCTAGCCGCCCCGGACCAGCGAGACGACGCGCGTCCCCGACGCGGCATTCTTGTCGAGCACCGCGTGCGCACGAACCCGGACCGGCGTGGCCCGCAAGGCGCCGCGGCCCGCCTGGTTCAGGTGGACGCTGACCGTGTGCCAGGGGGCCGAGCAGCAGTTCGCGATCGCGAACCGGCCCTGCCCAAGCAGGCGGCCCGAGCCGCCGGCGCCGAGCGCCTGGAGCGAGAGCACGCCCTGGCAGGTCAGGCGGATCGCCTCGCCCATCTGACACGACAGCCGCACGTGGGCCACGCCACCGCTCACCGGGACGTTCGAGGAGACAATCGAGATCCGCGTCTGAGGGATCGGATGCCCAACCGGGGGCGCGGAACCGGAGTGCGCCGATCCGGCGTGCGCCGGCGGAACCTGTTGCGGCGTGGCCTGGCGCGGCTGGACCCCATGCGATGGGGACTGGTCGGCCACCGCGACCGTGATCCCCGCCAGCACCAGCACGGCCGTTCCCAGCACCACCGCGAGCTTGATCATCGCGACCAGCCTAGCGCCTGCGTGGTCAATGACCTCGATAGATCGTCACCGACGCCGGCCGGCTCTGCTCCCCGCCGCCGGCGGCACTCGCCGCGAGGCGGACGATGCCTCGGCCGAGCGCCGACGCCGGCACCGCGATCGTCAGCGTCCGGGTGCCGCGGCCGGTGAACCTCAGCTGCCTGACCGCCAGCACCCTGACTGTCGGGACGCGGTGCCCGGGCGTTATCAGGAACAGGCGGATGGTCGCCGAGCACGCGCGCGGCACCGTGATCGCCAGTCGCGCGCCGGCCTCGCGCAGCTGGGCCGGCGAGGTGGTCGGGGCGGTCACGTGAATCGTGAACAGGCGGACGATCCGCTTGACCGTGACCGCGGCGCTCTCCGCGGGCGTCGTGCCGCCCGGACCCTGCGCCTCCACCATGCAGGCCAGCCGGTGCCCGACGTCGGTCTGCTTGATCCGGTACGTCGACCCCTGGGCGCTCGTCGCCCGGGCATCCCGGACCCAGCTGAACGAATATCCGGTGGCGCCGGTCCAGGTACCGGCCTGGCAGCGCAGCGTCTGCCCGGGCACGGCGCGCCCGCTGATCGTCGGCAGGCTGAGCACGGTCGGGGCCGGCGTGCCGCCCTGCGGGACCACGTTCACCTGGGAGAGCGTCGAGAGGACGCTGTCGGATCCGTAGACGGTTCCGGCCTCGTTGTGCGCGACGACGCGATAGTGGTAGACGGTGTCCGGGGCCAGCCCGGTGACCGTCTGAGACACGGTCACCGGTTGATCGGAGGATCCCGCGCTGAGATCCGGAGTCGTGCTGCCGTACCCCGTGCCGGTGCCGTACTGGAAGTGGAACGTGGTCGCGGTTCCCTGCGGGTTGACCGTCGCCTGGAAGGTCGCCGACGTCGGGGTGATCGCGGCGGGCGCCACCGGCTGCAGCGCCGGCGGCTGGAACGGGGTGATCGGCGAGAACGGGCAGGAGCCGTCGGCGTCGCTGACTCTCAGCACCGTCGCCTGCTGCGTGGCGTAGAGGCAGCCGTCCGGCGCCACCGTGACGAAGTCGCCACGCGTCCCGCCGCTGAACACCGGCGCGGTGGTGGCAGGGGTCTGGTTCAGGTTGATCTGGGTCATCGTGCCGTCGTTGCCGTTGGCGACGACGAACGTCGGCGCGGCCGGATCGAACGGGTTCGCCCCCACGCCGACGCCGTCGGCGCTCGAGACATTGGCGATCGGTGTCACTGTGCCCGGCGCGGCCGAATTGCTGGCGCTGACGCTGTCGATGTTGCCGTTGTCCTCGACGTAGAAGGTGCCGTCGGGTGCGGCCGAGATGCCATCGGGCACGCTCATCCCGGTTGCGTACTGCGTGACGGCCGGCGAGGCGCTGCTCGGGTCGCTGATCCGGTCGACGCCGCCGTCCGAGTCCGATGTGACGAACAGATCGCCGCTCACCGGATCGGTGGCGATACCGAGCGGATCACCGACATCCGCGACCACCCGCACGACGTCGCCGGTGACCGGATCCACCTGGACCACCTCGTTGTCGCCGTTGAGGACCGCGTAAAGCTCGCCGTCCTTGCCGAACGCGAGGCCGAGCGGCCAGGAGCCGATCGCGCTGGGGGACAGGACGTTGTCGGCGGCGATCCCGCCCTGCGAGCCGAACTTGTAGAGCAGCCCGTCCGGAGCGTCCCCCACGTAGAGGTTGTCGAACTGGTCGGCGACGATCCCCATCGGGCCGAGGTACGTGTTGTCGAAGCCGGTGGCGAAATCGCTCAGGGCCCATCCGGGTGCGGCGGGGGGCAGTTCCGAAACCGTGATCGTGCGCGTCGTGCCGGTGCTCGTGCCATCGGCCGCAAACACGGTTAGCGCGACCGTGTACGTGCCGGGGCCCGGGAACGTGTGCTCGATGGTCGCGCTGCTCGTCTCGGTTCCCGCGGGTGGGCTGGTCGGGCTGCCGGCGTCGCCCCATTGCCAGTTGTACTCGGAGACCCCGCCGTCCGCGGTCGAGCCGCTGGCGTCGAAGGCAATGGTCAGGTAGCCGGAAGGCGTGCTCGTGAACGTGGCGACGGGCCGGTTGCCCTGGAAGGTCAGGCGTCCCAAACACGTGTGGCCCTGGTTGCTCCACTCGTGCTGGAACCAGTACAGGTGACCGTTGATGACCTCGTTGTACTTGGCGCCGTTGGGTGCCGTGCCGGAGGACGTTCCCATGACACCCTCGCACTTGTCGCCGATCTCGCTGCCCCCAGCGCTCGCGTCGGCCCAGGCATCGTTGGGTTCGGGATCGGTGATCGACTCGTCGTGCTCGTGGACCAGGCCGCCCTCGATGACTCCATCCGAGGGCGAGCCGTTGGGGTGGTTGCCGTCATCGCAGCCGGAGATGCCCGTGACGTAGGGGTCGTCGGCGTAGATGAACTCCTGGCCGATCGAGCTGTTGCTGTGATAGGCGCAGAACTTCGGATTTACGCTCGAGCCGGCCGAGCAGCCCTGCGCGCCGGTGGCGTCGAAGCAGGTCTCCACGCCCGGCGGAAGCAGGAGGAAGTACTCGTGGGTGAGGTCGCGCGGAAGGCCTTGGCTCGAGATGTAGCTCGAGAGCTCGCTCTGGATCTGGGCATCGGTCAGGCAGATCGTGGCCCCGGCGCATCCGCTGGCCGGATAGGCATCGCCGTCGTCGAGCCGTCCGGCGAACGATGAGACGTAGCTGGCGTAGTCGCCGGCCGCGTCGTTGTACTGCGCCGCCACCGAGTCGACGTTGCCGACCCCGCCACTGTCGTGAGCCAGGTCGGTGAAGAACTGATCGACCCCCGCCTTGTAGCCGGACGGATAGGACGGGGCGCCCGAGGGATCCCAATACACCGTGTAGTTCGCGTTGGACGGCATGACCGGGCCGCCGTTGTAGTCGACGTTGGTGAACACCGAATCGAGCGGTGCGGCCTTCGCCGCGCCGAGGAGCGGCTGGTAGCTGGCCGACCTGCCGCCGGGCAGGTGCACGAGCACGGCCGAAGCCGGGGACGCGGCCCAGCCCAGGCCGACCCCAGCCGTCATCAAGGCGAAGGCGACCACGGCCGGCCTGGCCGCGGCGCCGCGAATGCGACGTCCAATGCGCATGGACAAAACCCCCCTTTTGAAGCCGCGATCCCGGCCCCGCACCCCCACCGGACCGCCAGCCTTCTTTGTGCAGGTCGGGCAGCTTAGTGCAAGTTGTGGCAGGTTCGGCATCGAACATCCGTCCAGATCGGATGTCACCGCTAAGCGAGGCCGTCGGCTCCTAAGCGGAGCGGGCGCTGCCGGTCCTGGCGCCCTCGAGCGAAGCTCGCGGGCGCCACGAGCGGCAGGTACGCTCCCGCCGATGCTGCTGGTCGTGGACGTCGGGAACACCCAGACCCACTTCGGGCTGTTCCCCGAGGCGGAGAAGGCGGTGTCCGAGCACTGGCGGTTCGCCACCGTACGCGAGTCGACCAGCGACGAGCTCGGATCCCGGCTGTCCAATCTGCTCGAGCTGCGCGGCCTGTCGTTCGGCGACATCGACGACTCGATCGTCTCCTCGACCGTGCCGCAGCTCTCCGAGCAGTGGACCCAGATGGCCCGGCGCTACCTGGGGCACGAGATGCTCGTGGTGGGCCCGACGATCAAGACCGGGATGCCGATCCGCTACGACAATCCGCACGAGGTGGGGGCCGACCGGCTGGCCAACGCGGTGGCGGCCTTCGACAAGGTCCACGACACCTGTGTGGTCGTCGACTTCGGCACCGCGATCACCTACGACATCGTGTCGGCGGCCGGCGAGTATCTGGGCGGCATCATCACCCCCGGCGCGGAGATCTCGATCGACGCGCTGTATGACCGGGCGGCCAAGCTCCCGAAGGTCGAGCTGGCCCCGCCGCGCGCGCTGATCGGCAAGAACACGGTGGACGCGATCCGCAGCGGGATCGTCTACGGCTTCGCCGGTCAGGTCGAGGGGATCCTGCGCCGGCTGCGCTCCGAGCTCGGCCCGGGCACGTGCGTGATCGCCACCGGGGGCCTGGCCGGCGTGCTCGTGCCGTTCATCCGCGAGACGATCGACGAGGTCGACGACCTGCTGACCCTCAACGGGCTGCGGCTGATCTGGGAGCGGAATCGCGATCCCGGGCCAGTGCGGCCGGGGGAATCGGCACGTCCGGCGTCCGCGCCACCGTCGCGGCCAGGATCAGGAACGTGATCCGCCGGCGCTCGTCCGGGTTCTCCGCGGCATACGCCTCGTAGTCGTCGAGCAGCCCGCGGATGGACGCGAAGACCGGCGCGTCGTCGATCTCGTCGGGGACGTCGCAGGCCAGCCGGGCCAGGGCGAGCATCTCGGTCGGGTCGACCCCCCGCATCGCGCCCATGGCGCTGAACAGCAGGAAGAAGGCGACGCGGTCGAGCAGCAGATGCGGCGCCTTCTCGCGCTCGCCGATCGCCGGCCCGGCCGGCTGAAGCGGCGCGCCCGCGGCGAGACGCAGCGACTGCTCGGCCGCGATCGAGCGGATCTGATCGGCCGAGAACCCGAGCTGAAGCGCCCAGCGCATCTGGAATGCGGCGGAGATCAGCGTGTTGCCGTACGGCGCGTCCGAGGCGAACACGATCTGGCCGGGCGGGACGAGCGAGAACAGCGTCTCGAAGTCGGTGGGGATCCACCAGGCGGTGTCGAACAGGAGATTGGGCAGATCGCCGGCCACCCGCCAGATCCACGACAGGTCGCAGATGCCCGCATGGGCGAGGATCAGCCGGGCATTCGGGAACGCCTCCGCGAGCTGTACGGCGTGCAGCCCGAGGGCGGGGATGCCGCGCCCGGCGTGGATCAGCACGGGCAGCGAGCGCTCGTCGGCCAGCGCGATCAGCGGCCGGACGTTCGGATGATCCAGCGTGAACTCCTCGGCCCGCGGGTGGAGCTTGATCCCGCGCGCGCCGGCGGCGAGCGCGCGCTCGGCCTCGGGCAACGGGTCATCGTGCGGGTCGACCCGGCAGAACGGGATGAGCAGCCCGTCCGGTGCCTGCCTCGCCGCCTCGATCACGGCGTCGTTGGCCTCCCGGTAGCCGTCGGGCTCGTGGAACGGGAACGTGAAGGCGCCGCGCGCCCCCGCGGTTCGCAGCGAGCTCACGAGCTCGTCCGGGGTTTGCTTCATGCCGTCCGGGTCATTCCCACCCAGGTGGGTGTGCGCGTCGAACAGCTCGATTCCCGGAACCTGCTCGAAGATGACCTCGGTCCAAGGTCTGAGCGCTTCGAACAGGTTCATGCCGGGCATTCGTACCATGAACGGCCGTGAGCCGATCCCTCAGCGATCCCTGGCGGCTGGGTGACATCCCGATCCCCAACCGCGTCGTGCTGGCGCCGCTGGCCGGCATCGGCAACTGGTTCGTGCGCCTGCAGGCCAAACGCCACGGGGCGGGGCTGGTCGTGTCGGAGATGGTCTCGAGCTTCGCCGTGCATTACCGCAACGAGCGTACCTGCCGTGAGCTGCTGCGGATTCACCCTCAGGAGCACCCGGTCTCGGTCCAGCTGTTCGGCCACGATCCCGACGTGATGGCCTCGGCGGCCGAGCGGGTAGCCGCCGCCGGCGCGGATTTGATCGACATCAACATGGGCTGCCCGGTGCCCAAGGTGTGCAAGACGGGGGCGGGGGCGGCGCTGCTCGAGGAACCTGCGCGGGCGGTGGCGGTAGCGCGTGCAGCGGCTTCCGGGAGCGGTCTGCCGGTTACCGTGAAGCTCCGCTCCGGGCAGCGCCCCGGCGATCTGAGCGGCCTCGAGGTGGCCCGCCGGCTGGTGTACGACGGCGGCGTCGCGGCCATCTCGATCCACCCCCGGCATGCCTCGCAGCGCCACAAGGGCACGCCGAGGTATGAGCTCGTTCGCGAGCTGGTCGACGAGCTCCCGGTGCCCGTGCTCGTGTCCGGCGGGTTGTCCTCGCCCGAGCGGGTGCAGGCGGCGTTCGAGCAGACCGGCGCGGCCGCGGTGCTGCTGGCCCGCGGATCGCTGGGAAATCCGTGGCTGTTCGAGCAGGTCCTGGGGCTGCGCAGCACCGAGCCCGGGCGCGAGGAGATCCTCGCCGAGCTCGACTGGGTGATCGAGCGGGCGGTCGAGCACGTGGGACTCGAGCGGGCGACCCGCTACCTGCGCAAGTTCTATCCGTGGTACGTGGAGCGGCTGGGCGGCGGCAAGGCGCTCCAGGCCGCGCTCCAGACCGCGCCGACACTCCAGGCGGCCCGCGAGCTGATGCACGCCGCGCCCGGCTCAGAACCGGCGCACGCCGCCGCAGCGTAGGTGTAGGGTGCCGGACCGTGTTCCGGCGCATTGGCAGGGTGGCCGCGATCGTGCTCGCGTCAGCGTGCGCGCTCGCGCCCGCGGCGGCCGCGCAGGTGCAACCCTACGGAACCAACGACTACGGCGGCTTCCGGAACATCCTCCCGCCGGGCGAGAACGGACTCGACAACCTGACCCAGGCCGGGGCGTTCAAGGCCGCGGGCACCTACCCGCCGCATGCCAACGACCAGCTCGGGATGTACTCGGGGCTGACCACCGCGGTCCCGATCACCGAGGCCCAGATCCCGCAGTTCTACAAGGACGCCACCTTCGGGGTGCCGTCCGGCGACGTGGCCAGCACCGAGAGCCCCGAGCCGGGCGTGACGATCGAGCGCGACTCGCAGTTCGGCGTACCGCACATCTACGGCGACACGCGGGCGGAGCTGATGTTCGGCATCGGCTACGCCACCGCCGAGGACCGTCTGTTCTTCATCGACGTGCTCCGGCACGCCGGGCGCGGTGACCTGGCCCAGTTCGCCGGCGGGGCCAACGTCGGCATGGACGAGAGCGTCTGGCAGAACGAGCCCTACACCGAGCAGGACCTGACCAACCAGATCAACTGGGCGTCGGCCAACCTGCCCGATGGCCAGCAGATCCTCAGCGACGCCACCAACTACGTCGCCGGAATCAACGCGTACATCTC